>NZ_LS483470.1:0-300000 GCF_900478135.1 Leminorella richardii
ATGTGGATCCGCCCACTGCAGGCGGAACTGAGTGACAATACGCTCGCTCTTTACGCGCCCAATCGCTTCGTGCTGGACTGGGTTCGCGATAAGTACCTCAACAATATTAATGCACTGCTGAATGATTTCTGCGGTACAGAAGTCCCTCAGCTTCGCTTTGAAGTCGGCGCCAAGTCGGTGGCTCCGGTTCGCGGTGTAAAAAAGGCTGTGCCAAACGGCAGCGAGCCGGTTGAAATGACGCGCGCGGCAGCCGTGCGTCCAAGCTGGGAAAATGCCTCAGCGCAGCCCGAGCTGTCTTATCGTTCTGGGGTGAATCCGAAACACCAGTTTGATAACTTCGTCGAAGGTAAGTCCAACCAGCTGGCAAGAGCGGCTGCGAGGCAGGTGGCGGACAACCCTGGCGGCGCCTATAACCCACTATTTTTATACGGTGGCACCGGTTTGGGTAAAACCCACCTTTTGCACGCGGTCGGCAACGGCATCATCGAACGCAAGCCTAATGCTAAAGTGGTGTATATGCACTCTGAGCGCTTCGTTCAGGATATGGTTAAAGCGCTGCAAAACAACGCAATTGAAGAGTTCAAGCGCTACTATCGCTCTGTCGATGCGCTGCTTATCGACGATATTCAATTTTTTGCCAACAAAGAGCGCTCTCAGGAAGAGTTTTTCCACACTTTTAACGCGCTGCTGGAAGGCAACCAGCAAATTATTTTAACCTCCGACCGCTACCCGAAAGAAATCAACGGCGTGGAAGATCGCCTTAAGTCCCGCTTTGGCTGGGGATTGACGGTGGCGATTGAGCCGCCTGAGCTGGAAACCCGCGTGGCGATCCTGATGAAAAAAGCCGATGAAAACGACATTCGCCTGCCGGCGGAAGTGGCGTTTTTTATCGCCAAGCGCCTGCGCTCTAACGTGCGCGAGCTCGAAGGCGCGCTGAACCGAGTGATTGCTAACGCTAACTTTACCGGTCGCGCAATAACGATCGACTTTGTGCGTGAAGCGCTGCGCGATCTGCTGGCGCTACAGGAAAAGCTGGTCACTATCGATAACATCCAGAAAACCGTCGCCGAATACTATAAAATCAAAATCGCCGACCTGCTTTCTAAACGTCGTTCCCGTTCGGTTGCGCGCCCCCGTCAGATGGCGATGGCGCTGGCAAAAGAGTTGACCAACCACAGCCTGCCGGAAATCGGTGACGCGTTTGGCGGTAGGGATCACACTACGGTACTGCACGCCTGTCGTAAAATTGAGCAGCTGCGTGAGGAAAGTCACGACATCAAAGAAGATTTTTCTAACTTAATCAGAACATTATCATCATAACGCTTATGAAATTTATCATTGACCGTGAACATCTTTTAAAGCCGCTGCAGCAAGTCAGCAGCCCGCTGGGTGGCCGCCCCACGCTGCCTATTCTCGGCAATCTTCTGATTCAAGTGACGGAAGGCTATTTACTGCTGACCGGTACTGACCTGGAAATGGAGATGGTCGCCCGTATTACGCTGACGCAGCCGCATGAAGCTGGCGCGATCACTGTACCGGCACGGAAGTTTCTCGACATCTGTCGCGGCCTGCCTGACGGTGCGGAAATCAGCTTTACGCTGGAAAGCGATCGCGTGCTGGTGCGCTCTGGGCGCAGCCGCTTCTCGCTGTCTACACTGCCAGCGTCAGACTACCCGAATCTGGATGACTGGAAGAGCGACGTGGAGTTTACGCTGCCTCAGGCAACGCTGAAGCGCCTGATTGAAGCAACTCAGTTCTCCATGGCCCATCAGGACGTTCGCTACTACCTTAACGGTATGATGTTTGAAACCGAAGGGGAAGAGCTGCGCACTGTGGCGACCGACGGCCACCGTCTGGCGGTGTGCTCTATGCCGGTTGGGCAAAAGCTGCCGCCGCACGACGTGATCGTACCGCGTAAAGGCGTTCTGGAGCTGCTTCGCCTGCTGGACAACACTAACGACGTCAGGCTGCAAATCGGCAGTAACAACATTCGCGCCCACGTTGGCGACTTTATCTTTACCTCCAAGCTGGTTGACGGTCGCTTCCCTGACTATCGTCGCGTTCTGCCCAAGAATCCGGACAAAACGCTGGAAGCTAACTGCGACGAACTCAAGCAGGCGTTTTCTCGCGCGGCCATTCTCTCTAACGAGAAGTTCCGCGGCGTGCGGCTGCACCTGAACGAGAATCAGCTGAAGATCACCGCCAATAACCCCGAGCAGGAAGAGGCGGAAGAGATCCTCGACGTGCGCTACGGCGGCACGGATTTGGAAATCGGCTTTAACGTCAGCTATGTGCTGGACGTGCTCAACGCGTTGAAGTGTGAAGAGGTAAGAATGCTGCTGACGGATTCCGTATCCAGCGTGCAGTTGGAAGACTGTGATGACGTCAGCGCGGCCTACGTCGTGATGCCTATGCGCCTGTAAGCGAGATTTGCGTCGTCATTTAAATGGCCTTAACCCGCTTACTGATCAACGATTTCCGCAATATTGCGTCGGCAGACTTGATACCGTCTGCCGGCTTTAATTTTTTTATTGGTCCTAACGGCAGCGGAAAAACCAGCGTTCTAGAGGCAGTTTACACTCTAGGGCACGGGCGCGCCTTTCGCAGCCTGCAAACTGGGCGCGTGGTGCGGCACGAGCAGCAGGAATTTGTATTACATGGTAGAATAGCTGGCGAAGGTGAGCGGGAGCTGTCCGTCGGCCTGAGAAAAAGCCGATTGGGTGATACGCTGGTGCGTATCGACGGCAGCGACGGGCATAAGGTGTCCGAGCTGGCGCAGCTTCTCCCCATTCAGCTGATAACGCCGGAAGGCTTTACTCTGCTGAACGGCGGGCCGAAGTATCGAAGAGCCTTTTTGGACTGGGGCTGTTTTCACAGCGAGCCCCACTTCTTTCACGGTTGGAACAACCTCCGGCGTTTGCTCAAGCAGCGCAACGCGGCGCTGCGTCAGACCTATCGCTACTCGCAAATTCGCCCTTGGGATCAAGAAATTGCTCCTCTGGCGACACGTATCAGTGAGTGGCGAGCGGCCTATGCGGAGGCCATCGCGCAGGACATTGTGCAAACCTGTGCGGCGTTTCTACCGGAGTTTACGCTGTCGTTTTCTTTCCAGCGCGGCTGGGAGAAAGAGAGCGACTACGGCGAACTGCTGGAGCGGCAGTTTGAGCGGGATCGGGCGCTGACCTATACGGCGTCTGGCCCACATAAGGCGGATTTCCGCATTCGGGCGGACGGTGTTCCGGTCGAAGATATGCTGTCGCGCGGGCAGCTTAAGTTACTGATGTGCGCACTGCGTCTCGCTCAGGGGGAGTTTCTTACTCGCCAGAGCGGGCGTCGTTGCCTGTATCTTATCGATGATTTTGCCTCTGAGCTTGACGTTCAGCGCCGAAAACTGTTGGCAGACCGCCTGAAAGCGACCGGCGCGCAAGTGTTTGTAAGCGCCGTCAGCGCTGAGCAGATTGCCGACATGATGGACAAAAATGGCAGGATGTTCTTGGTAGAACATGGCAAAATAGAGCATCAACCACAGGATCTGGAGTGAGTGAGAAACGCTAATGTCGAATACATATGATTCCTCAAGTATCAAGGTGTTAAAAGGTCTGGATGCGGTTCGTAAGCGCCCGGGAATGTACATCGGTGACACGGACGACGGAACCGGCCTGCACCACATGGTATTTGAGGTTGTCGATAACGCGATCGACGAGGCGCTGGCGGGTTACTGTAAGGACATCGTGGTTACCATCCACAGCGATAACTCTGTATCAGTGCAGGATGACGGGCGCGGCATTCCGACCGACATTCACCCTGAAGAGGGCGTATCGGCAGCGGAAGTCATCATGACTGTGCTGCATGCTGGCGGCAAGTTTGACGATAACTCGTATAAAGTTTCCGGTGGTCTGCACGGCGTAGGTGTTTCAGTGGTAAACGCCCTGTCCGAAAAGCTGGAAATGGTCATCGACCGCGGCGGCAAAGTTTATAAGCAGATCTATCGCCACGGCGTTCCTGAGGCGCCGCTGGCTCCTTTCGCCGACAGCGAAAAAACCGGTACTCGTATTCGCTTTTGGCCAAGCGCGGACACTTTCTCCAGCAATCTGGAGTTTCAGTACGAGATCCTGGCCAAGCGCCTGCGCGAGCTGTCGTTTTTGAACTCTGGCGTTTCTATCAAGCTGAACGACGAGCGCGATGATAAGCACGATCACTTCCACTACGAAGGCGGCATCAAGGCGTTTGTTGACTATCTGAACCGCAACAAGAATCCTATCCACCCGTCGGTGTTTTATTTCACCAGCGAGAATAAAGAAGGCATTAACGTTGAAGTTTCCCTGCAGTGGAACGACGGCTTTCAGGAAAATATCTACTGCTTTACCAACAACATTCCACAGCGCGACGGCGGTACCCACCTCGCTGGCTTCCGCGCGGCAATGACGCGTACGCTGAACAACTATATGGAAGCGGAAGGCTACAGTAAAAAGGCGAAAATCAGCGCCACCGGCGACGACGCCCGTGAAGGTCTGGTTGCCGTAGTTTCTGTGAAAGTGCCGGATCCGAAATTCTCCTCACAGACCAAAGATAAGCTGGTTTCTTCTGAGGTGAAATCTGCGGTTGAGTCCGTCATGGCGGAGAAGCTGTCGGAATACCTGTTGGAAAATCCAAGCGACGCCAAGATTGTCGTTGGCAAGATTATTGACGCTGCGCGCGCGCGCGAAGCGGCTCGTAAGGCGCGAGAAATGACTCGCCGTAAGGGCGCGCTAGATCTAGGCGGCCTGCCCGGCAAGCTGGCGGACTGTCAGGAGCGCGACCCGGCTCTGTCTGAACTGTACCTTGTGGAAGGGGACTCAGCGGGCGGCTCTGCCAAGCAGGGGCGTAACCGCAAGAATCAGGCGATTCTGCCGCTGAAGGGTAAAATCCTTAACGTTGAGAAGGCGCGTTTCGACAAGATGCTCTCCTCTCAAGAAGTAGCTACGCTGATTACCGCGCTGGGCTGCGGCATTGGTCGCGACGAATACAATCCGGACAAGCTGCGCTATCACAGCATCATCATCATGACCGACGCCGACGTTGACGGCTCGCACATTCGTACGCTGCTGTTGACCTTCTTCTACCGCCAGATGCCAGAAGTTATCGAGCGCGGCTATGTTTATATCGCTCAGCCGCCGCTGTACAAAGTGAAGAAAGGCAAACAAGAGCAGTACATCAAAGACGATGAAGCGATGGATCAGTATCAAATCGTTACTGCGCTGGACGGTGCGTCGCTGCACGTTAACCCACACGCTCCCGCGCTGGCCGGTGAACCGTTAGAGCGTCTGGTGGCGGAGTATTATGCGGTTGAGAAAATGTTCAAGCGCATGGAGCGCCGCACGCCGATGGCTCTGCTGAACCAGCTGGTTTATCAGCCTACGCTGACGGAAGCGCTGATGGCTGACAGAGCGTCAGTTCAGTCTTGGGTCGACCAGCTGGTAGCCACGCTGAACGACCGCGAGCAGCACGGCAGCACCTATATTGCCGACGTGCGTGAAAACGCCGAGCGCAGCGTATTTGAACCAATTATTCGCATTCGCACCCACGGTGTAGACACTGACTATCCATTGACTGTTGATTTCGCGCTGGGCGGTGAATACCGCAAGATTTGTCAGCTTGGCGTGCAGCTGCGTGAACTGATTGAAGACGGTGCCTTTATCGAACGCGGTGAACGTCGCCAGCCGGTTACCAGCTTTGCACAGGCCATTGACTGGCTGGTGAAAGAGTCCCGTCGCGGTTTAACCATCCAGCGCTATAAAGGTCTGGGCGAGATGAACCCTGAGCAGCTGTGGGAGACCACCATGGATCCACAGGGGCGCCGCATGCTTCAGGTGACCGTGAAGGACGCTATTGCTGCCGACGAACTGTTCACTACGCTGATGGGTGACGAGGTTGAACCGCGCCGCGCCTTTATCGAAGAGAACGCGCTGAAAGTGGCGAACCTCGACGTGTAGTGGGGTGATGCAGGAATCCGATGAAAATAGAATAAAAGGAGCTAAAGCAGCTCCTTTTATTTTTTCCGTCAGTTTTAATGTGATTTAACAAAACCGCTTTGATAAAACGGCTGACCAACTAAAAAGGATTTTATGTGAGAACGCGTTATTTATTTGGCGCTCTGCTGTGGTGCTTTTTTAGCGCCAGTACATGGGCGGAGGAAGCTACGGTTTCTTCGAGGGAGAAAGAAAGCTGTCTGGAAGTCAATAAGCTATGGCGGGTAGAAGACCAACCCACTGCTCGCGATGCCTGGCTGTTGGAAATAACGAATGCTAACCGCTGTAGGGGGACAGGGGAAATGTCCGACGCTATGGATGCGGCTATGCGTGCGCTATCTATTGCAAAATCAACGAAGGACTTCCTTGCTGATGAACTTGATACATCGGCAAAGGTTGTCGCTCGCTTATTACAAGAGCAGGGCCATTTTTCTCAATTGAGCCAATTTGCTGAGCAGATGGCTAAAGAGGAATCGAATAAGCTTTCTAAAAGTGACGTTAAGGCTTGGAAAGTGAAGGCGATCTTTAGCGCCCGACAGGCGAAGGAGCCGGATACGGTGACCCGTTTGCAGCAGGCGCTTTTTTCTGATGCCAAGCCTTACGGCAAACTTTGGGTTCTGGACGTTGCGCATAACCAACTTCGCTACGATTTGGCGTCGCTTAAGTTTCCACTGGTTTCCGGCGGCTGGATGCTGGCTGGATTTACGCCAGCCGGTGCGCGCGGAGAGGCGGCTGAAATAATCTATGTAACCGGGAAGACGCCGGAAGAGCAAATCGCGCTGACGTTTAAAGTGTCTTACGATGAACCGGACGTCATGACGTTGTTAGATGAAAAGGTCAAAGTATCCCCTGAACAGGCGCATATTGATCGCTGGCAAAAACGCCTGCCGCTGAGGCAGGAACTCCCTACGCCAAAGGGAGAACTGCCGAATTTGAGCTTTGCTCAGGCGAAATCAGCAAAATTTATGGAAGCAAAGGACGCGCACGGGTTAGGGACGAAAACGCGCTTAACGGATGCGAAATGGGTATCGGCCAGAGGGGACTGGATCGTCGAGGCGCAAACGAGTTTTAACCAGCAAAGACACAAAGAAGCCGCACGAGCTATCACTATACTGTTTTCTACCGTCAAGTGGCCGAAAGCGCCAAAGCTGTACCAGTCAAAGATGATGAGCTCTCACCTTTTCGGTGTTGAGACAGAGCTTAACGACTACCGTAACTATTTGCAGGTGATGACGCTTGCCGATTTAGCGTTGAAAGATGCCGTATTCCCTGGTGAATTGTCGGAATTGAATGCTGCCATGGGGATGGCGCAGTACCACTTGAATAACAGACAGGAAGCGAAAACGTTGCTGGATAGGGCTATGGCGCTGGAAGAATATGGTGGTTCTTATCCTTATGGCCTGTATCGCCAATCCATACAGTATATGGCCGATATTGCCTGGCATGAAGGCCGCACGGCTGAGGGGGAGAAGCTGAATCAGCGCGTCCTTTTATCCCGACCTTTAGCCCATGTGTGGGCAATGGGCGATAATAGTAGGGCTGTCGTGAGTCAGAAATACGGTATCGTTTTGCCTATCCGGTTAGGTGATTTCTACCTAGAAGCCGCGCAGAAAGGCTATCCGAATGGCGCTTGGTTTGACTATCACAACGTTGATACTCGACGTCGAATCACGCTTTATATTTTGAACGTTGCGGACTTTCCGGTTGGAAAACGCGAGCAGAGGTTTAGCTATGCCTTTGCCGGTGAGCTGGGAAGACGGCTGGATAACGCGGTGTCTTCCACGATGACTTATGCGGACGCATCGGTGGTGAAAGACGGCGTGATGTGGCGCTTTAATGCGTTTCCTGAGTTTGATAAGACGGATGAAGTGGTGTTATCAACTGCGGTGCTTGGCGACAAGCTGATGGTTTTACATACGCGAGTACATAAAGATAGGCCTGAAGAGCTGCAGGAAGTCGAAGCCTTTGTGCGTAAGTTCGTGTGGGAAGAAAAGTCATCAGGCCAGCAAGAAAACGGTCGGTGATGCAAATTTACTGACAGCGGCGAATGGTAAGGCGTGAGCTAATGTCAGGGAAGAAAACGAGAAAGCAGCTACTCGGCTGCTTTTTTAGGACTACTTTTTAGCCGCCGGCTTCTTATACCCAGAATCTCTCATCTGCCCGCTGGCCTGCTTTTTCTTATCTGAATCAGCGACTCTTTTACGGGAAGACTCTTTGCCGCTGCTTGAACGATAGTAGTCGTAAGGGAGTAGCGCAGTATCCAGAACGGCGGTAAAAGGCAGGTCGACGGCCAGCAGGGAGCGCATTACCCAGCCGTTTTTGTCGTCCTGAAGCATGTCGACGTTGTGTTCCACGCCGGGATAGTAGCCTTCATAAGGGGCGACGTGCCCCATAATGCTGGAACAGCCTGATTGAGAAAACATTGTTGCACTGGCGAAAATCGACAATAGCGTATGTTTCATACTGACTACCATGTGTTGCCACCCACAAATCGGTTATTGATACCGTATCCGCTCCCTGACGTTGAGGAGCAGAGTTATAACACTCCCCACAACAAATGAGAATAAGCGATATCTCATAATGTTGCGCCTCTGTGACCTCCGTTAGCAACAAAATGAATGTGTGTATATTGAAATATGCGACCTAGCCCCCATCTAGTAAGGGTACGAAGATGACTTATGCCGTAAAGGGTAAGTCGGTTAGTAAAACCGTTTGTCCGATTTCGGAGAACGAAGACTTTCACCTCGCTGATGATTTAGGAGGCGTTATATGCGCAATTTTGACCTGTCCCCACTGTATCGTTCCGCTATTGGTTTCGATCGCCTGTTAAACACCATTGAGTCCGGCTTAAATCAGGGCAACGGTGGCTATCCTCCTTACAACGTCGAGCTAGTCGACGAACACCACTACCGTATTGCGATTGCAGTCGCCGGTTTTGCACAGAGCGAGCTGGAAATTACCGCTCAACCAAACATGCTGATTGTGCGCGGCGCTAAGCAGGGGCAGCAGCCGGAAAAAACCTATCTCTATCAGGGGATCGCCGAGCGTAACTTTGAACGCAAGTTCCAGCTGGCGGAGCATATTCAGGTTGAAGGCGCCTATTCGGAAAACGGCCTGCTCTATATTGAGCTGGCGCGCGTTATTCCCGAAGCGTCCAAGCCGCGCCGTATCGAGATTAAGTAATTCAGGATTTACGGCAACGCGCCGTAAGAAACCTTATCGCCTGCCGTAACGGGGGCGGACATCACTCGCTTCAAAGAAGGAGTTAATACTATGCGTAACTATGATTTATCCCCCTTATTTCGTCAGTGGATCGGCTTTGACAAGCTGGCTAACGCCATGAAGGGAACCGCGGATGCGGGCTTCCCTCCGTACAATATTGAGAAAAGCGACGACGACCACTATCGCATTACTCTGGCTCTGGCCGGGTTTAAACAGGACGATCTGGAGATTGAGGCCGAGGGTCAGCGCCTGACCGTTCGCGGCACGCCAACTCAGGTAGAAAAAGAGGTGAAATACCTTCATCAGGGCTTGGCCTGTAAAGAGTTTGAGTTGAGCTTTACGCTGGCGGATCACATGCACGTGTCTGAAGCCAAGTTTGAGCTGGGGCTGCTGCATATTGATATCGTGCGACAGGTGCCGGAAGCGCTACAGGCGCAAACCATCGCGATTAATTCGCGCAGTGAACTGCCGCAGCCTGACGTTCAGGCGTAAACGTTTGTTAAGCAGTAAAAAAAGGCGAAGCCGCTGGGCTTCGCCTTTTTTACGTTAAGACATTAATGAGGCGTGTCAAAAACCTCTTCCCGTAGCCAGCGCTGCCATCGGTTCTCAAAGTCGGTCAGAGAGAGAGAAGGCAGTGCTCGGCAAGGACGAAAAGAGGGTACAAGTCCACTCTTTTCCCATCGTATACAGACCATCCGATGACGGTCTGACTCCTTTTCAGGCAGAAAGCGCCAGTCTTCTAGCGGGCCTTTTACACTGTCCGGGCAGGCGCCGAACTCTGCGTTGTGAATAGCCCGAGCCCCTCGACTGCCGCCTCCCTGATGAAGATAAAACTGGAGTGAAGTTACGACAGCCAGCGCCAGCTTTGCGCTTTGCTTCCACTGCATAACTCGCGTCAGGCTGTTGGGTTCAGACTTGATATTACGATGCTCGATCTCCTGATTTAGCGCGGTTAACGCAGCCACTGCGCTATCAACGCCATCGGTGCGGCACAGAATCCCGGCGCAGTCGCTCATTGTGTTTTGTACACGTAGGCGAACTTCTTCAAGGGTGAGCGCATCGTCTCCCGCAGCCAGGCTGTGGCTGGTCGCTGTAACGGCCTCGCTGACCTGCTGTTCATCAACGGCATAAGACTGAGCGCATCTGTTGCGATAGGCGATGTGTTGGGCACAGCGCCTGGCGAAGACCTGACCTGCGTTGAGCGCTGCGCCGCCCGGGCGGGTGACGCCGTGTGTTCCCGCGTTTTCTCCTATCGCATAGCAGCCGAGGAGGGACGTCTGCCCCCAGATATCCACGTCAATGCCGCCGTTCAGGTGCTGATTGTTCATCGTCAGCTGGAGCGGCTCTGAGGCCAGGTCGTGACCGTGAAGCTGATACAGAGGAACGGCGAGGGGGTTCATTCGCTGTAGTCTGTCGAGAGGCGTATTGAGCAAGGCGCCGTTTTTTTCCAGATAGTCTGAGGTTTCCTCATCCAGAGCATCAAGCGAGAACGGGGCGTTATCCGCACCGGGCTGCGGGTTGGAAAGAAAGTCCAGAAAGACCTTTCGTCCTTTTTTCGCCTCTTCGTAGACCGCAACGTCAAGCAGGCTGGAGCCGTAGTTCAGCATGCGTTCAGCGTGGAAAGGCCACTGGTAGCCCTTTTTAAAAATCGCAGATGTAAGCTGGCGCGTCGTGGGGTAGTAGTCTGCCAGAAAGTTGTACTGATTCCCTGCGTTATCCTGTGAGTAGATGCGCGGCATGGCCTGCATATAGGTGCCGGACAGGTTCCACGGGAAGTGCGAACGCGGCGTGCCGATGCCAAACTGGCTCTCGGTCAGATTGACAAGCTGAATGCCTGCTTCCAGCGCCATACCCAGCGCGCTGAAACAGTTTTTCGGGTATACGCTGTCGCGGTAAAGCTCACCCGGTCCGCCTGTCGCCAGTACCAGATGGCGGCAGCGAATTAGCACTATCTGCCAGGGATTGTCGCGACACGATTTGTCTATCGCAATAACGCCAACGGCGCGGCGAGCGCTTCCCTCGCCTTCCGTCAGAATTTTTATCGCCGTTGTGTGGTCAAGCAGCGGCACTTCAAGGCGCATGGCCTCCTGCGCCAATACTTTAACCATCAGACGCGAAGTGCGAGGGCCACAGCTGGTCGCGCGGCCAAACTCATCGTGGTCGGTTTGGTAGCGCAGCGTGGCGCCAAGCTCGTCCTCGGGCAGATCCAGCCCCAGATACTTCAGCACCTCGCAGGTGTTCACCGAGCCGACGGCTTCAATATAGGCTGCGTCTTTGTCCATGGCCCCCCCGGCAGACAGCGTTTCGCTCATCGCTAAGAACTGTTCGCCGTTACCGCGGGTGTTAGCTGTGTGCAGGGTTTGCTTGTCGGAGCCCGAGCAGGCAGACGTTCCCCAGAAGGCCTTGCTGGTAGCCACTAGCGTATCAATGCCGCGCCGCTTAAGCTCCACAGCAGCGCGCCAGCCTGCTGCACCGCTGCCTAAGACCAGTGCGTCGCACTGGTACTCAGGGAGGGAATGACCGGCAATTGCTCTGCCTGTGCCTGCTTCAGCACTCGGAGCATAGTTAAACATTTTGACGTCAGTGAGTGCGTCCAGCATTTCATCAGTGTGCGCCATCGTGCTTCCTTTTATTTAAGCAGGCTTTCGATGAGGCCGCTCATCGCCATGTAGCCCATGACTAGTGTAAACGCGCTAATTGCGACGAACATGAGGTTTTCCCAGCGGCTGCAGCGGTGATCGCCCATCAGGGAGCGATTGTTGGCCAGCCAGAACATGCATAATACAGTGAGGGGCAGGATTATGGCGTTAAAGGCCTGAGAGGCGATCATGACCAGCACTGGGCGAGCGTGGAATAGCGGCACCACTAGGCAAAGCAGTGACATAACGGTCATCAGCCAGCGGTAGCCAGTACTGACTTCGTTACTGGTATTACGCCAATCGGCCAGCAGCCAAGGGGTAAGCAGCAGATTTGGAAATTGGCTAGAGAGTCCCGCAGCGACTGTGCCTATGACAAATAGACCCACGGCGGCTGAACCGGCAATAGGTTCGAGGATGACGACCATCTGTGCTGCATTGTTTAGACCTGTACCCGTCTGGTACAGCGTTCCGGCGGCGGCGGCCATCACTGCGGCGCTGATAATAAACATCATGCTAGCGCTGACGATAGCATCGCGGTTCTGGTGAGGAAGATTGTGTACACCCCAGCCGTTGCTTTTTACCAGCGCGGTGCGCATTAAAAACATGGCCGGAGCCACCGTGGTACCGACCATTCCTGCAATGATCAGGAATGGGCTGCTGTTATCGCCGGGAACGGCGGCAGGCACAGAAGGGACAAACCCTGCAAGCAGGTCGGCAACTGGGGGCATCATAATGAAAAAGTTAATGACAAACGCCAGACCCATGATACCGACCAGAGCCGACAGAATTTTATCGAAGCCGGAGTTAGTGTTCGTCCATAGCGCGACGTTAATCATGATAACCATCGCTATCGCCCAAGCCAGAGGGGAAATGCCTCCTTCGAACCACGTGGCTGACCAGACGGACATGACGTCGGCCAGAATGCCCATCACTCCCATAATAGAACCGCTAACCGCAACGGTCAGTCCTATCAGAAACAGCATAGCGACACCGGGATGGATATGCAGACGGAAGGCGGTTAGCGCCCGTTCGCCAGTGACTGAGGCATAGCGACCATATATGCGGATCAGAAACCAGGTGACAACGCAGGACAGCGCAACGGCCCACATCAGAGAAACACCGTAATTAGCACCTGCTTTTGCCATCGTTGTGATACTGCCGGTGCCGATACTGTAGCCGATTAAAAATATCCCTGGGGTAAAGGCGGCTAGTTTATTGAGTATTCGACGTGAGAAAGGAGCGGTCTCGGGTACAGAGGTGGTTTTATTCATTATTATTTCCTTTTTTATCGCAGCGGAGCAGGGTTCCTCCGCGCGGGATATTGATTATCTAGCTCGGAACTGAGGCGTTCGCTTTTCCCTGAACGCCTGACTTCCTTCTTTGGCGTCTTCCGTGCTGGCAGAAAGCGCCCCCGCCAGTGCCTCAAGAGTGAGGCCAGCGGCAATGCCATCACTGGCGTCAATCACCTGCTTGGCAATTTGCACAGCTATAGGAGCGCGAGCCGCAATTCGTTGAGCGAGGGCGGCTCCGGCGTCACTGAGCTGTTCAGCAGGAACGACTTGACTGACTAAGCCGCAGGAAAGCGCCCGCTCAGCGCTCAGCGGATCGCCGGTAAATACCATCTCTTTCACCAGCGATCGGCCCAGCAGCGACGTTAACCGCTGAGTGCCGGACCAACCCGGAACGGTTGCCAGCCCAGTTTCCGGCATCGCCATGCGCGCATCGCTGCTCGCCAGGCGAATGTCGGCCGCCGCCGCCAGCTCAAGCCCGCCGCCGTAGGCCAGCCCATGAAGCAGGGCAATGACCGGCTGCGGTAGCTGCGCCAGCGCGTCAAACGCCTGATGCCCTCGGCGGATCCAGCTGCGCCACATATCCAGCGCGGTGAGGGAGGTCCAGCGGTGAATATCCGCCCCGACGCAGAAGGCTTTAGGGCAGGCGCTAGTGAGCAGAACCACCCTGACATCCCTGTCGGTCTCTAGCTGTAGGCAGTGCGCCTTAAGCTGTTCCAGCATTTCCGGCGTCAGTGCGTTCATTTTTTCCGGGCGGTTAATCGTCAGCGTGGCGATAAAGCCGTCTCTGGACAGGTCGATAGAGCCGTTACTCATGGTGCTCTCCCTGTGAGAAATAGCTTTCATGCATAAGCTTGAGATTGTCCGAGAGGTGTAAAACGGCATCGCTCTGGGCCAGAATGTCCCGTTCTGGGTCGATGCCCGGCGCAACTTCGGTGACGACTAGGCCTCGTTCCGTTAGCTCTATAACGCAGCGTTCGGTGACATACAGCACCTGCTGACCAAGTGCCATCGCACGCTTGCCGGAGAAGGTGACGTGCGCGACTTCCTGCACCAGCTTTTTCGCTTTGCCTTCCTTGAGGATGCGCAGCCTACCGTCTTCCAAAGCCAGCTGAGCGCCCGCGTTGAAGAAGCCGGAAAAAATGATGCGTTTGGCGCTGGACGTAATGTCGATAAATCCACCGCAGCCCGCCGTGACGTGCGGCCGAGAGGGAAGCTGAGACACATTGACGGAACCGTCAGAGCCAATTTGTAGGAAAGACATCAGCGAAAGGTCAAAGCCGCCGCCCTGAAAATAGGTGAACTGCTGAGGTGACGGCATAAACGCTTCGGCGTTGGATGCGCAGCCAAACTGGAAGTCCAGCAGGGGAACACCGCCCACTGCTCCGTGCTCCAGCAGCCAGGTGACATCGCCGTGGCGTTCCTGTTCCAGCAAAATACGCGGTACGTTGGCAGAGATACCGAAGCCGATATTGACCGCATCCCCCTTGCTTAACGCATCAGTGACGCGCTGGGCAATAATGCGGGCGGGGCCCTGTTCCATCAGGCTAAAGCTTTGCAGCGGTCGAACGATCTCTCCGGAAATAGCGGGTTCATACACCGTTTGAGTGGTTTGCATCTGCTCCGGCGCAACGACAACGTAGTCCACAAGCACGCCAGGAATGCGCACGCTTTTAGGGTTCAGGCTTCCGGCGGCGACCTGCCGTTTTACCTGGGCGATGACGATACCGCCGCTGTTGCGTGTGGCCAGCGCCTGTTCCATTGGACCGAGGTAGGCTCCTTCATGTTCATAGCTCAGGTTGCCGCGCTCGTCGGCCGTTGTGGCGCGAATAATTGCGACCTGCGGGGCAATGGCGGGGAAAAAGAGCCAGTTATCGTCGGCAAACTCGACGCGTTTAACAAAGGGCTGACTGGCGGCTTTTTCATTCATCGCGCCACCCTGTAACAGCGGGTCAACGAAGGTGTCCATCCCGGTTTGCGTCAACACGCCGGGGCGATGTGCCGCCGCTTCGCGGTGCATATCGAACAGAATACCGGAGGGCAGATTCCAGGCCGCCACTTCGTTATTGCCGATCATTTGCCAGATGGCGGGTGGCGTCATGGACGACGGGCCGGAAGGATAGGAGCCTGCAATGACCTTGGCCAGCAGTCCCGGTTTGGCGATGTGGTCGATCCCCTTAATACCGTACATGTCGCCAGCGGCAATTGGATGAATGGTCGTAATAGCCTGAGGATGGTTTTCATCGTCAAAGCGCTTGCCGATAGCCGCAAGAACGGCGTCCGGACAGCCCAGCCCACTGGCAGAAGAAATGGTCACGATAGCGCCGTCTGGAATGAGCGCTGCAGCCTCTTCTGCGCAGATCGTGTGTACTGCAGACATAATAACTCCTTATTTCGATACAATTAATTTATTTTTATATGATTTAAAACAACGCATTATGTTTTTATTATTTATTGGATCGTTCCAATTGTGGGCGAAATATTTACTTCTTAGGGTGAAAAAAGGCAATGAACGGTTTTCCATTATGTGATCAATCGCTCGATCTTTATGGATCTTACCGCTTCAGCACGAGCCATTCAGAGGGGCGAAAATATGGTAGAGTAAGGCCATTGAATTTATCTTGCCCAGTTTGGGAGAAAGCATGGCAAAGCCGCATGCGGGAAGGAAGCGTGTTACGTTGATGGAAGTGGCCAGCGCCGCAGGCGTGTCTAAGTCAACCGTCTCGCTGGTATTGAACGATAGCCCTTTGATTAAAGAGGAAACTCGGCAAAAAGTTCTGCGCGCGATTGATGAGTTGGGCTATGTGTATAACCGCTTTGCCGCTAACCTGCGTTCGCAAACGTCGTTGACTATTGGCGTGGTGATTGACGATCTGACAAACCCTTTTTTTGCCGAATTTACCATGGGGCTGGAAACCACGCTGGCGGAGCTGGGTTATATCACTATTATGGCGAATACCTCTCAGAGCGGTGAACGGCAAAAGCAAGTGTTGGACGCGCTGCTTGAGCACCACGTGGCGGGGATTGTGTTGTGTCCGGTAAACGGGACCCGTGAAGAAGATCTCCTACGCTATGCCAACAGCGCCACGCCATTGCTGATTACTATGCGTCCTATGGACTGGCAGACGCTTCCCGTCGACTATGTGGGGGTGGACAGCTATGCCGGGGTCCGGGAGGCGACCGAATATCTCATTCATCAGGGGCATACCGATATCGCTTTTATCGGAGGGCAGGCCAGCCATCTGCGCTATCAGGGCTACCGCGACGCGATGCGCCACTATGGTTTGCCGCTGTGGTGTGAAGACGAGTCTATGTTTCGCAGTGAACCTACCCGGGCTAACGGCTATCAGCTGATGCTCAAGCTGCTGGGCATGTCGACGCCACCTACGGCGGTAATTTGTTATAACGATTTAATGGCGTTTGGTGCGGAGTCTGCGCTGGGAGAACGAGGTCTCAGCGTGGGGAAAGACATTTCTCTAATAGGCTATGACGGGGTGGCGGGCTGTGTTTACAGTAATCCACCGCTGTCGACGATTGCCGTTGAGCCGCTGGCGCTCGGTAAACAGGCCGCTCAGCAAATCCTGCGCAGGATAGCCATGCCGGATAATCCTCTCAGC
This sequence comes from Leminorella richardii, assembly GCF_900478135.1. Classification (NCBI taxonomy): domain Bacteria; kingdom Pseudomonadati; phylum Pseudomonadota; class Gammaproteobacteria; order Enterobacterales; family Budviciaceae; genus Leminorella; species Leminorella richardii. Next base: position 16,776 of record NZ_LS483470.1, read on the forward strand.
CATTACGTTTATAGGCCAACGCTGCAAATCCGTGCCTCCAGCGGGCGCCCTCGCGGAGCATAAGGCCTAAGTCAACAGCGATTGGCGATGGATAAAAAAAGCAAAGCCTTTTGGCTTTAATGCCAGTCAGTTGCTTAACTGACTGGCATTACCGGCTATGCCGGAGGATATTCTTTTAAGCTGCACTACCCTTCGGCGTGAGCGCGCTCGATCTCTTCCGCCAGGATGGCGATGCCCTTTTCTATCAGCTCTGGTGCGGGAACGTAGTTCATGCGCATGCACTGCTGGGTATGCGGCCAGCCCTGTTCCAGACCGGGGAAAAAGTGGTGCCCGGGCACCATCAGAACGCCGCGCGCCTTCAGGCGTTCATAAAGCGTCTGGCTGGTAATGGGCAGGTCTTTAAACCACAGCCACAGGAAGATAGCCCCCTCCGGTTTGTGGATCAGGCAGCGTTCCGGTGACAGGTAGCGGCGAAGGATATCGAGGGTTTGCTCTACTCTGGCCTGATAAAACGGCCCGATGACCTGTTCCGATAGCTTAAGCAGATCGCCGCGCTGAATCATCTCCAGCGCCAGAGCTGGGCCGACGCTGCCGGGAGCCAGGCTGATAATGCCGTTCAGGTTGCCCAGCGCAGAAATAATTTCTTCATTGGCGATAACAATACCGCAGCGCGTGCCCGGTAGGCCGAGCTTGGACAGGCTCATGCACAAAATCGTGTTGGGGTTCCAAAGCGGTGTTGCCTCACTAAATATGATGCCGGGAAACGGCACGCCGTAGGCGTTATCGATAATTAGCGGTACCCCTTTTTCGTTGGCGATGGCGTCGAGGCGAGTTAGTTCTTCATCCGTCAGCACGTTACCGGTTGGGTTGGTGGGGCGGGAAACGCACATCAGGCCGATATCATCACCCACTTGCAGACTGTCGAAGTCAACGTGGTACTTGAACATGCCGTCTTCCAGCAGTTCGATCGTCGGCTTGTAAGAAACCAGCAGGTCGTCTTCAAGGCCAACGTCCGCATAGCCGACATATTCCGGCGCCATTGGGAATAGCACCTTCTTGACCGCCCCGTCCGGGCGGTGGCCAGCAAACAGGTTAAACAGGTAGAAAAAGGCGCTCTGGCTGCCGTTGGTCAAGGCGATATTTTTTGCGCTAATCGGCCAGCCCAGCGTTTTGCTGAGCAGATCGGCCAGCGCGTTGAGAAAGGCGTCTTTTCCCTGTGGGCCGTCGTAGTTACACAGCGATTCCGTTAGCTTTCCTTCTTTGAGCAGATCGGCACAGAGCCCTTCGAAATATCGCTGCATGGCGGGGATTTGTGCAGGGTTGCCGCCTCCGAGCATGATAGCGCCCGGCGTGCGCAGGCCGTCGTTTAAATCGCTCATTAGCTGGGTAATACCGGAAAAGCGGGTGAACTTACTGCCGAAAGAGGAAAAAGTCATGGGAGTACGCTAAAAGTCAGAATGAAAAAACATAGCCGATAACGATAACCGATAGACGGTAAAGGGTGCAACGGGACGCGAGAACGCGTTGGCTTAGCGTAAATGCTGCATTTTGGTTTTTATCTGGTGATATTGCGGGTTATCGACTCCATCCGTAAAGGGATCGCTATCGCAAGAGACTAAATTGTACGCAATCGTGCTGTGAAAAAAAGTCCCGCTTAGCCGAGCTGCATCAAGTGCGAGCTCAGCCAAGCGACCTTCGTGCGTCAGCGGATTATCTGCGGATTGACGCAGTTGCCGTCAATGCTGTCGGTCATGGCGGCGATCAGGTTCTCCACTGCCGTTTTGGCCATGGCATAGCGCGCTTCAAACGTTGCGGAACCAATGTGTGGAACGGCGACAACGTTAGGCATCGACAGCAGCGGTGAATCGACAGGCAGTGGCTCCTGTTCAAAAACGTCCAGCCCGGCTCCGGCAATTTTTTTCTGCTGTAGCGCCTCAATCAGTGCCGCTTCATCGACAACCGGACCGCGCCCCGCATTGATAAAGTAGGCGTCAGGCTTCATCAACGCCAGCTTCTCAGCGTCGATCAGGTGATAGGTTTGCGGTGAAAGAGGCAGGATCAGACAGACGTAATCGGCGGTGGACATCAGCTTGTCCAGATCCATATAGATAGCGTCAAACCGATCTTCCGCTTCGGCGTTGCGGGTACGCGTGTGGTAAACAATTTTCATGTTGAAGCCAAAGCGCGCGCGCTGGGCCAGAGCGCTGCCGATCCTGCCCATCCCGATGATGCCCATAGTTTTATGGTGAACGTCAACGCCAAACCAGCTTTCATCGACGCTGTCCTGCCATTCGCCCGCTTTTACCCGCTCGGCGACGTTAACGATGCGCCTGCCGCTGGCCAGCACCAGCGCCATGATGGTATCGGCGACAGTATCGGTTAGCGCGCCGGGGGTGTGCATCAGCGGGATTTTTCTCTCGGTGAGCGCCTCGACGTCAAAGTTGTCGTAGCCCGCGGAAATAGTGGAAACGGCTCTTAGTCTCGGAGCCCTTTGCAGCAGAGCCCGATCGAGGGTTAATCCTGACCCGATCAGGCCTTCGGCATGTTCTAGCGCAGCCAGAAATTCGGGGAAGTTGTCGTCGTTTACGGCGTCAAAGGCCGTTACGGTAAAGCGCTTTTCCAGTTTTTGTTTGAGTTCGTCGGGCAGCTTTTTATAACAAACGATCGAGGGTTTCATGGCGTCTCCTCATGGAATGGGACACAGGAAATAGGGCAGGAAGGTAATAGTAAACAATAGCATATAAAACAGGCGGAATATGACTGTTTTTTCAGCGCGGAGGTTCTCTTTCCGTGGAAATAGAATAGCTTTTAAATGTGATTCTGCAATGATGTCACTCTCTTTCACTAGAACTGGTTGGAATGCTCAATGGACGACTTTTCCCTGCTTTTGGATACCGAACACATGTTCAAATGGCTGGCTAACGAACCCTTTCCGACAATAAGATCGGACATTGAATCACTGCTCTGTCAGTCAGTGGTCGGTTCGCGTCTGCTTTCTTTTCAGGCGACGTCAAAACCGCAGTGGCTGACGGGAGGACGGCGCGAGAGTGAGGATGCCAAGCAGGTGATTCTGGTTCGCTCCGGCGTGGCGTTTGAGTTTATGCTTTCGGTACAGTCCCCGACGGGAGACGTTTTCGATTTGCAGGGGGTTTATTCGCGGTGTGGATACTATCTGGATGAACCGGAAAAGAGAAAATACCGATGCTGGCTGGATATTGACGGCGACCTAACTACCCTTGGTGAAGAAGGGGAGCTTATGTCCAGGCTCTATGAAGTGGAGAAGGAGTAACGTTCTTCAGTCAATAAAAACGCCGACAGAGGGCTGTCGGCGCTATGTGTAATGAATGAATATTACAGCGGGCTGAGTGTAATCGTCACGCGGCGGTTCTGTGCCTTGCCCTGTTCAGTGCTGTTGGAGGCAATCGGCTGATCTGGGCCGACACCCATGGTGCGAACGCGGCTAGCGGAGACGCCCTGTGTAATCAACGCGCTGGCAACGCTGTCGGCGCGCTGCTGAGAAAGCCGCATGTTGGTTTCACGGGAGCCTGTGCTGTCAGTATGGCCGACGACGTTAACCGCGGTTTTCTCATACTCTTTTAGCACCATCGCTACGCCAACCAGCGTGTTCGCCCCAGCAGGCTTCATCGAGCTGCTGCCAGTATCGAACGTCACGTTGTCAGGCATGTTCAGGATAATCTGATCGCCGTTGCGCGTTACGCTGACGCCGGTGCCCGCCATTTTCTCACGCAGCTTGGCTTCCTGAACATCCATATAGTAGCCCGCTCCGGCGCCTAAGATGGCACCCGCAGCGGCACCAATAGCGGCACCCTTGCCGCGATCTTTCTTGGAAGAAGAAAGTGCCCCTACGCCAGCGCCAACGACCGCGCCGATACCTGCACCAATGCCCGCTTTCCCAGCCTGAGATTCGCCGGTATAGGGGTTAGTAGTACATCCTGAGAGAGCCAGCGCGCCGCTCAGCATGGCGGCAAGCGCAATTGTCGATCTTTTCATGTTTATTCCTTACGCATTACTGGTTTGAGCTACTGCCCAGAATCGCGCCAGACGCAGCGCCGACTGCGGCACCCGCAGCGGCACCGATAAGGGCGCCTTTCTTGTAATCTTTATGAGACGAAGACAGCGCGCCTACACCCGCGCCGACGACCGCCCCCACCCCGGCACCCACGCCTACGTTGGCGGCCTGAGTGTTATTCTGGTTACTGCCGCCGTAAGGGTTAGCACAGCCCGTTAAGGTCAGTGCGGAAGCGGCGACGAGTACAACGGTTGCAATCAATGTTTTCATTGTCTGATCCTCAGTAGAAATCGACGTTCTGATACATTGATTAAAGATCAATTTTAACAGAAGGGAAGATTCTTTACGCAACATTTTCACTTGCGTGACATTTCTTTAACGGTGAATCCCTCTCTATTTTAGCCCTTTTCTTGACATTCATTTCTAGCTACCCGCTCTATTTCAGCAGATAAAATAACGAGTAAATATCGCTATAACTTCATCTTCCGAAACGATTTTTCTCTGAAAATTAGAGAGGCATCGAAAAAGTGACATACTCTTGATAATTATATAATAACAATGGGTATATTTTTATTTTGAAATTATTAATTTGTTGTCTAAATCATTACTGAAGAATGTCCAGCCGGGTGCCGCGGAGCGATTTTTTGCAGGGCGCTTAATGAACACATCATATGAAATGTCGTTTTTATGAGGTGCTAATGAAGGAACAGCTAATAGGCAAAGGTAAGGCGTTTTTGGACAAGCAGATGTTGGCTTACGGGCTGGATGGGCTGTTTGGCGGTGGAGATGAAAATTCAGGCGGCGGTGTCGGTAGGGCAACGCCCGTGTCGGACGGTATGAATCGCTATCAGTTGGGCATAGACGGCGTCAGATCTCGACTGTCTATCTTACGCATTCAGGGGCATGAGCACTTAAGTGAGCCGTGGCGTTTCTCGGTGCAGTTTACTGCTCCACATGAGTTGTCTATGCAGCAGGTGTTAAGCCAGCGTGCCGCGATTGCACTGGCGCCGGGCGGTATCAGCGACCTAATAAACTCAACGTTGGGACTAAGTCGCGGGCTGATGTCGGCATTTAACGCTTTCGGCGGGATGTTCAGCGATAAAGTTGGTCAGGCGTTTAATGCTCCTCTAGGTGGTTTTTCGATTAACGGCATTGTGAGATCTGTTGGTCGGAGCGCGTTTGTTACCAGTGCGTTGGGGATGAGCGGCGGCGGCGAGTTTGGTGAAACCCGCGCTCTGTACGGCATTGTGACGTCGTTCAGCCAGCTGTCCACTTCCGGCGACGAAGCCCTGTATGAAGTGACGGTCAGTCCACGCCTACAGCTGCTAGACAACACCCGCGGTAACGCCATTTACCAAAACCAGACGGTGCCGCAGGTGGTGGAAGAGGTGCTGCGTAAGCATGAACTGACGGGTGTAGACTTCCGCTTTGAGCTGGCAGAGACCTACCCGGTTAAAGAGTACCTGACCCAGTGGGAAGAGAGTGACCTGACGTTTATCCGCCGCTTACTGGCCGATTCAGGCATCTGGTTCCGCTTTGAGAGCCACGCGGAGCACGGCTGCGACGTAGTGGTGTTCGGCGACTCGGTGCAGCAGTATCAGGACGGCCCGCAGGCCAGCTACCGTCAGCCGACCGGCAACAACGACGGCGGGCTGGAGGCGGTGTGGGACATGTCAGTCGCCCGTAAGACGGTGCCGCAGAGCGTTATTACGCAGGACTACAACTACCGGGCAGCCCTGTCGGGCATGAAGTCAGACGTCAACGAACAGAAGAAGGATGCCACCACCCGCGGGCAGCACTATCTGTACGCCGAACACTACCGTGACCGGGGGGAGGTGGTACAGAGCGGCAACGAGCAGGACGACCTGCTGGGGCAGTTTGGCAACGTGCTGGACGGCTTTGGCAACGTGCTGGACGGCTTTGGCGGTGCGGCAAGGGGGCAGGCTAAAGAACTGCTGAACAAATTCGGCTTTGGTGATGAGAGCGGCGAAGGCGGTGAAGAAAGCCAAGAGCCGGAAGGCGTCGGTCAGGGCGCGTGGTACGGCAAGCTGTGCCATCAGCGGCTGATGACCGAGCAGATAACCATCAGCGGCAAGACCACGCTGGCGCACCTCGCTCCGGGTCAAATACTTACGGTGAACGGTTCGCCGATAGCGGAAGCGGGCGGCGGCATTCTGATTGTGTCGGTGGAGAGCATTGGCGACAGAAGTCAGGCCTACCAGCTGACGTTTACCGGTATCCCCTACGACGCGCTGCGTCCCTACCGTCCTGCGCTGCTGGCGTGGCCGAATATCGGCGGCACACTGCCTGCGAGAGTCACCAGTCCGGACAACGACCAGTATGGCTACATGGACAGCCACGGCCGCTACCGGGTGAAGATGGATTTTGACCTGAACGACAGCTGGCGCAAGGGCGAAGAAAGCCTGTGGATGCGCCGGGCGTCGGTCTACGCGGGCGATACTTACGGCCTGCACTTCCCGCTGATTGACGGCACCGAAGTTGCCATCGCCTTTACCGGCGGCAACCCCGACCGCCCCTATATTTCCCACGCTATGCACGACTCCCGTCACCCGGAGCTGGTCACCGCCATCAACCACAAGCGCAACGTGATACGTACGCCTGCTAACAATAAATTGCGGATGGATGACGAGCGGGGCAAGGAGCATATCAAAGTCGCCACCGAGTATGGCAAGACTCAGCTGAATATGGGCCACCTGGTGGACGCCGAGCGATCGCTGAGGGGGCAAGGGTTTGAGCTGCGGACGGATGAGTGGGGGGCGATAAGAGCCGAGAAAGGCATTCAAATCACCACAGAGCCGCAGAAAAAAGCGCAGGGCGCGCAGCGCGATATGTCTTCTGTTATCAAACAGCTGGAAGAGGCGCTGGCGATTGCCAGAGGACTGTCCGGCGCGGCGGAGGTGGCCGAGGCGGTGATGTCGCCGTTGGATAAACAAGAAGCGCTGCAAATGACCATTGATAGCTTGAATGCAGCAGGGGTGGCGCTCTATGGCGACGAAGGCGTCGCTTCTTTAACGCCTAAAAGCCAGCAGATTTCCGCCGGTGAAAACGTGATCGTAACCAGCGGGCAGGACGTCGCCGTCAGCGCCTTCAAGAAGTTTACGCTGGCAGCGGGGGAAATGCTGTCGCTGTTTGTACAGAAGCTAGGCATCAAGCTGATTGCCGCTTCCGGCCGCGTACAGATTCAGGCGCAGGATGACGAGATGGAGCTGACGTCGATGAAGAATATGTTCATCACCGCCGTGGATGGCAAGATGGTCATCCATGCGCGTAAAGAGCTGCTTTTAATGTCCGGCGGCGCGGGCGTTCGCATCCGCAACGGCGTGGTTGAAATCATTGCGCCAAAGCGCATTGAGCATAAGTCCCCTGCGTTAAATCATCTGGCTGGCGAAAGCGTTAACGGGGTAATGCCCTCGTTTCAGAAAGGCGAGTTTGTGCGCAAGTTTCGCCTGCACGTGGAGGGCTCTCCTGAACAGGTTATCGCCAATCGTCGATTCAGGGTCTACCGTGCAGACGGCTCTGTAGAAGAAGGCGTTAGCGACGAAAACGGCGAGTCACCGCTGCTGGAGATGGATGAGTTGGAACAGGTCAGAATTGAGGTGCTGGAGGTGGTGAGAAATGGCTGACAACGCGCAAACGACGGAAAACAGCGCATCAAACGGTGAGGTGACTACCGTTGGCGTAAATAAGCGCTGCGGAGAGCCGTTTAACGCTCAACCTGTACCGCTGAGTATGCCGATGCCCTGTATTGTGATTTTGGTGCACGGTGTCAACGATATCGGAGAGGCATACGGGAATCAGGATACGGGGATTTGTGCCGGGTTAAACGAGCGGTTAAATCGTAAGGATCTGTCGCCGCACGTTTGGAAAGACTTTATCGCTCAGGATATTCGCAATGCAAAGCCCTCTATGGTGGAGGATGGGCAGTGTGTTGATATTGTCGGGAAGTCGCCGATTATTCCGTTCTATTGGGGGTATAGGCCGGTGGATAAGGAAGAGTATCTCAAAGACGACCGACGTTACTATAACGAACTGTTTCAGATATATCAGGGCAGTGAGCAATGTAGGCTGGATCAGATGGAAGGGGATGTGAGTTCCGGCAGCGTTTGTCCACCTGACTATTCCGAGGTGGACTTACCCTACGATGCTTACGTTAGGGAAGAGTCGTTAAATGACGGCGCGTGCAACTATAGCTACACCGATCAGTTTTTTAACTATCTGGATAGTAACAAGATTAAAAACGGCGGGCTGTTTGCCAATGCTACGACCAATATTCCCGACATGTATGGGCCTGGCAGTGGAGGCATAGCGCTGTATTTGGCAAAGTGGTACTCCCGCAACAGCCTTGCGAATGGCGGCGACTACAGTCACCCAATTTATGATAACAGCCACCGGATTTATCAAGTGTTTGCCGCTCAGCGTCTGGCGGACTTAATCATTGCCATACGCACTCGGCCAGAGACGGCCAATGATGCGATAAATATTATTGCTCATAGTCAGGGGACGATAGTCTCTATGTTAGCCAATTTTATTGTAAAAAAAGAAAACATAAGGCCTGCTGACTGCGTAATCCTAAACCATTCTCCTTACGCGCTGGAGCCGACGATGATGGAAAACTGGCAGCCGGGATTTCAGCAAACGGAACAGGCTCGGGTTGATACGCTGGTCAGCTTCTGCCAAATGATGCGCGACAGCCGACAAACCTATGACTATACCGCTGAGGTATTAATCAAAAGCGGCGTTCTGGGCCAATGTCTGGAAGGCGCGGCACACAAATGGGACAGACCGGAATATAGCCGTAATAATTTCGGTAAGGTGTATAACTATTTTTGCCCTAACGACCAGACAGTATCATTAAAGCCGGTTCAGGGAATGGGTTGGCAGGGCGTCCCTGATGATGTGATGAACAGGCTGGGGGATAATTTTAAGCAGCGGGTTTTTTACCAAGGGCACCCGGTGGGAAACGGGGAGTACGTATTTTCACTCCCCTATTATGACGTCGACGCCAATATTGCGATAGGCGCCTATTCGCATAAGAGAAAAGTGCGGGCGACGACGGCGACGGCGTTTGAAAACGCCGAGTTTGGTGATCGGCGGGTAAAAGTCACGGGAGAGATCTTGCCGGAACAGTTTGATTTTGAGCTTATGGTGCGTAAGGCGAAGCTTGGTCAATCTGACATGGGGTTAACGATGTCGGCCATTGCCCGCGATGACATCAAGCTGGTTGAAACCATGATAAAACCGGACTACCTAAGCACGAAAGCGTATCGAGTTGGCGATATTCTGTCTAAAAAAGATATCCGAATGCTGAACGGCCGAATGTTTGGCGGCGGAAATGTTATCTCTTCAGTCAGGGTAGGAGAGTACAACCAGCTGATTGTTACCCGCATTAAAACAGCCGAAGAGATAAAGGCGCAGGCTGAAAACACTACGGTTTCCATTAGCCAGCACTCGTCGATCATGCTCAATAAGGACGTGCCGCAAAAGGCGTTTACGTATGATTTAGCGATTGGGGATTGTAATGCATATACATTAAACGGAGGGCGATTTTGGCTGGATTTGCTTAGGATGGCGGATTGGAGACATCCTGATAATCCACTCCCTAAAGTAACAACGTATTATCAAACGGGAATTTTGCCCAAAAAATAAAAGAATTAATGAATAAGCCTTATAAAGATTTACCACCCGGTGTAGTAAATCTATTTGATGCTAAGGGGCCAAGCCAGTGGGATATCCCTCTTCCCCAATTTAAACGGAATAATAAGTTATGATTTTGATTCAACGTGTTCTAATGCTTTTATTACTAACGGTGGCATTAACGCCGTCTGTATATCCGGCTCTTTCCAAGCAAATTGTTTACCGTTATGACGATCATCGCTATTTGGTGTTAGTAGGCCATCGTTGCCAAGGGGTAGTCTGGTATGTTGATAATAAAAGAAATATTAAGACTGAGGTAACATCTAGCTCTTTTCGGTTGTTTTTAAAACCCTATATTCATCCGTCTGAACGCTATATTGCTATTACCGATTATGATGCTTCTTTTTTTTATGTTTCTCGAGACTATGGACAGAATTTTGAAATAGTTAGTTATGCGCCAGGGGGGGGGGCTGAAATGTATAAAGGTTTTGAACCATTACCCGATGACGTACTGTCCTTCACCGTTGTCAACGATCAGGGATTTATTCAAACCAAGCAGGGATATATTTATTTAAGCTCTAAGCCATTTGGCGACAGGTGGGGATTAAGATATATGGCATTGAATGCGATCCCTCGTCTAATTTATCGCGACCATCCTAATTTTCAGAATATGCCCACGTCCGTCCCTGAAGTAAAAGACTACAAGGGCTGGACGCACATGCGATGCGATCCCAATAAATAATCTAAACATAGGCTGCCAATATGCAATGGACTCGTACTGTTTTGCCTGAAGAAAAAGAGCCGACACCGCCGCACTGGTGGCTTTACCCTGCGGCATTTGTGATTTCTTTTTTACTGTTTGGCATCCTGACGTACTTAATGGCTGAGGGAGCCTCGCTGCCGAGTGATGCGGTATTGCTAAAGGGCTTTGTACTGCCGTCAGCGTTCTGCGGAATGGCTGTCGTCATGCTTGTTATTCAGTCGTACATAACGAAGTGGGAGAGTTACAGTTTCCGCTCGGCCTTTATTGAGGTGAAAAAGAGTGAGTGGCAATACTGGGGACGAGCGTCGATACGGATTACCGCCTGCTCTCAATATATTCCCGTTGAAGATCTTACTGACAGGATACTTGGTTCTTCCAGCGATATGTCGCTGAATCCAAATACGGCTATGACACTGAAGGGGGTTCCGCAAGATGCGCTTCATCAGTACAGCCTGTCGTTTATTTTAAATAAACTGATTGAGCCGATGCTTGACGAGATCGGCGGGGTTCAAAAGCCGCTTACTCTGCATTTTTATTCTTCTGAATCTGAGGTGATTGCGCGAAGCGCGTTACGGCAAACGCTTGAACGCTATCAGCTCAGGGCGATTCGAATGGAAGATATTCATTTTCTGACTGAGGTTCCCGACTATCAGACGGTTTACGAGTGGCAGGAAGAGAGCCCGTCTGAGTGCCACCTGATTGTTATGGTCGATTTTCACCGCGGCGTGACTTCTGACAAAACGGATGGCGCTGTAAGCCTTTTACTCAATGCCGACGACGGTCGTGGGGTGAAAGAGAACGACGTGTATCTTTTCCGTCCGTTAAAAGCAATGGAAAGCGAGCTGAACAGGTCGCTCACCGACTTTCTTGCGGTGGAGCAGGTAAAGGGCAGTGAGAATATTCACCTGTGGACCGCCAATCTGGACGATAAAACGTCAAAGCTATTGATTGAAAGGGTGGCCAGCGCTTCACCTAAGCGCAGCATTTCCTCTATTACTTCAATGAATGTTTGCCTTGGGAATATTTCTCCTGTCCATATCTGGTGCGGTGTGGTTTGTGCTGTAGAGTCTGCCAGACGTCAGGCGGCGAATAGCCTGATTGTGCAAAAAACGGGGGAGAACGTTGGGTGTGTACAGATTAGTCAGGCTCCTTCGAAAGCGCCGGACAACTCCTCCTATGGCCCATCTGCGATGGGTTACTGCTACAGTGTGATGGGTATTGTGTCCTCCCTGCTTGGGTTCATTTTGTTTACTGATGCCTATGGCGGGCTTGCACGCTTTGGCTGGTGGATTGTGGGGTTTGCAGTAGCCTCAGCTATTTTAGCGCTTGTTACTTTTCTGCTGCGCTTTTACGTGTTGCGTAACCAGTGTCAAGACGAATGGAATATGGCTCAGTCTCGCATGGGCTATGTCGCAAAGGACGTTGAATATGTCTAATGGGCTAATTCGTCTGGGCGATCGTACTTCACACGGTGGAGAAGTGATTACCGCAACGTCGACCATCATTATTGACGGTAAAGCCGTCGCTCGGGTGGGCGATCTGGTGAGCTGCCCGCGAGAAGGGCACGGCGTTAATTCTATTGTTGAGGGTTCACCGGTTTGGATGACCGGCGGTAAGTTTGTCGCCGTTGACGGCTGTCGAGCGGCCTGCGGGTGTGTTCTGATAACAAGCCTGCCGCAGATTACGGTTAGCTAATTTCCCCGCACTGCGGAATTTTCCCTAACGACGCCACCGCATCACATAGGTGACATGCCCCGTTCCCGGATGGGGCTGTTCGCTAATGACGGTAAACCCCTGCTTTATATAAAAGCCGATAGCGTCGACGTTTTCTTTATATACCTCCAGCAGCAGTTCAGGATAAACGCTCTTGGCATGTTCCATCAGCGCCCTGCCAATTCCGGAGCCTTGCGCTGGGCGGGCAACAAACAGCGCGCCGATAAAATAGTGCTCCATCACGCTGAGAAAGCCGAGCAGCTCGCCGCTGTGTTCGGCGAGCCAGGTGGTGGCTTTAGGCAAATAGTCGCTGCGTACCAGAGGTTCACTTTCCCGCCAGTACGCTTCACTGATAAAAGGGTGGGCTTCAATGGTGGTTGTTAGCCACAGGGATATCAGTGCATCCAGATCGCCTGCTTGAGCTGGTCTTATCACGAGCGGTTGTCCGGGTGGCAGAAACACTCAATCATGTGGTCATTCACCAGCCCCATTGACTGCATGTAGGCGTAGCAAATGGTGGTGCCAACAAACTTGAAGCCGCGCTTTTTGAGCGCCTTAGCCATGGCGTCTGACGTTGGCGTTGAGGCGGGGAGCGTGTTTTCTCCGTTGAGTGAGAAATGGTTAACGATCGGCGCGTGATTGACGAAAGACCAGATAAAATCAGCGAAGCTTTCGCCATTTTTTTCCATATCCAGGTAGATTTTGGCGTTGTTGATAATCGCTTCCAGCTTACCTCGATGGCGAATAAGGCCGGGATTTTGCATCAGGCGATCAACATCAGCCTCCGTCATGGCGGCCACCTTGTGGGGATCGAACTGGTGGAAGCACTGGCGGTAGGTTTCGCGCTTTTTCAGCACCGTAATCCAAGACAGGCCGGCCTGCTGGCCTTCCAGACAGAGTTTTTCAAACAGCTTCTGACTATCGTGGACGGGAACGCCCCACTCGTCGTCGTGGTAGGCGATGTAAAGAGGATCCTGATTGACCCAGGTGCAGCGTTGCATAATGTTCTTCCTGTGTTGTTTAACCGCATTTTGCATGAAAAAAGCGATTTTACCCTCTGTTTATGGCTATTTATCGCTTTCTACCCGCCCGTTGCCGCTCGAAATCTATGGGTTAGATAGGTTATACTGAACGACTATATTCATTCACTCCATTCTATCGTGCGCGGATCCAACATGCAGAAGTTTGATACTAAAACCTTTCAGGGATTAATCCTGACGCTACAGGATTATTGGTCGCGTCAAGGCTGTACCATCGTTCAACCACTTGATATGGAAGTGGGCGCCGGTACGTCTCACCCAATAACCTGCCTGCGGGCGCTCGGCCCTGAGCCGATCGCAGCCGCCTACGTTCAGCCATCGCGTCGCCCGACTGACGGCCGCTACGGCGAGAACCCTAACCGCCTGCAGCACTACTATCAGTTTCAGGTGATCATCAAGCCTTCGCCGGACAACATTCAGGAGCTTTATCTGGGCTCGCTGAGAGAGCTGGGGCTGGATCCTACTGTGCACGATATCCGGTTTGTTGAAGACAACTGGGAAAACCCGACGCTGGGCGCATGGGGGCTGGGTTGGGAAGTTTGGCTGAACGGTATGGAAGTGACTCAGTTTACCTACTTCCAGCAGGTGGGCGGTCTGGAGTGTAAGCCGGTTACCGGTGAGATCACCTACGGCCTTGAGCGCCTAGCGATGTACATTCAGGGCGTTGACAGCGTTTACGATCTGACCTGGAGCGACGGTCCGTTTGGTAAAACGACCTACGGCGACATCTACCACCAGAACGAAGTTGAGCAGTCGACTTACAACTTTGAGTATGCGGACACCGACTTCCTGTTCAGCTGCTTTGAGCAGTATGAAAAAGAGGCTCAGCGCCTGTTAGCGCTAGAAACGCCTCTGCCTTTGCCTGCCTATGAGCGCATTCTGAAAGCAGCGCACAGCTTTAACCTGCTGGACGCGCGCAAGGCGATCTCCGTGACGGAGCGCCAGCGCTATATTCTGCGCATTCGCACGCTGACCAAGGCCGTCGCCGAGGCTTACTATGCGTCCCGCGAGGCGCTGGGCTTCCCAATGTGTCACTCTTCATCAGATAAGAAAAAGGTTTAAGAGAACGCCATGACTCAACAGACTTTCCTTGTGGAAATCGGCACGGAAGAGTTGCCACCGAAGGCGCTTCGCTCTCTTGCCGAATCATTTGCCGCTAACTTTACCGCTGAACTGGACGCGGCCTCTTTGGCCCACGGCGCGGTAGAGTGGTTCGCGGCGCCCCGTCGTTTAGCGCTTAAAGTGGCTGAACTCAGCGCGTCACAGCCCGATCGCGAAGTAGAAAAGCGCGGCCCCGCCATTGCTCAGGCGTTTGACGCTGACGGCAAGCCAAGCAAAGCCGCAGAAGGCTGGGCTCGCGGCTGCGGTATTACCGTCGATCAGGCCGAGCGATTGGTGACCGATAAGGGCGAGTGGCTGCTGTATCGCGCTCAGGCAAAAGGCCAGCCAGTGCAGGCCATGCTGACCAACTTAGTGGCGCAGTCGCTGGCTAAGCTGCCTATTCCTAAGCCGATGCGCTGGGGTGACAAAGACACCCAGTTTATCCGCCCGGTGCATACCGTAACTATGCTGTACGGCAGCGAGCTGATTGCCGGCACCATTCTTGGCGTTGATTCCGCCCGCGTTATTCGCGGCCACCGCTTTATGGGCGAGCCGGAAATCACGCTGGAGAACGCCGAGCAGTATCCTACGGTGCTGAAAGAGCGCGGCAAAGTAATTGCTGACTACGATACCCGTAAATTCCTTATTAAGCGCGATGCCGAAGCCGCAGCGCAGAAGCTGGGCGGCGTGGCCGATATCAGCGAAAGCCTGCTGGAAGAAGTGACCTCTCTGGTGGAATGGCCAGTGGTGCTGACGGCGAAGTTTGAAGAGAAGTTCTTGGCGGTGCCGTCAGAAGCGTTGGTTTACACCATGAAGGGGGACCAGAAGTACTTCCCGGTGTACGACGCTCAGGGCAACCTGATGCCGAACTTTATTTTTGTGACTAACATTGAGTCTAAAGATCCGCAGCAGATTATTTCTGGTAACGAGAAGGTTGTGCGCCCGCGTCTGGCGGATGCGGAATTCTTCTTTAATACCGACCGCAAGCAGCGCTTGGAAGATCGCCTGCCGCGTCTTGAAACCGTACTGTTCCAGCAGCAGCTGGGCACTCTACGCGACAAGACCGACCGCATTCAGGCACTGGCGGGCTGGATTGCCGCGCAGATTGGCGCTGACGTTAACAAGGCGACTCGCGCTGGCCTGTTGTCCAAGTGTGACCTGATGACCAACATGGTGTTTGAGTTCACCGACACGCAGGGCGTGATGGGTATGCACTATGCGCGCTTTGACGGTGAAGACGAGGAAGTGGCTCTGGCGCTTAACGAGCAGTATATGCCGCGCTTTGCCGGTGACAACCTGCCGGATTCGCTGGTAGCCTGCGCTGTGGCCATCGCCGACAAGATGGATACGCTGGCAGGTATCTTTGGCATCGGACAGCATCCTAAAGGGGATAAAGACCCGTTCGCGCTGCGCCGCGCGGCTTTGGGCGCACTGCGTATTATCGTTGAGAAGGCGCTGCCGCTGGATCTGAAGACTCTGACTGAAGAGGCTGTGCGCCTGTACGGTACCAAGCTGACCAACGGTAACACCGTGGATGAAGTGGTTGAGTTTATGCTGGGCCGCTTCCGCGCCTGGTATCAGGATGAAGGCTTCAGTACTGATGTTATTCTTGCCGTGCTGGCTCTTCGTCCGACTCGCCCTGCTGACTTTGACGCGCGCGTGAAAGCCGTTTCTCATTTCCGTACGCTGGACGCCGCGGAATCTCTGGCAGCGGCCAACAAGCGAGTGTCTAACATTCTGTCCAAGTCTACGGATACGCTGCACGAGCGCGTTAACGCTGCCCTGCTGAAAGAGCCTGCGGAAGTGCACTTGGCCGCCCATCTGGCAGTAATGCGCGACAAGCTGGAGCCGCTTTTTGCAGAAGGCCACTATCAGGAAGCGCTGGTCGAACTGGCGGATCTGCGTGAGTTTGTCGACGGCTTCTTCGATAAAGTGATGGTCATGGATAACGACGAAAGCCTGCGTATCAACCGTCTGACAATGCTTAGCAAGCTGCGGGATCTGTTCCTGAAGGTAGCGGATATCTCTTTACTGAGTAAAGCCTAATCCTCTCTCCACCGTCGGGCCGTAGTTAATTGAAAACTATGGCCTGACGGTGTCATTCTTTTGTTACCAACTCGACACTTTTTAACAATATTTCTACATAAAACTAATAAAAAGGATATTATTTCTTCGGTACCCGTATCGCGGAATATTTACACGTTGCTGAGAGGCTTTGCCCCAGCTTCCGTTCTCTTTTTCACAATTTTCCTGTCTATTGGAGTGGGATAATTTATGGAAAAAATGACGCCACTAAAGCCGATTCCATCCCTGATTGCTATTGCCGTTACGCTGCTTATCTGGTTTGTTATTCCTGTTCCCGAGGGCGTTGCGCCCAATGCCTGGCAGCTTTTGGCGCTGTTTGTTGGCACCATTGTCGCTATTATCGGTAAAGCGATGCCGATAGGGGCGCTTTCTATTATCTCCATTGCACTGGTGGCGCTGACGGGGGTGACTAACCCCGGTAAACCCGGTGCTGCCCTCAACGACGCCCTTAGCGGGTTTTCCAATCAGCTGATTTGGTTAATCGGTATTTCCATGATGGTTTCCCTAAGCCTGAATAAAACCGGGCTGGGAGCGCGCATTGGCTACTACTTTATCTCGCTGTTTGGGAAAAAAACGCTGGGGATTGCCTATGCGTTGGCTCTTGCCGAAACCACGTTGGCACCGGTAACGCCCAGTAATACAGCCCGCGGTGGCGGCATTATTCACCCGATTATGCGCTCTATTGCCGACAGTTTTGATTCCAAGCCCACGCCGGGCTCTACGGAAAAAATTGGCCGCTATCTTTCACTGGTGAACTACAACATTAACCCGATCACCTCGGCGATGTTTATTACGGCCACTGCGCCAAACCCGCTGATCGTCGCGCTGATTATCAAAGGCACCGATCCCAGTATCGAGCTGACGTGGGGTATGTGGGCGATAGCGGCGATTGCTCCGGCTATCGTTTCGCTGATTGTCGTACCGTTGGTGATTTATTGGCTTTATCCACCGGAGATCAAGAGCACGCCGGATGCACCGGTGTTTGCCAAAAATAAGCTAAAAGCGCTGGGGCCCGTTTCGCTGCCAGAGGCGATCACTCTAGGGGTATTTGCCCTTCTGCTGGTGCTGTGGGCAGGCATTCCGGCCTTTTTTATGGGGAAAGCCTGGGAAGTGAACCCGACAACGGCGGCGTTTATTGGTCTGTCCGTTCTGCTGATGACCGGCGTGCTGAGCTGGGAAGACTTGCTCAAGCATAAGGGAGCATGGGATACCATTACCTGGTTTGCTGCGCTGGTCATGATGGCGACGTTTTTAGGCAAGCTGGGATTGATTAGCTGGCTTTCTCAAACCGTTGGTGGTGCGATTGGCAGCCTCGGCATTGGCTGGATCGGCGGTACGATCTTACTCATACTGGTGTACGTTTACTCGCACTACTTCTTTGCAAGCACCACCGCGCACATTACTGCGATGTTTGCCGCCTTCTTTGCTGCCGGGCTGGCTCTCGGCGCGCCTCCGGCGATGCTGGGGCTGACGCTGGCGTTTGCTTCCTCACTGATGATGTCGTTGACTCACTATGGCACCGGTACCGCGCCGATTATTTTTGGTTCCGGCTATGTCACTTTGTCGGAGTGGTGGAAAGTCGGCTTTATCCTCAGCGTCATTAACCTGATGATTTGGGTGACGGTTGGCGGTGCATGGTGGAAGTGGCTAGGCTACTGGTGATTGCCTGAGGCTGGATGATAAGAGATAAGAAGCCGTTCTGTTGAGCGGCTTTTTTATGGATACTTTATGGGCGTTTGCTGCTGAATAAGGCCTTCAGTGCGTTTAACTGCTCGTCTTTGCGCAGCCAAATGTTGTGCAGCCAGAGCTGAAACTGGCGCTTATAGGCCTTGTCGTTCAAATAGTCACCGCGAATGCTGTCGTCAACGGGCAGTGTCTCAATTCTCATAACGACACGCTTCATGCGGCCGCAGAGCAGATCGAGAAAGGGCTTTTCCTGATTGTCCGGATAGTACAGGGTGACGTTGAGAATTCTGTCAAACTGCGAGCCGAGCACGTTTAGTGCCAGCGCGATCCCCGCCGACTTTGGCGGCAGCAGGTTTTCGTAGGGAGACTTGGTTTCCTGCTTTTTCTGTTCGGTAAAGCGAGAGCCTTCAACGAAGTTAACGATAGTTGTGGGGTGATGGCGAAACTTTTCGCAGGAGCGGCGGGTAGTTTCGATATCTTTTCCACGCTTTTCCGGATGCTTTAGCAGGTAGGCGCGGGAATAGCGGCGCATAAACGGCATGTCCATGGCCCAGCAGGCTAGGCCAATAAACGGCACCCAGGCCAGCTGCTGCTTGAGAAAGTATTTGTTCATCGGGATGCGATCGCGAAGGGCAACGCAGAGCACGACAATGTCTGTCCAGCTTTTGTGATTGCTAATGAGCAGGTACCAGCTGTCTTTACTCAGAGAATCTGCACCTTCGATATTCCATTCTATGCGGCCTGTTGATTTAAGGATGAAGGCTAAAGAGAGGCACCAGCAGTACATCATGGCGTTGCAAAAGGCGCTTACACCACGGCTAACGACGGGAATGGGCAGAATGAGCTTGAGCAGCCCAGCGATAGCCATGGGTACTGAACACACTATGGTAAAAAGGATAGTCAGCGCTGTAGAGATCAAAAAGGCGATCGGGGCAAACAGGTTCGGCATGTGATAGCGTTCATGGTTGTCGTTAATAAAGTGCGAGAGAGCCAACGCGTTAAATTATGGCTAATTCTAACAGAAAGCCAAAAGTATAATAAACGTTTGCCGCCGTTTTGACCCATTGAGGTCTGACCTGAAGAAATCGTCTCACCGGGTTTTATTGCTGTCGGTTAGGGAGAACTATTATATAAAGCGCAAAATCTCACTTCGATCTTTTGGACTTGGCGGGGGTTTTAGATAAACCCGCTGACATCCCAAGAGTTGCTGGGATTATTCGACAAATTATCAGGAAGTCTACTTCAGCCCCTTGACAGATATGAATGACTGACAAATCAAATATCCACAGTTGAAGATCGCGTCTTTAAAGAGAAATGGGCTTGAGGGATGCGTTTATTCATTTGATTTAATAAGATTTATTTTAAAAAAATAACAAGAATGATACAGCTGTATAAGATTAACTTACTTTTAGTCACAGACTTATCCACAGGCTATGAGCCTTCACTGGCAGCGCTTTTCTCCATTCGCCTTGCCGGAAAACATTCGTCAACTTCCACTTATCTCCGATGGCCTCCGGTTTAACAGCGCCGGATCTGTGCTGTGCACAGCTCTGACGATTAACGTTTTTTGGTCCCACGGCTGCGCCGTGTATAATGAAATTATACTGCCTCCCCCACTAGCGACACCAACCGCGAAGAATAAAGACCATGGCTAAAATAGCAGAAAATTCGTTTGTCCTTGTTGACGGTTCCTCCTATCTCTATCGGGCGTTCCACGCGTTTCCTCCGTTAACTAACCGGCACGGCGAGCCGACGGGCGCTATGTACGGCGTAATGAATATGCTGCGTAGCCTAGTGGCACAAAGCGAGCCGAGCCACATCGCCGTGGTTTTTGACGCCAAGGGTAAAACTTTTCGCGATGAGCTGTTTGCTGAATACAAATCGCATCGCCCACCAATGCCGGACGACCTGCGAGCCCAGATAGCACCGCTTCACGAAATGGTTAAGGCCATGGGGTTCCCCCTGCTGGTGGTGCCCGGTGTAGAGGCAGACGACGTGATTGGTACGCTGGCGAAAGCCGCGGCGGCAAAAGGGCGTGATGTTCTGATAAGCACCGGTGATAAAGACATGGCGCAGCTGGTGACGCCGAAGATTACGCTGATTAACACCATGAACAATACGCTGCTGGGACCGCAGGAAGTGTGCGATAAGTACGGCGTGCCGCCGGAGCTGATTATCGACTTCTTAGCGCTGATGGGCGATGCGTCGGACAACATTCCCGGTGTGCCCGGCGTGGGGGAAAAGACTGCTCAGGCTCTGCTACAGGGCGTCGGTGGTCTCGACAGTATTTATAGCCAGCTGGATAAAATCGCTGAGCTGAGCTTTCGCGGTGCTAAAACGATGGGCGCTAAGCTTGAGCAGCATAAAGATGCGGCTTACCTTTCCTATCAGCTGGCAACGATTAAAACGGACGTTGAGCTTGACGTGACAGAAGATGGGCTAACGCTGAGCGAGCCGAACATTGACGCGCTAAGCGAGCTGTTTGACCGCTATGAGTTTAAACGCTGGCTGGCAGAGCTGCAAAGCACCGGCACGGTAAGCGCAGGTGCGAAAAGCGGTAAAAGTGCGCCGACGTCCTATCAGTCTGCCCCTGTGGAGAAAGCGCCAGCGAGCGTTAGCCTTTCCCGTGAAGGGTATGAAATTGTGCTGGAGCGCGGGCGTTTTGACGAATGGCTGGCACAGCTTGCTAAAGCGGACGGCGTTGCCTTCGATACAGAAACTGACGGGCTGGACTATATGAGCGCCAATCTGGTTGGCGTTTCTTTTGCCATTGAGAGTGGCAAAGGAGCCTACGTTCCGTTTGGCCACGACTATATCGGCGCGCCGGAGCAGCTGGGACGCGATGAGGTGCTCGACGCCCTCAAGCCTTGGCTAGAAGACGCATCGATTGGAAAGATTGGCCAGAACCTGAAGTTCGATCAGAGCATGCTGGCGCGTTACGGCATTGAACTGCGCGGTATCGCGTTTGATACCATGCTGGAATCCTATGTGCTGGACAGCGTTGCCGGCCGTCACGATATGGACAGTCTGGCAGATCGCTATCTGGGTCATAAAACCATCAGTTTTGAAGAGCTGGCGGGCAAGGGTAAGAATCAGCTGACTTTTAACCAGCTGGCAATTGAAGAAGCGGGCATTTACGCGGCAGAAGATGCCGATGTCACTTTAAACCTGCATCAGGCAATGTGGCCTAAGCTTGAAGCTGAAGCCGGCCTGAAGAAGGTCTTCTGCGAGATTGAAATGCCGCTGGTGCCAGTGCTGTCGCGCATGGAGCGCACAGGGGTGTTGATAGACAGCGCTATTCTTAATCAGCACTCTGCTGAGCTTGCCGAGCGCCTTGCCGCGCTGGAACTGCAGGCGCACGAGCTGGCGGGAGAGCCGTTTAACCTTTCGTCTCCCAAGCAGTTGCAGACGATTTTTTATGAAAAGCAGAAGCTGCCGGTACTGAAGAAAACGCCGGGTGGAGCGCCGTCAACCAACGAAGAGGTGTTAGCCGAGCTGGCCCTTGACTATCCGCTGCCGAAGGTGATTTTAGAGCATCGCGGCTTAGCCAAGCTGAAGTCTACCTATACCGACAAGCTACCTCAGATGATTAATCCAGTTTCTGGGCGAGTACACACGTCGTTCCATCAGGCTGTAACGGCAACGGGGCGTCTGTCTTCAAGCGATCCAAACCTGCAAAATATTCCCGTGCGTAATGATGAAGGGCGGCGTATTCGTCAGGCCTTTATTGCTTCAGAGGGCTGTCGAATTATGGCTGCCGACTACTCGCAGATTGAACTGCGTATTATGGCGCACCTCTCTGATGATAAAGGACTTCTGGACGCGTTTGCCCAAGGGAAAGATATCCACCGAGCTACGGCTGCTGAAGTGTTTGGCACCCCGCTGGATCAGGTTACCGGAGAGCAGCGCCGCAGCGCTAAGGCCATTAACTTCGGTCTGATTTACGGCATGAGCGCCTTTGGCCTCGCTCGCCAGCTGGGGATCCCCCGCGGTGAAGCGCAGCGCTATATGGATCTCTACTTCGAACGCTATCCGGGCGTGCTTTCCTATATGGAGCGTACCCGCGTACAGGCGTCAGAGCAGGGATTTGTTGAAACGCTGTTTGGTCGACGCCTGTATCTGCCGGAGATCAAGTCCAGCAACGGTATGCGTCGCAAAGGTGCAGAGCGCGCAGCCATTAACGCGCCGATGCAGGGCACAGCCGCAGACATTATTAAAACGGCCATGATTGGCGTTGACCGCTGGCTGAGAGAGGAAGCGCCGCGGGTGAAGATGATTATGCAGGTGCATGATGAACTGGTCTTTGAGGTGAATGAGACGGATCTTGCTGTAAGCGAAGAAAAGATTCGAAACATCATGGAACAGTGCGTAACGCTGAAGGTGCCGCTAAAAGTGGACGTTGGCTGTGGTATAAACTGGGATGAAGCCCATTGATTTACTGAGTGAATGAAGTTTATTTAGTCAATTAGGCGTATTTCATCAATAAAGCCTCGGGATGATAACCGAGGCTTTTTAGTTTTTATTATTCTTTATCTTATTTATTCTGTATGGGGTTTATATCCGTGGATAAAAAGCCCATTCCTAAGTAAGGAGTTGTTATTCTGAACTGTTATTTATTCTTATCTCCGATTTATAAAAAATACCTTATTTTTTATACTCTTAATTTATAAAATAAATAAAAAACGCTCAACTTTGTTTTTTCCTACTGTTAGGCTTGGACTGCCCAAATTTTAGATGGAATATCGAGGTTTTTTTCTATTTAAAATGAATGGGTAAAGAGAATCTATTTATATTCTAAAAGGGAAAAATTACATGCGTGAATTGAAAACGAATGAAGTGGATATGGTTAACGGCGGCTGGGCAAACAGTATTAGCGACGCTTTAGAAGGCGCTATTTTTGGTCTGGGTGACGGTATGGCTACCGGTATGGCTGTCGGCACTCAAATCGGCGGTTCTGGCGGCGGCGTTCTTGGTTTTGGCCTGATCGGCAATCTGGTTGGCGTATTTGTCGGCGGTATCGTTGGTGCGGGTTACGGCCTGATTGGCGGTGGTCTGCTGGGTCGTAATGACATCGAAGACAACATCGCTGACTACCGCGATAAGTTCGGCGTTCGCAGCTAACAGGCAGTTTTTTCTGACCTGCGTATAAAGCATACTGTCGGATAGTCATTGTACGGGCGCGATTTGCGCCCGTACTCTTTTTATATATCCACACAATCGCTTTATCTATATAAGCTCTATCGACGTACCGGAAATCGACAGGATTTAATGAATGTAGTTTTCCGATCAAAAAAAGAGACTTGTATGATGATAGTGATGATTTTTCGTAAGAAAATTACCTTTTGTCGCCTTTTAATGTGATGAGGGCGACAATAATGCCGACAGGTAATTGTAATTTTCCTACAAAAATGCTTCCACAAGAACAACAAATGGAGTAGAGTAATCGGCGTAGGGTACAGAGGTAAGATGTTCTATTTTTCAACCCTGTAATAGGATTGGCTCTATATTAGCCGCCCCGTTCGTTTGAACGGGGCGTTTTTTTATCTACAAAAATGAATTTCGATAAAACGCGTTCAGCCAGCTGCGATTAACTGTGATACCAGCTTGTGACATCCTTCCAGATCTGTTCGTCTTCATCCCCATAATTTTGTGGAACTTCAACGCTAATGCCGCCCCTTTGGCGAAGGCTCAGCCATTGCCCGGTGTGTTCTTGTGGCGGTTGACGCATATATAGGCGAAATCCGCTGGCGTTGAAGGCGATGCAGCCTTCCTCAAGCTCAATGCGGTAGTCATAAGAGCAGGGACTCTCGGGAAAGATGCCGGGAATGGGTACAGATTGATGAAGGCGGGATATAAACAGCCCCGGTGAAGCGGTGTTGATATCCAGCTTTATCGACGAGACCAGATCGAAAACCATGGTTGCGGGGGCAAGCAGAAAGCGGTAGCGGCATTCTTCTGCGGGAGGGTTTATCCACTGCAGAATGTAGTCAATATCTAAACGCAGCTGGAGGACTTCGGTATAGTGGGCGACAGCGTGTATGTGTACATCGTGCCAGCCCATTTGTTCAAAGTCGCGTTCATCCCAGCGCGTTTTAATATCACTCATCCGCAGGAAGGTTTAAGGCGTTAGGTGGAAGGCTAAACCATTCGTCCAGCTTTTGGCGCAGCTTGTCGACGCCGAATCTCTTCAGTGAAGAGAAGGCCTCAACCTGAATATCACCCTGAAACGGCAGGATCGCCTCGCGCACCATATCAACCTGTGCTCTACGGGCGCCTTGGGCAAGCTTGTCGGCTTTAGTCAGCAGCAGCATCACGGGAAGCTCGCTGTCGACCGCCCACTGAATCATCTGCTGGTCTAGGTCTTTTAGCGGATGGCGGATATCCATCAGCACGACTAGCCCTTTCAGGCACTCGCGTTTTTGTAGGTATTCTCCTAGCGCGCGCTGCCATTTACGCTTCATTTCTTCCGGTACTTCGGCATAGCCATAGCCGGGCAGATCCACCAGATGCAGGTTTTCTTCTACCCGAAACAGGTTGATAAGCTGTGTGCGTCCCGGCGTTTTACTGGTACGCGCCAGGCTTTTTTGATTGGTCAGCGTGTTTAACGCACTGGACTTGCCCGCGTTAGAACGGCCCGCAAAGGCGACTTCAATGCCGATGTCTTCCGGCAGGTGCCGAATGTCCGGCGCGCTGATGACGAAGTGCGTCTGCTGGTAGTTAAGGTTTTTTATCGTCAAGGCGTTCGCCTCCTTCGGTGGTCGTTTCGGCGGCAATTATACTTATTTACTGTGACAAAGGGGGAATTTCTTACCGAGCGGCGCAGACGCTAGCAGAGACGCTGAGAGTTGCCACCGTCACCGTGTGAGACATTTGCCATTGGTAAGTAGGGCAATGTCGTCTTTTTTGGATCTTTTTTGAGATGAATATCTTTATTTTCAGCTGGTTATTTTTTATCGGTAAAAATGGGCATGGCTTACACGTTACAGCTACCTTGTTCGGCGCGCTGAAAAGCGTAAATTACACCTCAAGCAAGGAACGCGGTGAAAGAAGTTCACAGGATGTGTGCTTCGGCTCAGGGAAGCATCAGGATGATGCAAAGAGTGATACAAAAGGAATGACCCACAGGATGTGGGAAAGCGCTGTCAGGATAGCATAGCGCGGAGATGGACGCCAAGGAAGCTCACAGGACGTGCGTTTCAGCTCAGGGAAGCATCAGGACGATGCTCAGAGCAAAAGGAACACCCCGCAGGATGTGGGAAACGCTGTCAGGATATAACAGTGTGGATACGGACATTAGGGAAACGCTTCGGCGTAGTTCAGGATGAACGGCTAGGGAAAGCGCCAGGGACGACTTTTATTCTTCAGGACGAGATAAGGGACGATTTCCAGGGACAGGACGATAAAGCAAAGGGATAGACCGGGACGTCGATTGACTCACATGGATGGAGTACGACAATTGCATTGAGGCGACAGAGTTATCTGTCGCCTTTTTTCTTTGTTTCTGATAGATTCCGCTGAAGTTAACCCCTCTGTTTGAGAACCCACTATGAAGCAGCCGCAAAACGCCTCAAAAGGCAGTACTAAAGCCCCCAAAAACCGGCGTAAAAGCCGTGAGGATTTAAACGCCGAAGGCAAAGAGCGCAAGCGTCAGAAAAAGCATCGCGGTCACGCGGCGGGTTCTCGCACCAATGTATCAGGCTCTTCTCAGAACTCGTCCCGCTCTGGGGGCACAAAAGATCCGCGCATTGGCAGTAAAACGCCAGTGCAGCTAGTGGTTTCTGGTGAGCAAAGCGTGCAGAAAGCGACGCGAAAAGAGGACGCCACTCCTCGCTCCAAGGCGATGCCTGCGGAGAAAGAGCTGGCCCTGCTGGAAAACGACGAGCGCCTTAATGACCTGTTGGACGCACTGGAATCAGGGAAAACGCTGTCGGACGAAGAGCACAACTATGTTAACGATACCCTCGATCGCATCGACGAATTAATGGTACAGTTGGGTATCGATCTGGGCGACGACGATGAGGAAGAGGAACCTTCTGATAAGAAGGACGATATCCTTAACCTTCTGAAGCACAAAGACTAAAAGAGTCGCCAGCGCCATGCAGTGGCTGTTTCCGTTTGTTGGGTTATTGCTGGCAGGCTATCTGGTTTGGCTATTAGGCAAGCTGCTATGGCTGAACCGGCTGAAAGAGCGCCGCTATTCGGCGAAACACTCCCGCGGCACAAGAGCACTTATAAAAAATACGCAGTCGCGGAGAAGAAAAAACAAGACGGAGTGAGCAAATGTCCTCGCAGTTCATTGACTGGGATCTGGCCCTTATTCAGAAATATAACTATTCCGGCCCTCGATATACTTCCTACCCAACGGCGCTCGAGTTTAGCGAAAGCTACGGCGAAAGCGACTTTGTGGCAGCAGCTGAACGTTACCCTTCGCGCCCTCTTTCCCTTTACGTTCACATCCCTTTTTGCCATAAGCTGTGCTATTTCTGTGGCTGCAACAAGATAGTGACGCGTCAGGGGCACAAGGTCGAAATCTACCTCGACATGCTGGAGAAAGAGATAGAGCAACGCGCGCCGATGTTTGCCGATCGGCAGGTGTCTCAGATGCACTGGGGCGGCGGTACGCCAACCTATCTGAACGCCGAGCAGATTAGCCGCCTTAACGGCCTGTTGCGTAAGCACTTCCATTTCCTGCCGGACGCGGAAGTGTCTATTGAGATCGACCCTCGTGAAATTGAGCTCGAGATCCTCGATCACCTGCGTGCCGAAGGCTTTAACCGCATGAGTATGGGCGTTCAGGACTTCGATAAAGAGGTTCAGCGTCTGGTAAACCGCGAGCAGGACGAAGAGTTTATTTTCTCCCTGATACGAAGAGCCAAAGCGTTAGGATTTCGCTCAACCAATATCGATCTGATTTACGGCCTGCCGAAGCAAACTCCGGAGAGCTTCGCGCTGACGCTGAAGCGAGTGGCTGAACTCAGCCCGGATCGCCTGAGCGTGTTTAACTACGCGCACCTGCCTAGCCGCTTTGCTGCACAGATGAAGATTAAAGACGTCGATCTGCCGTCAGCTAACGACAAGCTGTCTATTTTGCAGGAAACCATCTCGTACTTAACGCAGGAAGGCTACCAGTTTATCGGCATGGATCACTTTGCCCGGCCGGATGACGAGCTGGCCATCGCCCAGCGCGAAGGCGTTTTGCACCGTAACTTCCAGGGCTACACCACCTGTGGTGATAGCGACCTGCTGGGGCTGGGTGTTTCTGCCATCAGCATGATGGGGGATACTTACGCACAGAATCAGAAAGACCTGAAGGCGTATTACGCCAGCGTGGAAGAGAAGGGCAATGCCCTGTGGAAAGGTCTGGTCATGACGGAAGACGACTGCTTGCGCCGCGACGTGATTAAAACCCTGATTTGTAACTTCCAGCTGCGCTTTGCCGACATTGAGCAGGCTTACGGTATCCGCTTTGTGGAACACTTTGCTGAAGATTTGGCGCTGCTGGCGCCGCTGGCAAAAGACGGCCTAGTGACTATTGACGACACTGGCATTCAGGTGACCGGCAAAGGCCGCCTGCTGATCCGCAATATCTGTATGTGTTTTGATACCTATCTGCGCCAGCAGGCGCGCAGGCAGCAGTTCTCGCGGGTTATCTAAAGACTAAATCGACGATAGTCGATGATGTCACAAACGCCAAACGGCCGCATTATGCGGCCGTTTGGCGCTTTATCTCTGATAAAATCAGGAGAACAGAACAAACATAATGACGCACAGCACGGCGGCGAGAGAGGTCTGCGGCGACTGACCGAGCATTGAGCCAATGTCGGCGCCGGACTGAAGCAGTGAATCAATATTTTCCAACATAGTGGTACTCCATGCGGACCCAGCGGTAGGTGCGCGCAGATTCTTAAAAAGTCTTTATTATATCTGCCGAGGGTAACGACGGTGTGCTTTAGCCTGCGGGCTGAATGCGGCGCGCACAGCGCTGCCGATTCGATTCACTAACGGGCAAAGTCGGCTAAAGAATATCAGAATTTTTAGAAAAAAAAGCGCGCCAGATTACAAAAAATAGCCAATTAGCTCACTGGCTGCATCTGGCGCTATTCCATTCCCAGCTCTTTAAGCTTGCGGGTTAGGGTATTTCGCCCCCAGCCCAGCAGCTGTGCTGCTTCCTGCTTGTGCCCGTGCGTGTGGCGCAGCGCAACGGTAAGCAGTGTGCGCTCCATGTCTGGCTGAGCTTCTGACAGCAGGTCTGTTTTCCCCGCGCCAAGGGCGCGTTCGGCCCATGCCTCTAGCAGCACAGTCCAGTGGCCGTTAAATATTGCAGGGCTTGATGGCTCTGGCGTGCGTTCGTCAGAGGCGAACAGCTCCGGAGGGAGATCCTGAGGCAGCACCTCTTTACCCGCAGCCATGACAGTGAGCCACCGACAGGTGTTTTCCAGCTGGCGAACGTTTCCTGACCAGTCCATGGCGCTGAGCGCCTTTTCCGTATCCGGATGCAGGACTTTTGCCTCGACGCCCAGTTCCTGAGCGGCGATCAGCAAAAAGTGACGAGCCAGACGGGGAATATCTTCCCGGCGCTCTCGCAGAGGAGGAAGGTGGAGGCGAATAACGTTGAGGCGATGGAACAGGTCTTCGCGAAACTTGTGTTCTTTAACCAGATGTTCAAGGTTCTGGTGCGTGGCGGCGATAATTCGCACGTCGACTTTAATCGGCTCGTAGCCGCCCACGCGGTAAAACTGGCCGTCCGCCAGCACTCGCAGCAGCCGGGTTTGAACTTCCAGCGGCATATCGCCGATTTCATCCAAAAACAGCGTGCCGCCGTCCGCCTGTTCAAATCGACCCTGACGGACTTGACCCGCGCCGGTAAAGGCTCCCTTTTCGTGGCCAAACAGCTCTGATTCAATCAGATCTTTAGGGATTGCCGCCATGTTGAGGGCGATAAACTTCCCCGCTGCTCTTGGGCTATGGCGGTGCAGGGCGTGAGCAACTAGCTCTTTTCCGGTTCCTGACTCACCGTTGATCAGCACGCTGATAGAGGAGAGCGAGAGGCGGCCAATGATGCGGTAGACGTCCTGCATGGCGGGCGCTTCACCGATGATGTCTGTCGTCGGGCTTTTGCTTTGGTCAACGGTGTCAGGCTCGCGGACTTCGCGATAGTGGCTAACGGCGCGTTCGACCAAAGCGACAGCGTCGTCTACGTCAAACGGCTTAGGTAAATAGTCAAAGGCACCGAACTGATAGGCGCTGACGGCAGCATCAAGGTCAGAGTGGGCAGTCATAATGATGACCGGCAGCAGGGGATGCTGCTGTTTCACCTTTTGCAGCAGCGTCAGCCCGTCAATACCGGGCATGCGAATGTCGGAGATCAGCACGTCTGGCGCGCCGCTGCTTAGCGCGGCAAGCGCGCTGTCCGCACTGTCGAAGCTGACGCTCTTTACGTTTGCGCCGTTGAGGGCACGTTCAAGC
The DNA here is from genome assembly GCF_900478135.1 of Leminorella richardii. NCBI lineage: Bacteria > Pseudomonadati > Pseudomonadota > Gammaproteobacteria > Enterobacterales > Budviciaceae > Leminorella > Leminorella richardii. Next base: position 46,315 of record NZ_LS483470.1, read on the forward strand.
ACCCAGCGAATGGCGCTGTCGTCGTCGATAATCCAGACGGTACCCTGATGCATCATTCCCCCTATTTGCGGATGGGCAGGTAGACCGAGAACTCGGTGTGGCCTGGCCAGCTGTTAAACTCAATTTTCCCCCGATGCCGGTCAATCAGGCTGCGGGCAATGGAGAGCCCAAGTCCGGAGCCGCCTTCGCGTCCGCTGACCATGGGGTAAAAAAGCGTGTCCTGAATCTGTGGCAGAATGCCCGGCCCGTTGTCTTCAATATCGATTCGGGCGCACAGACGATAGCGTTCGCCGTGCAGCGTCATCTGTGACGCCGTGCGGGTTCTGATGATGATAGTGCCGCCCTGCTGTGCTAAAGCCTGCATGGCGTTTCTGGCGATGTTAAGCAGCACCTGTTCAATCTGTTCAGGATCGTGGCTGAGCTCGGGCATGCTGGGGTCGTAGTCCCGCATCAGCGCAATGTTATCGGGCTTCTCCAGCATCAGAAGCTGATAAACGCGCTCAGACACCTGATGAATATTTTGCTCAACCCACTGACCGGGGTGCTGGGGCCCAAGCAGGCGGTCAACGAGGTTCCTCAGTCGATCAGCCTGTTCAATAATAACGCGGGTATACTCCGTCAGCTGTGGGTCAGGCAGCGCCTTTGCCAGCAGCTGAGCCGCGCCGCGCAGGCCGCCCAGAGGGTTTTTGATTTCATGAGCCAGACCGCGAACCAGCTCTCTGGCCGCCGCCTGCTGAGAGTGCTGGAGCTGTTCTTGACTAAGGCGACGGTGATTATCCAGCGCCGACAGCTCCATCATCACCTGATCGTCCGCCAACAGCTGTGCGCTGAGCGTTAACACGTGCAGGTGGCCATCAATGACCATGGACACTTCGTTGTCAGTAAAGCCCTGCCCGGCGTTCAGGCTTGACCACATCAGCGGTACGTCAAGGGAGAGATAGTCCACCAAATCCGGCAAAGGGGTGCCAAACAGCTTGCGTGAGCTTTGAACCAGCAGCTGCTGTGCGGAAGGATTGGCGTAAAGGATCGACAGCGAGGCATCCAGAATCAGCACACAGGTAATCTGTGCGTTCAGGATTTGCTCTGTATCGGGCAGCGTTTGGCTCGCCATTGATAACTCCTTTGTGCCAGATCAGGGCGTTCGCTGATGCTAATAATAGACGCCTGAAATGAAGTTCGAACAATTCATGGAGTTAATCGGAGGGAGAGTCTTCCGTTGGGGTCGACTTGGCGTAAGCCAACGAAGTGCCCGTAGGAAGGCTATGCCCGACGCACTCTCAAAGCTAATACAAGCGCCCTTCCGGCCGAGCTCAATGGTGATATAGGCAGGCCGTATTTACAGCCGGAATATCCACGGGGCCGATTTAACAGATTTGTTAGTTTGGCCCACCATGATTAGATGGGCTCAAACTAATAACACTAATCCATTAAACGCTATAGTACAGTTCAAACTCCAGCGGGTGCGGCGCCATACGTACGCGGTTAAGCTCTTCACGCCTTACTTCTATATAGGCATCGATGGTTTCATTGGTGAACACGTTGCCGCGGGTCAGGAACTCACGGTCGGCGTCCAGGCAGCTCAGCGCTTCTTCCAGCGAGCCAGCGACGGTTGGTACGTTCTTCGCCTCTTCCGGCGGCAGGTCGTACAGGTTCTTATCCATGGCGTCGCCCGGATAGATTTTGTTGATGACACCGTCAAGGCCAGCCATCAGCAGAGCGGAGAACGCCAAGTACGGGTTAGCTGCCGGATCCGGGAAGCGAACTTCAATGCGGCGAGCCTTTGGATTAGCGACTACAGGGATACGGATAGATGCAGAGCGGTTGCGTGCAGAGTAGGCCAGCATAACCGGTGCTTCAAAGCCCGGCACCAGTCGCTTATAGGAGTTGGTGGTTGGGTTAGCCAGCGCGTTGATGGCTTTAGCGTGCTTGATCACGCCGCCAATGTAGTACAGCGCGATATCAGACAGGCCACCGTACTTGTCGCCAGCGAACAGGTTAGTACCGTTCTTGGACAGCGACATATGGCAGTGCATGCCGGAACCGTTATCGCCAACCAGCGGCTTAGGCATAAAGGTGGCGGTTTTGCCAAAGGCGTGGGCAACGTTGTGAACCACATACTTATAAATCTGGGTTTCGTCAGCCTTTTTGGTCATGGTGTTAAAGCGGGTAGCCACTTCGTTCTGACCTGCAGTAGCCACTTCGTGGTGGTGTGCTTCAACAACCAGACCCATTTCTTCCATTGTCAGGCACATGGCAGAGCGCAGGTCCTGAGAAGAGTCGACGGGAGGAACGGGGAAATAGCCGCCCTTGACGCCCGGACGATGGCCTTTGTTGCCGCCTTCGTATTTAGTGCCGGTGTTCCAGGCTGCTTCAATATCGTCAATGTGGTAGTAGGCGCCAGCGATGCTGTTGCCAAAGCGAATGTCGTCAAACAGGAAGAATTCAGGTTCTGGCCCGAACAGTACGGTATCGGCAATACCGGAAGAGCGCAGGAAGTCTTCTGCACGCTTGGAAATAGAGCGCGGGTCGCGTTCGTAGCCCTGCATAGTGCCGGGTTCAAGAATGTCGCAGCGAATAATCAGCGTGGTATCTTCGAAGAAGGGATCCAGCAGTGCAGTGCTTGGATCGGGCATTAACACCATGTCAGATTCATTGATGCCTTTCCAACCGGCAATAGAAGAACCGTCGAACATTTTACCGTCTTCAAAAAAGTCAGCGTCGACCTGATGAGCGGGGATCGTGATGTGGTGCTCTTTACCTTTGGTATCGGTAAAGCGGAGGTCGACAAACTTTACTTCATGCTCATTGAGCATGGTCAAAACGTGTTCAGTGGACATGGTTGTTCTCCCGGTGACGAATTTCGCTAGAGTTTAGCCTTCATTGTGCAAACCTAATGCCGCTAGGCTTGCAGCCATAAGCGATGGCTATGCGATAATCATGCCAATTTTTCACTCTTCGCTAAATGGCCGTTTTTCCTGTGGCTATGGGAGATAAGTATGAACGAAAGCGTAAATTTTGCACCTTCTATGCACTAATTTAGTGCGATTTTTTATTATGCGCCGCTTTTTAGTGCAATCGGGCTTTTTTTGCCGTTTTTTCAAGCGTGAATGAGATCACAACCTGTTTCGTCAGGCGTTGTTTTTCGTCAATCTTTATGATCTTGTTTTTTTAACGCGACTAAAGTGTGTACAATAGCGCGCTATTTCCTATGCCTGAGGCAAATCTGTGATTGAAAATCTGCGTAACATCGCCATTATCGCGCACGTAGACCACGGTAAAACCACCCTGGTCGATAAACTGCTGCAACTGTCAGGAACATTAGGGGAACGTAACGACGCCGGCGAGCGCGTTATGGACTCTGGCGATCTCGAAAAGGAACGCGGGATCACTATTTTGGCTAAAAACACAGCCATCACTTGGAACAACTACCGAATCAACATCGTTGACACTCCCGGGCACGCCGACTTCGGCGGCGAGGTTGAGCGCGTCATGTCAATGGTTGACTCTGTTTTACTGCTGGTCGACGCGATGGACGGGCCGATGCCCCAAACCCGCTTCGTTACGCAAAAGGCGTTTGCCTACGGCCTGAAGCCGATCGTGGTTGTCAACAAGGTTGACCGCCCTGGCGCTCGCCCTGACTGGGTCGTGGATCAGGTTTTTGACCTGTTCGTTAACCTAGGTGCAACCGATGAGCAGTTAGACTTCCCTATCATCTTTGCATCCGCGCTTAACGGCGTGGCTGGTCTGGATCACAACGATCTGGCTGACAACATGGATCCGCTGTTTGAAGCTATCGTCAAGCACGTTGCGCCACCGTCAGTTGACCTCGACGGTACGTTCCAGATGCAAATTTCCCAGCTGGACTACAACAGCTACGTTGGCGTTATCGGCGTAGGCCGCATCAAGCGCGGTAAAGTGAAGCCTAACCAGCAGGTCACTATCATCGATAGCGAAGGCCAGCGCCGCAACGGCAAAATTGGTCAAGTGCTGGGTCATATGGGCCTGAAGCGCTATGAAGCTGACATCGCGGAAGCGGGCGACATCGTTGCTATCACCGGTCTGGGTGAACTGAACATTTCCGATACGGTATGTGACGTTTCCGCACCGGAAGCGCTGCCGCCGCTGACAGTAGATGAACCTACAGTAACGATGTTCTTCTGCGTTAACACCTCGCCGTTCTGCGGCAAAGAGGGTAAATACGTGACGTCGCGTCAAATCCTCGATCGTCTGCGCAAAGAGCTGGTGCACAACGTGGCGCTGCGCGTAGAAGAAACGGAAGACCCAGATGCGTTTCGCGTTTCTGGCCGCGGCGAACTTCACCTGTCGGTACTGATTGAAAACATGCGTCGTGAAGGCTATGAACTGGCCGTGTCTCGCCCGAAGGTTATCTTCCGCGGCAAGCAAGAGCCGTTTGAGCAGGTTACTGTTGATATCGAAGAACAGCACCAGGGGCCGCTGATGGAAGCGCTGGGCCTGCGCAAGGGCGACCTGCGCGACATGGTGCCGGACGGTAAAGGCCGCGTGCGTTTAGACTATATCATCCCTAGCCGCGGGCTTATCGGCTTCCGTACTGAGTTCATGACCATGACCTCGGGTACCGGTCTGCTGTACTCCACGTTTAGCCACTACGACGATATTCGTCCGGGTGAAATTGGTCAGCGTAACAACGGCGTAATGATCTCCAACGGTACCGGTAAGGCGTTAGCCTATGCGCTTTACAGCCTGCAGGATCGCGGTCGCCTGTTCCTGGGCCACGGCGTTGAAGTGTACGAAGGCCAGATCATCGGTATTCACACTCGCTCTAACGACCTGACGGTAAACTGCCTGACTGGTAAGAAGCTGACCAACGTCCGTGCATCAGGCACTGACGAAGCGACAACGCTTTCTCCGGCAATCAAGATGACTCTTGAGCAGGCGCTAGAGTTTATCGACGACGATGAACTGGTAGAAGTGACGCCGCAGTCTATCCGCCTGCGCAAGCGCCACCTGACGGAAAACGACCGCAAGCGTGCTTACCGCAGCGGGAAAGAGTAATCCGAAAGTTCGTCACTACGAAAAGCGCCGATTGGCGCTTTTTTTACGCCCAAAGCCTGAAAGCGGGTGTTAAAAGTATATAGGGCGAAGTAGGTAAAAAGCGTAGCTATTGAAGCAGGCTGTACATACTATTTTTGCGCCTGCTTCAACACCGCGTTAACGCTGATAGGAAAAAAGCGGTTAACGTCTACGCCGACGTTGACTGCTCTTGGCCCTAAAGCGCTTAGTCGCTTGCGCTGCTCTGGATCTTTGCCGGAATTGTGGACGTGCCCATAAAGATGGATAGCGTCGCGAAAATACCCCTGCCACTCCAAAATCGGGTAGTGGAACATCACTATCTTCTGCTTCTGATAGTCCAGCTCGTAGTAGTCTTTGACCCATTCAAACGCCGAGGCATCGAACTCTGGGTCGTCTAAAAACTTGTCGTGGTTGCCGCGAACTAAGTACTTCTTACCGTTAAGCCTACGCAGGATCTGGTTGGCGTCCTGCCCCGTTCCACGAAAAAGGAAGTCGCCCAGAATATAAATCTCATCCCGTTCAGTGACGAGGGCGTTCCAGTTGTGGATAAGCGAGTCGTTCATATGGCGTACGCTTTCAAACGGCCGATCGCACAGGTTGATAATGTTGGAATGGCAGAAGTGAGTATCTGAGGTAAAGTAAATCATCGCTATTATCTTTCTTGTTGTTTGTTTTTATTATATCGGGAGGCATTCAGGTGGGAAGAGAGCGAAGGCGGGTGCCTTCGCCGGGATCTAACATTAACCGAACAGTTTTCCCTTCAGCAGCGTCATGCCCAGAGACAGCATATCCGGGTTAACCGGCTCTTCACCGTTAGGGGACAGCTTATCAACGATGTCCGGCAGGTACTGAGCAATGATGCCTGACGTTTGGCCGTCATCCATCCCCAGCTTGGCGGAAAGCTGTTCCAGCGCCGCCTGACTGATGATGTCGCGCACCTGCTCTGCGCTGATAGGCAAATTTGCGCCAGAGCTAATCCAGGACTGTACAACGTCAGCCAGCCCGCCTTGGCGAAACTTCTCCAGAAGACCCGTCAGGCCGCCCTGCTGTTCCAGCCATTGAAACATGGCCATATAGTCAACGCCGCCCTTGGACGACCCGCCGCCAAGCATACCGCCCAGCTGGTCTAATAAACTCATGGTATAACCCCTGATAGATAAAGTGTGGGAAAGGCGCCTTGCCTGCCCTGTGCGCGTCATTTTTTGAGTATAGGCTCAGATGACGCTTTTGTTCGCACATCCCAGTTCTGGCAGTACAGAATCAGAACGATGAACAAAGTTGTGGCAGATTATACCGATACCAACTGGAAATGCGCCCACTTTTCTATTTCGCCTGCGGGTAAAAAGTCGCAACGAAATGTTTCATTTGGGTGGCTGTTGGAGATGGCTTGATGTGGGTATACCTGTTGGTAATACGGCTTCTTTATCCGAACTCACCTTGAAACGGAGCATGTTTTCCTGCTGTTCAGAAGTGTATTATGGCATCTCTTTTTTCACTGCAGCGAACGGAAGAAACACATTATGATCGCACTGATTCAGCGAGTGATGCAGGCAAGCGTTGTTGTTGACGGCCAGACCGTCGGCGTTATTGATAACGGGCTTTTGGTGCTTCTGGGCGTTGAGAAAGACGACACGCCGGAAAAGTCAGCAAGGCTGTGCGAGCGCGTGCTGGGCTATCGCATTTTCAGCGACGAGCAGGGAAAAATGAACCTGAACGTGCAGCAGGCCGGCGGCAGCGTGCTGGTTGTTTCCCAGTTTACGCTGGTGGCGGATACGCAAAAGGGCATGCGCCCTAGCTTCTCTCGCGGAGCAACCCCTGCGGACGCCGAGCGCTTGTACCTCGACTTCGTGGAGCGCTGCAAAGAGCTGGTTCCAACCCAAACCGGCGTTTTTGCTGCAGACATGAAAGTTTCTTTGGTTAACGACGGGCCGGTGACGTTTAGCCTGCAAATTTAGGACGATGAAAGATGTTCAACGGCAAGAAATGGATGATTCTCAGCGCGGTGGCGCTGCTGTTGATTGGATATGTCTACCTGAGCGGCGACACCGAGTACAACAGCGCGATCCGCGCTTTTTTACGCGGGCTGGCGCGGGCGCTGTAGCGTTTAGGGAATGATGTAAGAAAGGATGTCCTCAATGGTGAAGTTCACGTGGTTTCTCTTCGCTCTGCTCTGGCCGCTGTCTCAGTCATGCGCCGATGAAAAGAGCCTGATGGTTGATGCCTTGACCGCCCAAGCCTATGCCTACGAGGGTGAAGGGATCGCTTTTTCAGAGTACAGCAAGCAAAAAGGGCTTGGAAGCGTAGATCTGGTCAACGCCGGAATGGCGGTAGAGCTGGCGGAAATGTACGTAACGCATGTTTATGGCAAAGCGTGCGTAGAGAAAGAGCGTCCCTTTTACGTGACCGATAAAGACCGCTACTGGCGAATTGAGGGCTATCTGCCTTCGGACAAGTCCGGCGGCGTGTTTCTTATTGAAATAGACAAAGAGAACGGTCGAGTGATGACCCTGTCGCACGGGAAGTAGTGGTGCTATGAACGATATTGTATTTAATGAAGCCCTCTACCCGATCGCCTGGCGGCTTAACTCAAAAGATTGCCGCCTGTCAGCTGATGAAAAAGGGTGCATCCTTCTGTTAAGTGCAATGGAGGCCCAGCGGCTTTGGGATGCTACTTTTCCCTTTAGCCACTTGATGGAAATGCCGCGTTCTTTCTGTGACGTATTGGAAAAAAGAGTGTTAGATTTTGATGACGTTGATACGTCGTCTTTATTTTTTATTGAGAAGCTACAGGGTGTAGATTCAATTAACGTGCTTTGGGGACGAAGTGCGGGCGCAACGCTCCCCGTTGACGTTTTTATCGCAGCTTGGGATGACTTTTTTTATCCCAGCGATGAGAACAGCATTATTGCCATCCCAAACAGCGACATAATTATCTTCTCGTATGAAGAGACATTCTTTTACGCGTGTATTCATTAAGCCTCGATCTCCCATTGCCCTTTGTCCTTGAACGCGCTATCAATATAAAAAAACATAGCCATAACAACCCGAGAGCCCTTATGTATCACCTGCGTGTCCCCGTTACTGAACAAGAGCTGAACGACTACTATCAATTCCGCTGGGAAATGCTGCGCAAGCCGCTGAATCAGCCCGTTGGCTCCGAAAAGGACGGCTATGACTTGACGGCCTATCACCAGATGATTGTCGATACACAGGGGCGAGTCGTGGCGGTGGGCAGGCTATACGTTAATGCCGATAACGAAGGCGCCATTCGCTTTCTGGCCGTGGCGGAAGACGTTCGCAACAAGGGGCTGGGGACGCTTCTTGCCATGACGCTGGAGTCCATTGCTCGTCAGGAAGGGGTGAAGCGTATCGTTTGTCGCGCTCGGGAAGAGACCGTGTCCTTCTTTGAAAAACTGGGCTTTGCTAATCAGGGGGAGGTTACCGCGCCGCTGACAACGCCAGTGCGTCACTTTCTGATGCGAAAGCCCGTTGCCTCACTAAACGACATTCTTCATCACCCCGACTGGTGTGCAGAGCTGCAAAACGCTTGGCACAGCTCTATTCCCCTTAGCGACAAGATGGGCGTTCGCATCGTGCAGTATACCGGGCAGCGCTTTATGACCACCATGTCGGAGAGCGTGAATACCAATCTGCACCACACTCAGTTTGCCGGTAGCCTGTTTTCACTGGCGACGCTAACGGGCTGGGGGCTTATCTGGCTGCTGCTTCAGGAGCGGAGGCTGGGCGGCGCGATTGTGCTGGTGGATGCGCACATTCGCTATCAGAAGCCTATCGGCGGTCGTGCGACGGCCTCTGCTGAACTGGGGTCAGTGAAAGGCGATCTGGACCGTTTAGCGAAAGGGCGCAAGGCCAGAGTGCAGCTTGAAGTGAGCGTATCCGGCGATGACGGCGTCGGCTGCGTTTTTGAAGGAACCTATATGGTGCTGCCGGAAGAACGCGCCTAGCGCGTTCTCTGGTCCGCGGTAGGCGTAAGATTAGAACAGAGGCTCCTGAGCAGGCGCTGATTCTACAGGCGCTCCCAGCGGTGCAGCAGGCTCTTGCTCTTGGGTGGCAGGATAGCGCTGGATAAGCTGCTGCCCGTCGCCGCTCGTTACCGTTAGGCTACCCGTCAGGTCGGGTTTTTTATCTGCGCCCTTCAGATTTCCCTTCAGTACCAGTGCAAGATTACCGTCTCCCTGTAGCGGCACTTGTCGCCATCCCCAGTTTTGTAAAACGTCGACAGCGACATTGCGCCCGCTGAGTGTCAGGCTTAGCGGCCTGCTGAGCTCTTGCCCGACTGTCGCCTGCCCTTCCAGTAGCCCAGTAGGTGTGAACGCGCTGGTGTCGCTAAAGATTATTTGATGCTCGTCTGCGTTAATGACAGTTGACGGATGCCTGAGGTCGGTTTTGTTTAGCGTGGCTTCGGCGGCGTTAACCGTCAAATTTCCACTCCATAGTCCAAACTGATGCGCTTTCACCAGATGCAGTTTGGCGCCGCTGCCGTCGACAGAGGTAAATTGGAACGGAAAGCCGGGATTAATATCAATGATAATGCTGCGATTGACGCTGAGCTTGTCGATGCGAAGATCGTTCAGCCAGCTGGGCATCGGCTCGAGAAGCGCGCTTTTCCAGCTTTGGGGCAGTGTATACAGTAGAGACGTTAACGCGACGTCGTCCAGCGTCAGGGCGCTATCCTTGCGCGACCAGGTGCCAGAAGCGCGCACTAGACCATCCTGCCAGCGGCTGCTGAACTGCTTGATTCTTACTGTATCGCCTTCCAGCGCCAGATTGAGAACCGGGCTGAGCAGGTGTTCTTCCCCCAGTACAGCGTCATAGGCGTTAAGCTGGGCGCTGCCTGCTTCCGCCTGCCAGCGTTCGCCCGTGCGCTGCACGTCTTTCAGCGACAGCGAAAAATCGCTCAGAGCCCAGCCATTTCCTTGGATATTGGTGTTAATGAGATCGAGGCGGTTAAGCGTCAGCTCTGCATCGCCGACGCCCTCGTCTATCTGCGCCAGCAGTGCGGGCAGGGTCTGATGGCTTTGATACTTCATATCGCTCAGGCGAAGGGAGTCTATCGTCCAATGGCCGTCTGGTGTGCGCTTGGCGCTACCGGTTAGCAGGCCTCCGGCCAGATCGGCGCCAACGTTGGTCAGTAGCAGACTTTTGTTGCGCACATCGCCCTGTACCAGTACCTGAGTGGCTTCAAGCTCGTTAAGATGAAGCCTAGCGGCGCTGAACTCAAAGTGCGCGTTGTCTGTGGGAATCAGCTCCTGCTTTAGGCTCCAGGGAAGAAAGCCGCCGTTGATACCTTCGCCTTTTAGCGTCATTGACGGGGTTTTGACACTAACGACCACATTGCGCAGCTGAAGGCGCTGGCTTTTAACGTCTGGCGCTGTTGCATCACTGTCGGAAAGCGTCAGCTGCCCGCCCTCGACTTCCAGCGAGGCAAAGCTCAGCGGCGTTTGCCAGAAAGCATCTGTCAGATCGACGGTGATTTTCTGTGCGTTAACCAGCGGTTCATGCTCTTTTTCGCCGAATTCGGCCTGATTGAGCACTAAGCGGAAGGGGGAACTAAGGCTATAGTCCAGATGGCTAAACACTAGCCGATAGGGGGTGTTGCTGCTGACCCACTGGCTTATCCATCCCGCCGCATAGCGGGTTTGCGCGCCAAAATAGAGCGCAATGACGCCTAAAACGATAACAATAAGCAGCGTGTAAAAAGCTTTACGGATAAGTGCCATAGCCGAATGAAAACCGCAGTTTCTGATAACAGACGTATTTTATGCCCCATTTGGCGAGGAATCTCAATGATGGGCGAGGAGTTTTCGTGGGAAAAGGCGTGAAAGTCAGAAGTGCGGACGGCAAAAGCGCCGTCCGTCTGGGTAGAATTTATTTCTCGTGCGGAAACACCAGATTCAGCACGATGGCCGTAATGCCACCCGCTGCGATACCGGAGGAGAGTAGGGTTTTCAGCCACTCGGGAGCAAACTGCAGGATCTGCGGCTGCTGAGATACGCCAAGGCCGACTGCCAGTGACAGCGCCATAATCATGATGGCGCGGCGGTTTAGCTTTTCGCGAGAAACGATGCGAACGCCCGATGCGGCAATGGTGCCGAACATCACGATCGTTGCGCCGCCCAGAACCGGCTCCGGAATGCTCAGTACAAACTGACTGACAAACGGGAACAGGCCGAGCAGTACCAGCATGATGGAAACTACGTAACCCACATAGCGGCTGGCAACGCCAGTCAGCTGAATAACGCCGTTGTTCTGGCCGAAGCAGGAGTTCGGGAAGGTGTTGAAGACCGCAGACAGCATGGAGTTCAGCCCGTTAGCCAGCACGCCGCCCTTCAGGCGCTTCATGTACACTGGGCCCGTTACCGGCTGCTCAGAGACATCAGAGGTTGCCGTAATGTCGCCGATGGTTTCCAGAGAGGTGATCATAAAGACCAGCATCAGCGGGATCAGCAGCGTCCAGTCTATGCCGAGGCCGTAGTAAAGCGGCGTTGGCACCATGATAAGCTCGTTATCCACTTTAGCCGTTTCCGGCAGCATTCCCATCGCCCAGGCCAGCAGGTAGCCAATTACCATCGCGATAACCAGCGAAGAGACGCGCAGATACGGGTTGCTCTGGCGGTTGAGCAGAATAATAGTTGCCAAGACAACCCCGGCCAGCAGCAGGTTGCTGGGGGAACCGAAGGTATTGTTGGTTTCAGACATGGCGCCATAGCCGCCGCCGATGGAGATCAGGCCAACCTGAATCAGCGACAGGCCGATGATCATCACCACAATCCCGGAAACCAGCGGCGTAATAATACGCTGTGCCAGATGCAGGATACGGGAAAGGAAGATCTCCGTGCAGGAGGCCAGCATCAGCGTACCAAACAGCGTCGCCATCATGGTTGGTACGTCTGCTCCGCCGTTCTTTAGCGCCGTACCGCCCATGATAAGCGGTGCGACGAAGTTAAAGCTGGTGCCCTGAATAGACAGCAGACCAGAGCCAACCGGGCCCCAGGTGCGAATTTGCAGTATCGAAGCAAGCCCAGATGCAAACAGCGACATGCTGATAATGTGCTGAGTGTCCTGCGCCGGTAGACCCAGCGCCTGACAGATGAGCATCGCGGGCGTAATCACGGCGACGAACATGGCCAGCAGGTGCTGTAGCGCGGCAAACAGCGTTTGCGCCAGCGGCGGCCGGTCTTCAAGGTGGTAGATGAGTTCACTGCGCGACGGCTTGACTTTAGGCTCTGCGCGGGCAACGGTGTTGGAATCCGGGGTAAGATCGGCGCTGCTCATAAGGGGAAAGAAAACCTCTGAAGTTACAAAGAGCGCATTTTAATCGAATTTAAATTTATAGCAACCGATTGCGTATTCGTTTGCCAGTTTTTTGTCGTATCAAAAAATAGTCATACCTGTACCCAGGTTGATATTGCACTGGGATTGTTTCATTATATCTCAATAATTGGCATTTTTGAGATATGATGATGAAGATAAAGTTACCTCCGGTCTATGATCTATCGATTCTTGCTGAGTCAATGAGCGATGTATCATCGTCTTTTCATCGTCCCGTTGATGATAAAGGACGCTATCTTCACTGGGATGATTTTCGCCGCTATGTGCCAAAAGACGTGGATCCTCACGTTGCTTGGGTATGGACAAAAATGGCCAGAGAAGCTTTGCAAAACGGCCTACCGTTTCATTCTATAAAGAGTGAGCTGGCTTCCATCGCAGTAACGACATTTGTACAGCAAAGCTGCTCTATTGTTGATCGTTTGACGTCTCAAGCGGCGCTAGACGAGTTGGCTGGGGGGGAGAGTGCATCTCTCTATTTGTTTAATGGGCTTATGGAAGAGGAATCCATTTCCTCTAGCCAGTTAGAAGGTGCCGCCACAACAACATCGGTCGCAAAAGAGATGCTCCAAACGGCCAGAAAACCGCGGGATGAAGGCGAGCGTATGATCCTCGGCAACTACCGTATGATGTCGGCGGTATGGGAACACCGGGATGAGTTATTGACCCCCGATTTGATTCGCCAGTTTCACCGCATTGGCGTTGAGGGGATTGACGATGAAAAATATTTTCCCGGTATGTTTAGAGAAAATAATAACGTCTCTGTCGTCGATCCGTTTGGTGAGGTAATTCATCAGCCGCCAAGTTTTGACGTACTGCCTCAAAAAATAGAGGAACTTTGTCAATGGGCAAACGTTCGCCACGAGGAGGACGCATCGCTTAACTATTTGCATCCACTGGTTAAAGCTGGCGTTCTTCATTTCTTGATCGGGTATTACCACCCTTTCAATGATGGCAACGGTCGAACGGCAAGAGCGGTATTTTATTGGTATATGCTGAAATGTGGTTATGCAGCTTTTCGCTATATATCCATCAGTCGTTTATTGAAAAAATCGCCAACGGCCTATGCTAAAGCCTATCTTTTTACTGAAACAGACGGATTCGATTTAACTTACTTTGTTAGCTATCAGTGTGAAATCGTTTCAAGAGCCGTGAAAGACTTTCATGCACATATCGTTGATTCGGTATACCAGCAAAGGACGCTGTTTGAGACGATGTGGAATAGCGGCTTGATGAAAAAGCTCAATCAGCGGCAGCAAATATTGGCGACAATAGCAATAAGAAATCAGGGGAAAGTCTTCTCGGTAAAAGAGGTGATGGAAAATCTGTCTGTCTCGAATAATACTGCGCGTTCCGATCTTCGGCATTTAGCCGCACTAGGTTTGGTTAGGCCTTTAGTTGAAGGGAAAGAAACTTTTTATCAGTCACCCAAAACAATGAAAGACGTAAAAAAGCTCATTGAGCGTCATTAAGCGTAGAGAACCCGCAGCTTGATAAGATAGTCGGAGTAAAAAATGAAAAAAATAATGCTCATTGGTTTTGGCGGCATGGCGCATGAGGTGATGGCCCGTTTGCCGCAGGGGGTGTCCATTGGCTGGATTGTCGCCCGGGAAGGCCACCACGCGGCGATTGCCGACATAAACGGCGGTGCCGTAAAGGCGCTTTTACATCCTTCTGAGTGCAGTGAACGCCCGGATTTGGTGCTGGAGTGCGCCAGCCAGCAGGCGGTGAGGGAATATGCAGAAACCGTTCTGAACCGGGGCTGGGATCTGGCAATCGCTTCCACTGGTGCGCTGGCGGATGCGCAGCTGCTTGAAACGCTGCGCAGCGCTGCTCGCGCCCATCGCGCAACCTTAACGATTTTATCCGGCGCGGTAGCGGGCATGGACGGGCTGGCGGCGGCGCGGGAAGGTGGGCTAGAAAGCGTTACCTACGTGTCCAATAAGAGCCCCGCCAGCTGGTGCGGAAGTCCGGCAGAAAAGATGGTCGATTTAGACAATGTCACTGAAGCAACAGTGTTTTTTGAAGGCTCGGCGCGCGAGGCTGCGAGGACGTTTCCTGCCAATGCGAATGTGGCCGCGACGATTGCTTTAATGGGGATTGGCATGGACAACACTCGAGTGCAGCTGCGGGTCGATCCCCATACTACGCGCAATACTCACCGCATTCAGGCCGTAGGAGCGTTTGGTGAGTTTCATATTGAGCTTAACGGCAATACGCTTGCTAGCAATCCGAAGACGTCCATGCTGGCAGCGCTTAGCGCGGTAGAAGCCTGTCGCAGGCTGGTGGACGACGGACTTTCGGCATAATGTATTAAGCGTGGGTGTACTTTATGCTTTCCGGCAGCCAGCGCTCGATAAGGGCGCGAGCGCTGTCAGGATAGTTTTGATGGATGTGGCGGGCGATGCGCTGAACTTCAGGGATCATGGACTGATCGCGCAGCAGGTCGGCAACCTTAAACTCGGTAATACCGGTTTGGCGTGTACCCAGCAGCTCACCGGGGCCGCGAATTTCCAGATCCTTTTGAGCAATAACAAAGCCGTCGTTGCTGTCGCGCAGCACCTGTAGGCGCTTTTGCGCCGTTTTGCTCAGGGGCGTTTTGTACAGCAGCACGCAGTGTGAAGCCACCGCGCCGCGCCCTACGCGACCGCGAAGCTGGTGGAGCTGTGCCAGTCCAAGTCGCTCAGGGTTTTCAATAATCATCAGGCTGGCGTTCGGCACGTCTACGCCCACTTCAATAACAGTCGTCGCGACCAGCAGTTGAAGGTCACCCTGCTTAAACGCCTGCATGACCGCCTGCTTTTCCTGCGCTTTCATGCGCCCGTGCACCAAACCGATGTTTAAGTCCGGCAGCGCGATCTTGAGCTCTTCTGTAGTTGCCTCTGCGGCCTGAGCTTCCAGTACATCAGACTCTTCGATCAGCGTACAAACCCAGTAGGCCTGACGCCCTTCCTGCCGACAGGCGCCCTGTACTCGAGCTATAACGTCGGCGCGACGCGAGTCGGGAATGGCGACGGTGGTAACCGGTGTGCGCCCCGGAGGAAGCTCATCGATAACGGAAGTGTCCATATCCGCGTAGGCGGTCATTGCCAGCGTGCGGGGAATGGGAGTTGCGGTCATGACCAACTGATGGGGGTGAAAGCCCTGTTCTTCACCCTTTTCCCACAGCGCCAGCCGCTGGTGGACACCGAAGCGGTGCTGTTCGTCGATAATTACCAGCGCCAGTGATGCGAACTTCACCTGTTCCTGAAAGATAGCGTGGGTGCCAATGACCATCGCTACGTCGCCTGAAGCGACAGCAGCCATTTGCTCTTGGCGAGCTTTGCCCTTCTGCTTACCGGCCAGCCAGCCGACTTGAATACCCAGCGGTTCTAGCCACTGCCGGAAGTTGTTGGCGTGCTGCTCTGCCAGAAGCTCGGTTGGCGCCATAAGGGCGACCTGCCTGCCGTTTTCAATCGCCGTTAGGGCTGCCATCGCTGCAACCAGCGTTTTTCCTGAACCGACGTCCCCCTGCACCAGTCGCATCATGGGCATCGGCTTTTCAAGATCCTGTTCGATTTCAGCCACAACTCTAGCCTGTGCCCCTGTTGGGCTAAAGGGCAGGGAAGAAAGCAGGCGGCTTTTTAACGCACCATTCCCTATCAAAGGCTGGGCGCGGTAGCGCTGAGCTCCCGCTCGAGCGGACAGCATGCTGAGATTGTGCGCCAGCAGCTCTTCCATAATCAGCCGCTGCTGCGCCGGGTGTTTACCCTCTTCCAGCGTGGCGAGCTGAATGTCCGGCGGCGGGCGGTGGAGCGTTTTCAGCGCCTGCGGCAGGCTGATAAGATTGCCCAAAAGCCCTGTAGGCAGCAGCTCAACGACGGCGCAGGTGTCCAGCAGTTTAAGAGCCTGATCGGTCAGCTTGCGCAGCGTTGCCTGACGGACGCCTTCAGTGGTGGAATACACCGGCGTCAGGTTTTCTTCCAGAGCGGTAGTATCGTGTTCCCCTTGAATGCGGTATTCCGGATGAAGGATCTCCGCGCCGTGCGCTCCCCGCTTTACTTCGCCGTAGGCCTTTACTCGTCGACCTGCCGACAGGCCGTTTTTCATGGCGGCGTTAAAGTTGAAAAATCGCATAGTCAGTACGCCAGTACCGTCAGTAATCTGGCAGGTCATCATGCGGCGGCGACCAAAAACGATATCGCTGCGAACGACTTCGCCTTCAACGGTCGCGTGGATGCCCGGCAGCAGCTCGCCAATAGGATAAAGGCGGGTGCGGTCTTCATAGCGTAGGGGGAGGTGAAACAGCAGATCCTGAACGGTGTGCAGGCCGATTTTAGCCAGCTTGGCGGACTGGCTAGCGCCAACCCCGGAGAGGGCACTGAGCGGAACGGCGTCCAGCAGGCGGCCCTTCATCACCTAGCCCTTTCTGCTCTTGGGCTTAAGCGCCTGCATAGCGGCCCACCAGGCGTCGTCAGCGACGATTTCGCCGTTTTCATCGATGTGTGGCCGAGGCAGACCTTTACGCTTGGCAACGTTGGCCAGCACCGGATAGCCGCCCTCAAACAGAAAGCGCCGCTGTTCTTCGGCACTCAAGGTGCTGCCTTCCCGCTGATACATGCCGGCGTTTTGCCGCTGGCGCTGAGCTTCATACAGAATAAGTGCTGAAGCGACCGAGACGTTGAGAGACTGCACCATACCGATCATCGGAATTATGATGTCCCGATCTGCCAGCGCCAGCGCTTCTTTAGTGATGCCGCTTTTTTCCTGACCCAGCAGGATACAGGTTGGGCGGGTATAGTCGATATCGCGAAAGTCGACAGCGCTGTCAGACAGGTTCGTCGCCAAGATCTGCATTCCCTGCTGCTTGAGATGGCTGACCGCATTTTGGATATCAGGGTGAGTCTTGACCTTTACCCAACTGTTGCTGCCCGCTGCGCTGGCAACCTGCGTGCGCATGCGCTCATGAGGCCAAACGGCGTGCACTTCATGAACGCCTACGGCGTCAGCAGTGCGGATAATGGCTGACACGTTGTGGGGCTTGTGAACCTGCTCAAGGCAGACCGTAAGGTCGGTCTGCCGAGTGGTCAGCATGTGGCGGATCCGCGCATAGCGTTCAGGAGACATAGCGCCTAGTTTCTGTTACGGGTGACTTTAATGACGTCCGGCATGATGCGAATTTTGCGCATAATATTTGCCAGATGCACGCGGTTGTAGGTGGTCAGCCGAATGTAGGCGATATAGACACGGCCGTCTTTCTCTTCAGTGTTCAGGCTTTGAATGTTGGACTTGGCCGAGTTGATTTCTGCCGTCAGGTTAGCCAGCACGCCCTGGTGGTTAAACATTTCCACTTTGATTTCGGCGATAAATTCCTGATCGGTATCTTCCGCCCACTCAACGGCCATGAACTTTTCTGGCTCTTTTTGGTAGCCGCGAATATTTCGGCAGGATTCGTGGTGAATTACCAGCCCTTTACCCGGACTAACGTGGGCAATGATTGGGTCTCCGGGGATAGGGCGACAGCACTTGGCAAAGGTCAAAAGCACGCCGTCGGCACCGCGGATTGCCAGCTTGCGACCGCTCACTGAAGGTTCTTCATCCGGAGCACTTTCGTCGTTAAGCAGGTTTTTGGCAATCATGATACTCATGACGTTGCCCAGCCCTATCTCTGCCAGCAGGTCGTCGAGCGATGCCAACTTCAGACGCTTGAGTTCGCGATTGAGATTTTTTGCGTCAATATCCGTGACTTTACGACCCTGCCCCAGCGCGTGGTTCAGCAGCCTGCGCCCTAAGCCGACGGCATCGTCACGCTTAAGGTTTTTCAGCATCTGGCGGATCTTTGTCCGCGCTTTGGAGGTGACAACAAAGTTAAGCCAGGCTGCGTTAGGCCGTGCGCCCGGTGCGGTGATGATTTCTACCGTCTGCCCGTTGTGCAGCTCTTGAGACAGCGGATACGGCTGCCTGTCGACGCGAGCGCCAACGCAGGCGTGACCGATATCAGTGTGGACGGCGTAGGCGAAGTCTACTGGCGTTGAGCCTGCTTGGAGCTCTACGATGCGCCCTTTGGGTGTAAAGACGTAAATTTCGTCCGGCAGCAGCTCGGACTTCACGCTTTCGATAAATTCAAACGAGCTGCCTGCGCTTTGCTGGAGCTCTAGCAGGCTCTGCATCCAGCGCTGGGCACGGATCTGCGCTGCGGTGCCTGATTCACCGGCCTGTTTGTAGGCCCAGTGAGCGGCAACGCCCATTTCGGCCATCTGATCCATATCTTCGGTACGGATCTGTACTTCGACCGGAACGCCGTGAGGGCCAATTAGCGAGGTGTGCAGCGACTGATAGCCGTTAGCCTTGGGAATTGCAATATAGTCTTTCACTCGCCCTGGACGAGGCTTATACAGGCTGTGAGCCTGACCCAGCACGCGATAGCAGGTATCTACGTCGCTGACGATAATGCGAAAGGCGTAGATATCCATAATGGAGTGAAAGCGCTGCTCTTTCAGGTGCATCTTGCGATAGATGGAATAAAGATGCTTTTCCCGACCGTTGACGCGGCAGGGGATTCCCGCTTCTTTGATGCGCCCATCGATTTCAGACAGGATGCGCTGGATCATCTCTTTACGGTTGCCGCGCGCCGCTTTAACCACTTCTTTGATGACGCGGTAGCGGTTGGGATAGAGCGCTTCAAAACCGAGCTCTTCCAGCTCGATTTTTAAATGATGAATGCCAAGGCGGTGCGCTAGAGGGCTATAGATTTCCAGCGTCTCACGGGCGATGCGGCGGCGCTTGTCGGGGCGTAAAGACCCCAGAGTGCGCATATTGTGGGTGCGGTCGGCAAGCTTGATGAGAATGACGCGGATATCTTGCACCATCGCCATGATCATCTTGCGGAAGTTTTCCGCCTGCGCCTCTTTCTTGTCGCGAAACTTCAGCTTGTCCAGCTTCGAGACACCTTCCACCAGTTCCGCCACGCTTTTACCAAACAGGCGTTCAATATCCTGATAGGTGGTGGGCGTATCTTCGATGACGTCGTGAAGCAGCGCGGCGATAAGCGTTTCATAGTCCAGCCGCATGCCCGCCAAAATGCAGGCGACGGCAACCGGGTGGGTAATGTAAGGCTCACCGCTGGAGCGCGTTTGCCCTTCGTGGGCATCGCGCGCAACGCAGAATGCCTGTTTCAGGCACTCAATCTGTTCTTCCGGCAGGTACTGTTTTGCCAGTGTGTTAAGGCTTTCAAACAGATACAAGGGCAATCCCGCCAGTAATTAACGACGACCTTCAGCAATCGCGGCGACGGCTTGCATTTCAGCGGCATCCTGCTCTTGCTGTTCTTGGCGGGCCTGAGAATCCAGGATTTGGCTGTTGATCAGGCCTTCTTCGATCTCGCGCAGGGCGATAACGGTGTACTTGTCGTTTTCTTCCGGCACTAAGGGATCTTTACCCTGGGTTTGAATTTGACGAGCGCGGCGAGCGGCGACCAGAACGAGGTCGAAGCGGTTGCCAATTTTTTCTACAGCGTCTTGAACGGTTACGCGTGCCATAAATGTGTCACTCCACAGATGAAAAACGGACTGGGCATCATACTGAAACCGGGCTCAGTCTGCCAATAATTTACTAATTAACGCTTCATTTCGCAGTTTTTGGCGATCTAAACGCAGTCGTTCGCTGCGAACGATAGCTTTGAGATCGTAAAGTGCGAGATCGAAATCGTCGTTGATGAGCAGATAGTCATACTCATCGTAATGGGACATTTCCCTTACTGCCTTGTCCATGCGGCCAGCGATCACTTCATCGCTGTCCTGACCGCGCCCCTGCAGGCGTCGAACCAGCTCGTCCTTAGACGGTGGAAGAATAAACACGCTGCGGCTTTGCGGCATTTTTTCCCGAACCTGCCGGGCTCCCTGCCAGTCAATGTCTAAGAAGACGTCGATACCCTGCGAGAGCACGCGCTCAATCTTGGCTTTTGACGTGCCGTAATAGTTGCCGAACACTTCGGCATATTCCAAAAAGGCATCTTCTGCGATCAGCCGCTTAAATTCGTCAACGCCAACATAATAGTAGTGTTCACCTTCTACTTCTCCCGGCCGCTTTTCACGGGTAGTGTGAGAAATAGAAACCTGCATATCGTACGTTGGCTGAGTTTTTAACAGAGCCTGAATCAGGCTCGACTTCCCTGCACCGCTGGGCGCGGAAATAATATAAAGCGTACCTTTCACCATCATAGTGCTCGTTTACTGCCGTCGTTTGGGCTGAACTATACTATTTAGCCCTAGCGAACGCGTATTGGCGGCTTGGGACATGCTAAATAGAGAGAGATAGATTTCCTTATTTAGTATACACCGACGCCACTAGGCGTAAAACCTTGTCACACCATAACCTTCCCATTTTTATTTTGCGGCGGTGAAAAGTTTTTATTTCGAACCACTTCACAAAATAAGTCGTCGTTGCGTGAAACGTCGTTTTTCTTTCCGGGATATCTTCCTCTATTGCCTTTTCTCACTGGCTTGTTGGTCACTGCCGGGCTGAAATAGCGCCAGTGAATCAGAGAGGTATGCAGAGGAGCATGCACTGTGGTGTGGATGATTAAGCTGGCGTTAGCTTGGCTATTGGTTTCTGTATGCAGCGATGTGAGCTTTGCAAAGGGGCGATTCGATTGCCCGTCGTGGAGCGCTGAGAGGGCAAAAACAGAGTTGAACCTGCTGACCCGCGCGTTGAACGATTGGGACGACGCCTACCGCCTGCGCGGCGAGTCTCAGGTTGAAGATGAGATTTACGATGGGTTGGCAGCGCAGCAGGCGCTTTGGCGAGGCTGTTTTCCCTCTATTGCTATCAACGAGAGTGTGGCTGATTTGGCGGCAGAGCCTCCCTATTCGGTTGTTCATCCGGCCGCTCATACCGGGTTGGTAAAACTGGCAGACGAAAGCGCCGTGCAGGCATGGATGTCTTTGCGTCAGGGGCTTTGGGTTCAGCCGAAGGTGGACGGCGTGGCGGTGACGTTGGTTTATCAAAACGGAAGGCTGGTTTCCGCCATAAGCCGCGGTAGCGGTGAGCGCGGTGAAAACTGGACGACGAGAGCACAGGCGCTGCCCGGTATTCCTCAACGCCTTAATACAGATTTACCTCAGGTTATTGTACAGGGTGAACTGTTTTGGCGGCTGGATGAACACGTTCAGCAGCGCGACGGCGGGCAGAACGCCAGAGCCAAGGTTGCTGGCGCGATGATGAGCAAAGCGCTTTCTCCACAGTCGGTGGAGCGTGTTGCCTTTTGGGCGTGGGAATGGCCCGACGGGCCAGAAACGATGAGTGAAAGGCTTTCAGGGCTGAAGGAGATGGGCTTTTCCTTTGGCATCACGCAGACGCATGAGGTTGCTTCACTGAATGACGTTACTCGCTGGCGAGGGCTATGGTTTGAACAGCCGATGCCCTTTGCCAGTGACGGTGTAGTAATTAGGCAAGGGAGACGACCTCCGGGTGAAAACTGGTCTGCTCGACCCCCTATTTGGGCCGCGGCGTGGAAGTACCCGCCACCGCAGCAGACAGCAGAAGTCACATCGGTGGCTTTTAGCGTGGGGCGAACCGGGCGCATTTCTGCCGTAGCCCACTTGCGGCCAGTGACGCTAGGGGATAAACGCGTAAGGCGAGTGTCGCTCGGTGGGCTGTCCCGCTGGCGTAAGCTTGACGTTAGACCGGGCGACACGGTGGCGCTGACTCTGGCCGGGCAGGGGATCCCTCGCATTAGCCGGGTGGTATGGCGAGTTGCCGAGCGAGAGGCGATAGTGGTACCCGATGAGTCCCACTATCATGCGCTCAGCTGCTGGCGTCCCGATGAAGAGGGCTGCTTGACCCAGTATCTTTCCCGTTTGGTTTGGCTGAGCGGGAAAGAGGGGCTGAACTTAAGCGGCTTAAGCGAAAAAACTTGGCGTAGCTTGATTGAGGGTGGGCAGGTGCCAAATTTGGCATCTTGGCTGGCTCTATCACGTGAAAGTATTGCTGGTCTGCGCGGATACGGGCCGCGCAGCGCTGAAAAACTGTATGGACAGATTAAAGCAGCAAAAGGGCGTGATGCGGCGCAGTGGTTACGAGGTTTGGGTATGACCTTCGTCCCCATTTCCCACATTCGCCAAGCCGGTTGGGAAAGGCTGGCGGCTAGGGACGAGAAGGCCTGGCGTCGGGACGCCGGGCTTAGCGAGAGCGGGGCGCGCAGAGCTCTCGCGTTTACTCAGCACCCTGAGCTTCATGCCGCTGTTGAACGGCTGAAGGCCGAAGGCGTTCAGGGGTTTTGATAGCCTCTGTGTACTACCGATGCATGTAGCATGCACCCTCGCCGTAGGCCTTCAGCTTTTCTCGCAGCTGGGGCGTTTCGCCAACGGGGACATAGCCTTGATTTTGCCAGTAGTTTTTAGCACTCGCTAAAGATACTAGGCTGGTGTGGTTAAGCCCCTGCTGGGTAGCGCTTTGGCGAGCGGTACTAAACAGCGCTCTGCCAACGCCGAGGCGCTGTGCGTCAGGTGATATTGCGCAGTCGTGAACAAACCAGCTGTCTGCGGATTCGGGCAGTGCGCTGAGGGTACCGTCCAGCGCAGGAGGAAATTCACGCGGCCAAGGATAAGAAATCAGATAGCCAAGCAGTGTATCGCTGTTCGCCGCAACCCAGCAGCTGTCGGCTGACAGAGACAGGCGATTTTCGAAAAAGGCGGCACTCTCTAAAATATCGGAAGGATAAACGGCAGCCTGTATGTGCAGAACGTTTTCTATATCGTTCTCGCCCATTGGGCGGATGTGGTACAGCACGGGAAAAAACCTTTTAAATTAACGGATCAAGTGCAACGCTTTTTGGCAGTATACCTGAAGTTGAACGCAGAGGCTAAAGCGGAAGGGAGAAACGGCCTAGCGGCAGGCTGTGCGCTGCTAGGCTTTATGCCCTGACCACGTTTACAGTGGAGTCAGGCCGTTGTTCGTTGTCGGAAGCTGCGCAGGCAGGCACTGATAGCGCCTGCCTAGCCTATTGCGCTGCCTTAACGAGTGGCTTACTTGGAAAGCGCTTGCGAACTAATACAAAGAACAGCGGAACAAAGAAAATTGCCAAGAAGGTGGCGGTAAGCATGCCGCCCAAAACGCCGGTGCCGACAGCGTGCTGGCTGCCGGAGCCCGCGCCGTTGCTGATGGCCATTGGCAGAACGCCGAAGATAAACGCCATTGACGTCATCAGGATCGGGCGAAGGCGATAGCGGCAGGCCTCTAGTGTGGCCGTCATCAGGTCTTTTCCTGCCCGATTGAGGTCGTTGGCGAATTCGACAATCAGAATGGCGTTCTTCGCCGACAGGCCGATAACCGTCAAAATGCCGACTTGGAAGTAAACGTCGTTTTCCAAACCTCGCAGCCACGTTGCCGCAACAGCACCCAAGATGCCGAGAGGAACCACCAGCATAACCGAGAACGGAATAGACCAGCTCTCATACAGCGCCGCAAGGCAAAGGAACACCACTAGCAGAGAGACCGCGTACAGCATTGGAGCCTGTGAACCGGAGAGCCGCTCCTGATAGGACATGGCCGTCCAGTCTAACCCAATGCCGTCCGGCAGATCGGCCACCAGCTTTTCCATGGTGTCCATTGCGGTTCCGTTACTGATGCCGGGGGACGCTTCGCCAAGAATTTCTACTGAGGAGTTGCCGTTGTAGCGCTCTAGCCGAGGAGAGCCAAATACCCATCGGGTTGAGGCGAACTCGGAAAACGGCACCATGTCTCCGCTGGTGTTGTTAACGTACCAGCGGTTAATGTCCTGCGGCTGCATGCGGTAGGGAGCTGCGCTCTGGACATAGACCTTTTTGACACGCCCGCGGTCAAGGAAGTCGTTGACATAGGTAGATCCCCAGGCTGTTTTGAGCGTGCTGTTAATATCGTCGATTCTTACACTCAGCGCCTGTGCCTTGCGCTGATCAACATCCACCTGAAGCTCAGGGCTGTCGTCTAGCCCGTTGTGCCGCACGCGCGTTAAACCAGGCTCTTTAGCTGCGGCATCTAGCAGCGTATCGCGAGCCTGCATGAGCGTTTCATGCCCGAGCCCAGCGAAGTCCTGAAGCGCAAGGCTGAAGCCTGATGAGCTGCCCAAGCCGGATATTGATGGTGGGCTGCTGGCAAACACGCGAGCTTCCGAGATTCTGCTGAAGGTTCGGGTGGCGCGTTCAATAATAGAGAACGAGCTGTCTTCCGTTGCGGTGCGCTCTTTCCAGTCTTTGAGGCGAACAAACAGCCGGGCAACGTTCTGGCCGTTTCCTCCGGGGCCTGAGCCCACAATGGCGAAGGCTGAAAGCACGTTTTTCTTCTCGTCTTCCAGCAGGTATTTTTCTACTTTTTCCACCACTTTCAGTGTCTGTTGCTGGGTGGAACCCACCGGAAGCTGGACTTGAACCATAAAGACGCCGCGGTCTTCAAGGGGAAGAAACGAAGTCGGCAGCTTCATGAACAGCCACCCCAGCCCGCCGATGATGAGTACATAAACCAGAATAGAGCGCCCGCCGTGGTGAATAACGTCAGCAACGCCTCGCTCATAGCCGTGGGCGCTTCTGTCAAAGGTGCGGTTAAACCAGCCAAAGAAGCCTCGGCGAGTGTGAATCTGGCCGCTGGGGATTGGCTTAAGCATGGTGGCACACAGTGCCGGGGTTAGGATCAGGGCAACCAGAACCGAGAGCACCATGGCGGAGACAATGGTAATTGAGAACTGGCGATAGATAGCGCCGGTAGTTCCGCCTAAAAAGGCCATGGGAACAAATACGGCGGACAGCACCATCGCGATGCCCACTAGTGCGCCTTGGATTTGCCCCATCGACTTACGGGTCGCCTCCCTAGGCGATAGCCCTTCGATAGCCATGACGCGCTCTACGTTTTCTACCACCACGATGGCGTCGTCTACCAGCAGGCCTATGGCCAGCACCATAGCAAACATGGTGAGTGTGTTGACGCTAAAGCCGAAGAGGTACAGCACTGAGAACGTGCCCAGCAGCACGACGGGAACGGCGATGGTCGGGATCAGCGTAGCGCGGAAGTTCTGCAGGAACAGGTACATCACTAAGAAGACCAGCAGTATGGCTTCAAATAGCGTTTTCACTACGTCCTTGATAGAGGCTTCAACGAACGGAGTTGTTTCATAAGCATATTCTGCTTTCAGACCGTGAGGGAAATAGTGTGACAGCTCGGCAATTTTGTCTTTTACCAGACGGTCAGTGGCCAGTTCGTTTGCACCGGACGCCAGTTTAATACTCATGCCGGAGGCGGGCATACCGTTATAGCGGCTGAGATAGTCATACTTTTCGGCACCCAGCTCAACGGTTGCAACATCGCCTAGGGTGACCAGTGAACCGTCCTGATTGACTCGCAGAGTAATGGCGCGAAACTGCTCCGGCGTTTGCAGCTGAGCCTGTGCGTTCATGGTGGCGTTAAGCGTTTGCCCTTCAACTGACGGCGTGCCGCCGACCTGACCTACGGCAATTTGCTTGTTTTGCGAGGATATCGCGTCAATAACGTTTTGGGTCGTGAGTTTGTAGTTGTTTAGCCGATTAGGATCAAGCCAGATGCGCATAGCGTACTGGGAGCCGAAGGCGTCCACGCTGCCGACTCCGTTGATACGACTGATGGGATCCTGCAGGTTACTGGCGACATAGTCAGAGATGTCCTGACGCGTCATGCTGTGGTCTGTAGAGACGAAGGCCACTGTCATCAGCGAGCTGTCACCGGACTTTGAAACCGTCACGCCCTGTTGCTGTACGTCCTGCGGCAGCTTTCGGGTGGCGCTTTGCAGCTTGTTTTGCACCTGCTGCATGGCTTCGTTGGGGTCGGTTCCGGCGGTAAAGGTTAAGGTTATCGATGCGCTGCCGGTGTTGCTGCTCTGGGACGACATGTACATCAGATTGTCCAGACCGGTCATGCTCTGTTCGATAATTTGGGTAACGGTATTTTCCAGCGTTTGGGCTGAAGCACCCGGATAGCTGGCGGATATTCTCACTGTCGGCGGTGCAAGGTTGGGGTACTGTTCTACTGGCAGCGAGTTAAGAGCCAGCAGCCCGGAAAGGCTGAGAATAATGGCGATTACCCAGGCAAAGATGGGGCGGTCAGTAAAAAAATTAGCCATGGATACAGCCTTTCATCAGGTAGCGCCTTTTTATCGAATGATTTCTTATCGTTAATATATGCGAAGTCGCCCGTCATTTTACTCTGCATAGCGCAAAAAAAGGTGGAGAAATAGTGGAGATACTGTAAAGAAGTGTGGAGTGAGCGAGATGTGTGGGGGATCGACTCTCTTTAGCAACACTTTTGCGCTATGTATCTTATTGGCACGGCAATCATTCCACCTAAATTGCCTTTTTTCAGTGAACTGTGGGTTTATGGATTATTATTAGGCAGAGCCTGTAAACAATATCGATTCGGTATCTGACGTCAGAATGCAATGAATTGGCAGGGCTGTACAGGGAGGTGAAAGCACAGGATGCGGGTTATTTAGCGTCAGCGTTGGCGATTTCTACTCATCTGGTGATAGCGGCATTCATGAAAAAGTATATTTCTGTTCTTTATACCCGGCTGATTAAGCGCGCTATTGTTCACTCTGTGTCGCTAGACCGCATTGAAGATGAGCGGAAGGTAAAGCATGTGGTTTATACCAACATCTTTACTGCCATCGGCGCTTTCGCGTTTGTTCCGGTTCATTTGTATATCGCACAGAGTACGCTAGCGGCGCTGTGTAACGCCGTCTGCGGCTTTCTTGGCATTGTGATTCTGTTAGATTTATGGGCCAGAGGGCGATTAAAGCAGAGCGTGTGGTTTACCGTTATTCTGTCTTCGCTGCTGGTGATTATCGTTTTTTGGGCGCTACAGGGAGAGTACCAAATTAGCGCCTATCTGGTGATCCCCGCCGGGTTTGCTTTTCTTCTACTCGGCGGTAGGCAGGGTATTGCCTACAGCCTCTGCTATTTCTTTGTCATTCTGATCCTCATTCTATCGCATATAGATACATGGCCAGCGTTTAATCAGAACAGCGCCGCCCTGCTTAACCTGTTGGGCGCTATTGTCCTGTCTCTGTTTTGGGGGCATATCGGAGAGTATATTCGCGGCGGCAGCTTTCAGGAGCTGGAGGTCATTGCCGACAGTGATACGCTGACGTCGGCCATTAATCGACGCTCCTTTTTTGCCCATCTGCACGAGTTAAAAAGGCGCGCTGAGGCAGAGGGGATCACTTTTGCCATGATGGTTATCGATATTGACTACTTCAAGTCCGTCAATGACGGCTTTGGTCACGATAGCGGCGATCGGGTGCTGGTTGAAATGGTCAAGCTGATGAAGAGCACAGTGAGAAGTAGCGACATTGTTGGGCGCATTGGGGGCGAGGAGTTTGCCCTGCTGCTGCCCAATCTGACCAAGATAGAGGCCGTTAGCAAGGCCGGCCGCCTGTGTAAGCGTGTTCAGCGGCACGTGTTTACCAGTGTGGATGGCAGCAAGATCCCGCTGACGATAAGTATAGGCGTCACTGTGGTGACGCCTGATAGGGATATATCCGTCGAGGATATTTACCGCTCGGCTGACAGGCAGCTGTATCAGGCGAAAAAGAGCGGCAGAAACCGTATTTCTATTGACGCCCGATAGCGGCGTGGCTACTTCATCCTGCGGCTGACAGAAACCTCTTGCCCCAGCTGCCACACGGCCATTGCGTAGTGGGTGCTGTGGTTATACCGAGTAATAGCGTAAAAGTTAGGCAGCCCGTACCAGTACTGAAAGCTTTTTCCCATATCCAGACGCAGCAGGCTAACTTCTTTATGGCCGTCCAGTGAGCCGGTTGGCTTTAGACCCGCAGAGGAGAGAGCCGACACGGAGTAGCGCGTGCTAAAGCCGTGCTTAAGCATGGGGGCTTCTCCCTGAGCCACAACGGCGACGCGCTCGCCTGACTTCCAGCCGTGCGCTTTGAAATAGTTGGCAACGCTGCCGATGGCGTCAACCGGATCCCACAGGTTAACGTGTCCGTCGCCGTTAAAGTCGATGGCATAGTCTTTAAAGGACGATGGCATAAACTGACCGTAGCCCATGGCGCCAGCGTAAGAACCCTGCAGCGAGAGCGGATCTTTACCCTCGGCGCGCGCCATCATCAGGAAAATTTCCAGCTCTTTGGTGAAATAGGCGGCACGGCGCGGATAGTTAAAAGAGAGCGTTGCCAGCGCGTCGATAATGCGCGTTTTCCCCATCACCCTTCCCCAGCGGGTTTCTACGCCAATGATACCGACGATAATTTCTGGCGGTACGCCGTACTGCTGTTCCGCTCGCTTAAGCGCTGACTCATACTGATTCCAGAACTCAACGCCTTTTTGCACGTTATCGGCAGTGATGAACTTGTTCCGATAGCGGATCCAGGAGCCGTTTGGTACCGGCATGCTTGGTGCCTGTGTTGTGGTGGTTTTTGGCGCGGGAGCCTGTTTTTCCATCAGGTTAAGGACATAGTCCAGACGTTTGGTCTGCGCCAGCACGTCCTGAAGCTGCTGTCGATCGAAACCGTGTGTTTTCACCATATTGTCAACAAAGCGTTCGGCGTGTGGATTGCCGGAAAAGTCGCCGGACAGGGGGTGAATGTTGTGCTCGGGATCCAGCTTGAATCCGCCAGAGTTAGTGTTTTCCAGCTCTTTCTTGGCGCTGAGGTCAGAAGTGCTGCTACAGGCAGTGAGTAAAAGAAATAATGGCAGAAAGAGGTGTAGATAACGCATGTTAAGTCCGTTGGCAGCTGAATAATAAAAAAACAGCCGCTATGGTAAGACATTATGCTGAAGGCTTAAACCGGAATCTTTATTTAGCGTCTTGCGCAGTGCCCTGTCCTGTAGAGCTTTAGAGCGGCGCACGGGTACGCCGCTCTGAGTCGGTTAGGCAATATCAAGAATCGTTTGGACACCTTCGGTAAACAGCGTAAGCCCCGTTGCCAGCGAGGTTTCGTCGATATCAAAGCGGGCGTGGTGGTGCCCGGCGGTTTGTGAGGCGCCGACGATAAAGAAAACGGCTTTGCCGCCGTGCTCCTGCACGCGACGAACCATTAGGGAGACATCTTCACTTCCACCCAAGGAGGCGCTGATGCTCGTTAGTTCTGGATGGCGATTGACGACTTTTTGCATAATCGCAACCATTTCCGCATCGTTGGTAAAATCTAGTGCTTCGCCGGTTTTCTCTATTCTGCTGGCTAGCTGGTGGATCTGTGCCGCACCCAGAGCGCAGCGCTCAACATAGTCCACCAGATAGTGGGTAATGTCAGCCGTTTGTCCTCGCACCTCGACTTCCATTTTCGCCGTAGCCGGGATCACATTGCGCCCCTCGCCGGCATGCAGTGTGCCGACGTTAATGCGAGACATTCCGCCGCTGTGGCGCGGTGCAGCCATAATTTGCCCTGCGGCAAGGCAGGCACCCAAGAGAGCGTTGTGACCCTTTTCCGGATCGGCGCCCGCGTGTGCCGGAAGGCCTTCAAAATAGAGATCGAGCTTGGTCGTACAGAGGAAGTCTTGCGGATCCAGAGCGACTTCGCCTTTTTTCAGGTTACAGCCGAGGTGCATACCGAACAGGTAGTCAACGTCATCAAGTACGCCGCTGTCGCTAATGGGGCGAGCGCCGCGGACTCCTTCTTCCGCAGGCTGAAAAATCAGTTTGAACTTGCCCCGTAGCGCAGCGCGGTTTTGGCACAGCCATGCGGCAACGCCGAGTCCGATGGCGCTATGCCCATCATGGCCGCAGGCGTGCATTAGGCCAGAGCACTGGGAGGCGAAAGCCTTCTGCGCTAGGGCGGTGTTCTCGGTCGTTAGATTCTTGTACCGCAACGCAGTCGATGTCGAAGCGAAAGCCGAACGTGGGGCCGGGAATGCCGGTATCCAGTTCTGCCATGCAGCCGGTTAGCCCGTCCATTTCATCCAGCTGTGCTGGGGAGACGCCTTTTGCCTTGGCGGCCTCAATAGCTTTTGCCACCAGCTGCTCGTCGCGGCCAAGAATGCTCTCTCGGCGCATAATCAGCGGGCCGGGTTTAACGGCAAGGCCCATCTCTCTCAGCGTTTGTATTATCGTTGCCGTGGTGACGAACTCTGTCCAGCCTATTTCAGGATACTGGTGCAGCTGTCTGCGCCATGCGACGAGTCTGTCGGGATTGATTGGCGTCATGGTGGCTCCTTCTTTACTTCCCGCGTTCAGCGGGAGGCGGGGATAAATATGTATGGGTGACTTATCCATAACCTAGCGGTTATTTTAGGCAACGGCTAGGGCAATTTTCTTCTACGCGCCTCGCGCTTCATTTTTCATTCGCTCTGCTGCTTCGGCTTCCTGTTTGCGCACCTGAAGGAAGGCAGGCCTGCTTTGACAACGCTTGATATATTCTTCGTGTGGCGATGAGAGCGCAATGCTTAATCCTTTGGCCCAAGAAAGAACGTGGCTGATAAAAATGTCTGCCAGTGTAAAGGCTTGTCCAACGGGCGTTAGCGTTTCCGGCAGTGCTCGGAGTGCGTGCTCAAATTCTGCGCGGGCAACGGGAACAATGGCGGGGACGCGGAGCGCTTCGGGCAATAGCATCGTATGCTTTAACATTGTCCACAGCGGCTGTTCAAGGTCAGTGATGGCATAGGACAGCCACATATCCGTTTCCGCCCTCGCCTTTTTCTCCGTTGGATACAGCCAGTCGCCGCCGTAGTTTTCAGCCAGATACTTGCATATAGCGACGGATTCAAACAGTTGAACGCTGTTATCGATCAGGGCAGGGACTTTGACCAGAGGATGCGGGCAGTCGCCGTTTTCCGTAAGGCGACTTTTGCTTTTAACGTCGATAAATCGGACATCGTAGTCAAGCCCGAGCTCTTGTGCGGTCCACAGCGCTCGGGTTGAACGGCTGTAGGGGTAGGCATAAATAAGGATGCTGTTTTCCAAGGACGAGTTTTCCAAGGACGAGTTTTCCAAGGGCGTGTTCTCCAAGGCTGGGACTGTATTCCTACTGTGTGCCCAACGGATGAAAAAGTCTACACGCCTCTTTGGATAAAGGTGGCCTAGCCGGGAATGTGCCCCAGACGGCGAGAGATCAGCGAACAGACCTGTTCCAGCTCGTCGTTAACCTCGTCAATTTTTCGCAGCATGCGGTGACTTGGTCCCGCTACGCTGATAGCGCCGATGGCGCTACCGGTATAGTTGAACACCGGGCGGGCGACGCAGGTCAGCCCTTCTTCGTTCTCTTCGTTGTCCAGCGAGTAGCCCTTAAGGCGAATGTCGGCCAGCGTTTCATACAGCGCCACTCTGTCAACGATGGTGCGCTCGGTGAAGCGGGTTAACGGCTCGTTGAGCACGCGATCGATCTCTTCCTGTGGTTGAAAGGCGAGCAGTGCCTTGCCGATACCGGTGCAGAAAGCGGGCAGGCGAGCGCCCAGCTTGGCGTTGGTCTGAATGGAGAGCGTTCCTTCGCTTTTATAGAGATAGACGACGAAGCCGGCGTTATAAACGCCCAGAAAGCAGGTCTCCGACGTTTTGCTGGAGAGCTTTTTCAAATAGGGGATGGCAACCTCAACCAGGTTAACGTTCATTAACCCTTTCATGCCCAGTTCAAGGCTTTTCAGATCGAGAATATAGCGTTCGGTGATGGCGTCTAGCGTGACGTACTGACGCTCTTTAAGGGTTTCCAGTATGCGAAAGGCGGTAGTTTTAGGAATGTCAGTCTGCTTGACCAGCTCCGCCAGAGAGATCCCGTCAGAGTGGTTACTGATTTCCTCTAAAATGGTTAACACCTTATCGATGTTAGAGGAATTCATACTTTCGTTTTTCGACATTGCCGTTTCCCCGAATTAATCACTTTCCCATTGCATCTACAATATTGTACCTACAATTTTTTCGCTGGCAAAACGCGCGGTTACGCAGCGTGAGCGTGTAAGCCTTTTTATTCTATCACCGATATTTTCTGACGCTAAACGGCCTTTGCTGCCGGATTTTTACTCACTCTGCCGTTAAGGCGTCGTACTTGTGTTGTGATGCGCCTCACGATTCTATCAAAAATGGAACGACATTCCAATGAATTCGATCTAGCCTATAAAAACGGAATGACATTCCATTTTATGGGTTTCTGAGTTTAGACTTTAGGCTGTGTCCCGCCACCGCGGACAGTGGCGGGACACAGCCTCATTAAGGAAACAGCATGCTTATTGTAACCATTGACTCCGGCACGACGAATACGAGAGTCAGAGTGTGGAAAAACGGCGAGGTGATTGCCTGTGCGAACGAATCCGTTGGCGTAAGGGATACGGCTAAAACGGGCAGCAGCGACACGCTGGTGAAGGGGATTCGAAAGACGCTGGATAGCGCTTTGGCCGCCGTTGACGAGCAGGACAAACGAGCACTTACGCTGGTTGCATCGGGAATGATTACCTCTGACGTCGGGCTTTGTCAGCTGCCCCACCTGAAGGCGCCCGTTTCTCTCGACACGTTGGCGAAAGGCACCGTGGCGCGCGTGATTCCAGAAATCAGTCCAGAGCCTATTTGGTTTATTCCCGGTGTTAAAAACGCCGTTGATAGCGTCAGTTTGGAAAACTGCGACGCCATGGACGTGATGCGCGGGGAAGAGGTTGAAACCTTCGGCCTGCTGGCCTCTCAGAGCGTTCGTGGCCCTGCGCTGTTAGTTCTGCCCGGTTCTCACTCCAAGTTTGTGCGTATTGATGAGCAGCAGCGCATTGTCGGCTGCGCCACCACCATGGCCGGTGAGCTGCTGGACGTTCTGAGCCATCAGACGATTCTGGCCGGTTCTTTAGGCCATCAGTTTGCCGATGAGATTGACGAAGAATACCTGCTGAAAGGGGCTGATGCCTGTCGGAACGTCGGTATAGCGCGCAGCTGCTTTTCCGTTCGCATTCTCGATCTCTTTACCTCTGCGTCAGTGAACCAGCGCGCCAATTTCCTACTGGGAGCGGTGCTTTATTCCGACCTGCTGGCGATGAAAAACAGTCAGGCTTTGGCGCTGACGCCGTCAACTACCGTGGTTATTAGCGGCAAGGCGATCGTGAAAGAGGCGCTAGCGCGGCTTATTGCCCGCGATGCGTTCTTTCTCGGTGAGCCTGTTTTGATTAACGAAGATCCGCTCCGGCCTCTGTCAGGGCTAGGGGCGATTTCGGTGATGGACGTCATCGCCAATATCGACACCGCCGCCGCGTCGGCGCAGCGCTAAGGAGACAACAGAAATGAGCAAGACAGTAAAAATGCCGCTGGTCGCCATCCTGAGGGGCATTACCCCTAGCGAGGTGGAAGCCCATATTTCTCAACTGATTGAGGCCGGGTTTGACGCTATTGAAATCCCGCTGAACTCGCCGGACTGGGAAACCAGCATTGGACTGGCGGTTGAACGCTTTGGTGCGAAGGCGGTGATTGGCGCGGGTACGGTACTTAATGTTGCGAAGGTCGACAGGCTGGCTGAGCTGGGCTGCCAGCTGATTGTGACCCCTAATACCAATCCGGACGTCATCCGTCGGGCGGTGGATTACGGCATGGTGGTGCTGCCCGGATGCGCGACGGCAACCGAGGCGTTTAACGCCATCGATGCGGGGGCAGAGAGCATCAAGCTGTTCCCGTCCAGCGCCTTTGGCCCGGCTTACATTAGTGCTCTGAAGTCAGTGCTGCCGAAACACGTGAAGGTCTTCGCCGTTGGCGGCGTGACTCCAGACACCCTGTCGGACTATTTAGACGCGGGCTGTGCTGGAGCGGGACTCGGTGGCGATCTTTATAAAGCAGGACAAACGCCAGAAAAAACCAGAGAGAAGGCAGATGCGTTTATCAACGCCTATCGGCAGGCCGTTGCGCGGAACTAAGGCACCTATTTTTAGGCTACTTGTTAGCCGACTTGTACTTATGAGGAACAGCTATGCAGTATGACTATCTGTTTAAAAATGCGACCGTTATCGACGGCTCCGGCGGTGCGGGATACGTTGCTGACGTGGCGGTCAAAGGAGATCGCATCGTTCGTATTGCCCCTTCCATCAGCGATGGGGCAGATGCGGTTATCGACTGTACCGGCCTGGTGCTGTCGCCCGGCTTTATCGACGTGCATACCCACGACGATCTGATCGTGGTTAAGTACCCTGACTATGTAGAAAAAACCTCTCAGGGCGTGACCAGTCTCATCGTCGGCAACTGCGGTATCAGTGCGGCCTGTGCGGTGATGAAGGACGAAGTGCCGGATCCTATCAACCTGCTGGGCGAGCTTGACGAGTTTAGCTACCCGGACGTGGCTAGCTATCGGGAAAAGATTGCGGAAGTTATGCCATCGGTGAACGTCGGCACGCTGATTGGCCACACGACGTTGCGCAATAACTGTGTGGAAACGCTGCTTGAGCCAGCCAATGAGGCTAACGTTGCCGAGATGCGTAAAACCCTGAAGCTGGCGCTGGAACAGGGGGCGCTCGGCCTGAGTACCGGTCTTTCTTACGGTAACGCCATCAACTCATCCACGGAAGAGATCTGCGCGCTGTCCGAACTGCTGGCTGAGTTCGGCGGCCTTTATACCACCCATATGCGTACCGAGTACGACGGCATTATTGACGCCATGCACGAGGCGTTCGCCATTGGTCGCCATGCCAAAGTGCCGGTGCAAATTTCTCACCACAAGTGTGCGGGCGCTAAAAACTGGGGTCGTACGGTAGAAACCCTAGCGTTGATTGAGAAGTATCAAAAGATGCAGGAGATCAACTGCGATTGCTACCCGTACCGCGCTGGGTCGTCCAACCTCGATGTCAGTCAGGTCACTGAGGATTACGACATTCTGATCACCTGGTCGACGCCGCACCCGGAAATGGCCGGTAAAACCCTGCAAGAGATAGGTCAGGCATGGGGCGTGGACGTTCACGCCGCGGCGGCGAAGCTGCTGCCCGCCGGAGCCATCTATTTCCAGATGCATGAAGACGACGTCAGGCGAGTGCTTAAGCACCCAAGCTCGATGATCGGCTCTGACGGCCTGCCCTGCGATCCGAACCCGCACCCAAGACTCTGGGGCACCTTCCCGCGCGTGCTTGGCTATTACAGCCGCGACGAGAAGCTGTTCCCACTGGCTACTGCTGTTTACAAGATGACCGGTATGTCAGCCGCGCGCTTCTCTCTTAAAGAGCGGGGGCTGATTAAAGAGAACTACTTTGCCGACATCGTGATCTTCGATGCAGAGCGCGTCAACGAGGCGGGCACTTTCCAAAATCCGAAACAGAAGGCCGAAGGCATTGAGTATGTCTTCGTCAACGGAACCTTAACCTATCGCGATAAGCAGATGACGGGCCATCGCGCTGGCAGGTTTTTAACCAAGAATTCTTAATCAAAGATAACGATGTAAAAAACGGAGAACAACATGATTAAAAGATACGGCGTAGAGGGCGGCAAGGGTACAGGCGGACAGGCTCTTCCCTTCGCCAAAGCAGTGGCTGCTGACGGCTGGCTGTACGTTTCCGGCCAAACGCCAATGGTTGACGGCGAAATCATCGACGGCGGCATCGTCGCTCAGTCAACTCAGGCGATTCAGAACTGCCTAGACATTATGACTGAGGCGGGATTTGGCAAAGAGGACATTGTCCACATGAAAGTGTTTTTAAGCGATGCCCGCTATTTCCAGTCGTTTAACAAAGTGTTTAAGAGCTTCTTTTCTGAACATCCACCGGCCAGAGTCTGCTGTGTGGCGGATCTGGTGGTTGACTGCATGGTGGAAGTAGATCTCACCTGCTTTAACGCCAAGTTTAAGAGTTAATGTCAGATAACCATCTGATAAAAAAGGATACGTTATGGAACATAATAATTTCCTGGTGTGGTTTTTCCTCTACGCAGGCTGCATGATGCTGGTGGGATGGTATGTGACACGCCACCAGAAAACCGGCGAAGACTTTATTCTGGGCGGTCGTAAGCTGCCAATGCTGCTGACGCTGGGTTCAACGGTCGGTACGATGGTTGGCACTGGCTCTAGTATCGGTGCGGTTAGCTTTGGCTATGCCAACGGCTGGGCGGGCATGCTGTACGGCATCGGCGGCGCAACGGGCATTTTGTTGACCGCGTGGCTGTTCGGCCCCGTCAGAAACATGCGCTTCATGACCATGAGCGAAGAGATTTGCTATTACACCGGCGGCAGCAAGATCGTCAAAAACCTGGTGGCGTTGCTGATTTTCCTGGCCTCTATCGGCTGGCTGGGCGCGCACATTCTGGGTGGTGGTCTGTATCTGGCCTGGGCGGCGGATATTGATATTAACGTGGCTAAGATTATCGTTGCCGTTGGCTTTATTTTCTACGTCGGTATCGGCGGCTATAAGGCGGTATCGTGGATCGATACGCTACAGTCTATCGTGTTATTCCTCGGCTTTATCGTACTGGCGGTGATGTCAGTCAGCTACGTCGGCGGCTGGGACACAGTGGTAGCCAACACCGATCCGAAGGCCTTTACGCTGTTTGGTGTGGGTAAACTCGGTGTAATGCCTGCTATTTCGCTGTCGATTGTTATCGGCATCGGCGTGTTGGCGACGCCCTCCTACCGCCAGCGTATTTACTCTGCGGCGTCTACTAAGGCGATTCGTCAGTCATTCGTGATTACTGGCC
Source organism: Leminorella richardii (assembly GCF_900478135.1). Lineage (NCBI taxonomy): Bacteria > Pseudomonadati > Pseudomonadota > Gammaproteobacteria > Enterobacterales > Budviciaceae > Leminorella > Leminorella richardii. The sequence goes on from NZ_LS483470.1 coordinate 83,272, forward strand.
TGCTGTACATGGGCTTTTCCTTCCTGCCGGCGATTATCGGTATGGCGACTCACGTGATGAACCCGAACCTTGAGAACCCGAGCTTTGCCTTCCTGTATGCGACCAACTCTCTGCCTTACGTGCTGGCGATGGTTGTACTGATTGCAGGGATGTCCGCTAACATGTCGTCAGGCAGTTCTGATGCTATTGCCGGGGTGTCTATCATTCTGCGCGACATCTACACCATGATCACCGGCAAGATGCCGCCGCCGGAAAAGGCTATCGGTCTGTCTCGCCTCTTCTTGCTGTGCGTTATCGCTCTGGCGCTGGTGTTTGCTCTGACGTCTAACGACATCATCGGCTATATCACCAAGATGATTTCGATGATTATGTCCGGTATGTGTGTGACTGTTTTGCTGGGTAAGTTCTGGCACCGCTTCAACTGGCAGGGCTGCATCGCGGCGCTGTTGGGCGGCAGCATGACTTCACTGTCTGTTATTCTGACGCCTGCCTGGTCGGCTGCGCTGGGTAACCCGGTTGTGCCTGCTCTGGCGGTAAGTCTGGTGGCTGCGGTAGTGGTTACACTGGTTACACCGAAGAATAAGCTGAGCCGTGAAGAAGTACTGAAGATGATCACTGACGAGCGTGAGAATACTAAATAAGGCGGCGGAACGTATTTCGTCTTAATGCCGAGGGGGTTAAACCCCTCGGCGTGCGCGTTTAAGGAACAGAGAGGAAAACAGAATGAAAGCGGCCAATACACTGCCCGTTAATGCAGAGCACAAGGCAGCGGCGCTGCCGGCAACGCCTGAAAAGATTAACGTCATTGATGAAGACGTCTGCCTGCCCGTCGCGATCGTTAAGGCAAAGGCGCTGGACAACAACATTCGCTGGATGCAGCGCTATGCCGCCAGCAGCGGCGTTTCTCTGGCACCTCACGGTAAAACCACCATGACGCCGGCGATTTTTCGCCGTCAGGTTGAAGCGGGCGCGTGGGGGATCGGCGTCGGCACGGCCTTTCAGGCCAAGGTGGCGATAGAAGCGGGTGTGCCGAACATCATTATGGCTAACCAGCTGGTGGGTAAGGCCAATATCCGGCTGGTCTCCCAATTAATGAAGCACTCAGCGGTGCCGATTTACTGCTGTGTGGATAGCGAGACCAACGCTCGCCAGCTGTCGGACTACTTCGCCTCTCAGGGGCAGAAGATGCGAGTGCTGCTGGAGCTGGGTGTGTCCGGCGGCCGCTGCGGCTGTCGTACTGAAGAAGAGGCCTACGCGCTGGCGGCGCTAATTCGCCAACTGCCGGGCCTGACGCTGTCCGGCATAGAGTTCTATGAAGGGGTTATTCACAGCGACGACGAGCAGGCCGATCTAGCAACTATCGACGCTTTCCTGAAGCGGGTACTGACCGTGACCCAGCGACTGGCTGCCGACGGCGCGTTTGCTGACGTCAACGAAGCGCTGCTGACCGGTGCGGGCTCGGTGTGGTACGACGTGGTGTGTCGGCAGTTAAAACAGGCCGAGCTGCCAACCGGTTTTCGCTATGTGATCCGCCCCGGCTGCTACATCACCCACGATCGCGGCGTGTACCAGCAGGCGCAGGACGCGCTGAGGGCTCGGGATCCGCTGTCCTGCGATTTAGGGGGCGATCTGGCTTCCGCTCTGGAGCTGGTGGCCTGCGTTCAGTCACTACCGGAGCCTGGGCTGGCGATTTTAGGCTTTGGCAAGCGCGATGTGGCCTTTGATACCGGCCTGCCGCAGCCGATTGCCCTTTATCGCGACGGTAAGAAACTGCCGTTTGAGGCGGATTCTGCCCATACGGAAAACCTGATGGACCAGCACGCCATGCTGCGCTACGGCAAAGGCCTGACGCTCAAGGTTGGCGATCTGTTGGTGTTCGGCACCTCCCACCCGTGCATTACCTTCGACAAGTGGAAAACCATTTATCTGGTGGATGAGGACTATAGCGTGCTGGAGTCTATGGAGACGGCGTTTTAGTTCAGCATTCTAGTTGGGGATGGCGCATCGGCTGGTGCGCCATAAATAGGTTCTGTTCGCAACGTGTTAAAGTTCAGTTCATTCATTTTTAAGAAGCATAGGAAAGTAGGTGGCGTGCGCTCTGCATAAATAGATCGCATTTCCCAATATTGTTAAAACTTAGCAAAATTGTCAGTGGTATTTTAGCTGCGGAGTGTGCCGCATTAGCCAGTGGGGAAATAGCAGCTTTAGGTTACTCGATGAAGCAAGAACCTGATGGGGGGCAGATTTCGGGCTGAACACAGTAGCAATCCTTGCCCTAGAGGTTGAGTTGGATATTAAATTCAGCAGCGGCTAGCAATAACTGCGACTGTGGCGATTAATGTTAAAGCCTTAGCGATTTTCATACAATTCACTGGATTAGATAAATTCAACCTTTTGATATCCTCCTCATCATTTAGGGAGAGGAGGATGTCTACAATTACAAACTAAAATCGGTAAGAGTAACTAATACCAACCTGAGCGGCATCTCCCCGATAGTCTGTTTGTTGCCAGCCTAACTGCACTCTAAATACCGAACTATTTGTAGGGGTTACGTTTATACCGACATAGCTATATGGCCGTATTGCATTCATTTTCCCCTTCGAATAAGTATAGGCACCTATATAATCAATTTTTCCACTAAAGGCATCTTGCTGACTGGCTAGCTTGATATTTGTTCCTAAGCCACCATCCAAACTCAGACTATTATTTAAGACATATTTTACATCCATTCCTAATTGCAAGTCTGTTTGCCTATTTCCCATTCTGCCATAAGTCGCAGGAAACTCTGCCTGAGTTCTTTCTGTATAACCGTCACGAGTAATGTATGTGTGTACTATCGATGCTACTGGGCCAGTTTGTAAGCGTTCACCGAGATTCATTGTATAGCCCGTTGATAATCGAGCTTGATAGCCTTTTATTTTTGAATCACCTTTACCCGCTTCTGTGTTAGCCAGCTTATCTCGAGTAATTTGAATATTTTGACTTAAAAAAGCACCTGATAATTCTACATGCAATCCGCTTTCATCCTTGTTGGGTTGATAACGCACATATGCACTTACTCCCGGTTTCACATTACCGCGAGTGTCATAGTTATCCATCAACATAGTATGATTGGTAAAATTAATGGCTCCACCCATTATCCAACTTTCCTCAGGAAACCTGAGTGCGCCAAAAATACCTGTCGCGACACGATGGTTACTGTGCACACTATCAAGCTGACTGAATATTCCAACGCAGCGATCTTCGCTTCCCAATTGGCAACGACTATCATTTAGGGTGGTTAAAGCACTTTGATACAAACCTAATACCTTAAATCCTCTGTTTGCAGTATCACCCATTGCCTCATTACTATTATCTCTATCAACGATGATAACTTCTGGTGGCAATACTGGACCTGTTGGGTCTGTTGGGTCTGTTGGGTCTGTTGGGTCTGTTGGGTCTGTTGGGTCTGTTGGGTCTGTCGGTATTTTCAACTTCCAAATAACAGAATGGGTGTGCTCATCGTCAGTAAGTGAATATCCAGTAATTATATGGCCGTCAGCAGAAATACTTGAGGCTCTCGAGTACCCGGTATTATCCGCCCTCAGAGTCCCTAAATCGATCATTTTGCTATCACCTTCTATATGCAGGAAGGCATGATCCTGAATATATGTACCAATAGGGGGAATGTCACTATCAGAGTACCCCACCACTACGCGACCATCGGCAGAGACCGCTTTAGCATAAGAGACTCCGGAATTATTCGACCTCAGGGTCCCAAGGTCGGTCATCTTGCTGTCACCCTCGTTATACCGGAAGGCATGAGTAAAACCAGTGTCAGTCATAGCAGTCCCCACTACTACGCGACTGTCGGCTGCGATCATAGCAATACTCGAGTTACCGGTATTATTCGCCTTCAGGGTCCCAAGGTCGGTCATCTTGCTGTCACCCTCATTATGCCAGAAGGCATGAGTAAACCCAGCGTCATTAATAGAAGTCCCCACCACTACGCGACCATCGGCAGAGACTGCTTGAGCAGAAGAAGAGCCGGTATTATCCGCCTTCAGGCTCCCAAGGTCGGTCATCTTACTGTCACCCTCGTTATACCGGAAGGCATGAGTATCACCAGTGTCAGTCAAAGCAGCCCCCACCACTACGCGACCATCGGCAGAGACTGCTTGAGCAGAAGAGGAGCCGGTATTATTCGCCTTCAGGGTCCCAAGGTCGGTCATCTTGCTGTCACCCTCGTTATGCCGGAAGGCATGAGTAAAACCAGAGTCAGTCGAAGCAGCCCCCACCACTACGCGACCATCGGCAGAGACTGCTTGAGCAGAAGAGGAGCCGGTATTATCCGCCTTCAGGGTCCCAAGGTCGGTCATCTTGCTGTCACCCTCGTTATGCCGGAAGGCATGAGTATCACCAGTGTCAGTCGTAGCAGTCCCCACCACCACGCGACCATCGGCAGAGACCGCTTTAGCAGAAGAGGAGCCTGTATTATCCGCCTTCAGGGTCCCAAGGTCAGTCATCTTGCTGTCACCCTCGTTATACCGGAAGGCATGAGTATTACTACTAGAATAAGTAGAAAAACCTATCACCACGCGACCGTCAGCGGAGACATGATAGTTAGTAATGCCATTGGGATAATAAGATTCTCCTGCATTATTCTCCTCTAGAGTCCCAAGGTCGTTAATTTCAACTTCGTAAACGTTATTACCAAGATTGATAGTTCCCGTACTGTTATAGGGATTTATTACTCCATAGAGGTTTCCTGACCCATCGTCCATGTTAGCAATGATTCTGTCATCGTCGTTAACTGTAATATTTGAGCCGTATTGACTACCAATATCAGCGGCCTGTGTAGGCTGCAATAAAATAGCTGAGCTAAGGCTAAGAAAGCTAATCGCCAATAAATGACGTTGCGGTGAATGTTTTTTAAATTTAGAGAGATAAGAAAAATTAAACTCCCTATTGTGTAAGTTAATATCCATAATATTCCTTTTTTATGTGATTAAAAAAAATTCTATCTCTTTGTTTATGATGTTATTAACGAAAGTATTTAGAGTTAAATAAATATCCACTAACTATGTTGGCATTAATTTTCAATAAGTTAGAAATATATGTCGCATCATATCCTTCATCAAATAATTTTCTTATCTGTAAAATAACACTCCTTTCATTTCCCTGGTAAATATAATTAACTTGAAACGTTTTTTTACAGAAGGCGCAATAATAACGCTGATAACCAGAACGAGCATATCCATATTTTCGTACTTGAATGTTACTATTGCAATAGCAGCAGATTGGATTTATTTTTCTACTCATTTTCATCTTATTAACAACCATTTTTTCAATGTTCATATAATTAACAATCAATGTCTTTAAAATAAAAATTACATTTTATAGTAAATGTTAAAGACGTATTTATAGATGTATAAAATCTCTTAAATGGCTAGAACTACTGTAACTGAACGTTATCCTTGAAAATATTCTTTTCATAGTACAACCTTGTTACATAGATATTACTTATAATGTATCCCTTGTTTTCTACATGTTTAATGAAATCAGATGGAAGATTAATAGAATTTAACTTTTGCTGTAACAATTTCATTACTTGCCATAATCGTGAATTAGAAGATCTTAAATTATATTTATCCCAAACATTAATCATAATGCTTTTATTAGATACAATAGACTCGTTAGCATTTTCTATTAAAAAAACCAATAGACGCATCATTGTTTTACGTAAAACTGTAAATTTGTTGCCATCATTATTTGAAATAATACAATTAATAATGTCTATCTGAATTCCATTGTTATCTAAAAGTGAGTTTTTGAATCGGACATAATATCCAAATACGTTATCAACAACTAATTTATTGACATTATTCATTTTTATCTCATGACTTCTTACTTTTATTCCATGTTATTCCATGGTGATTAAGGTAAAAATAGATAATATTTATTGTCGTATAGTACAGACATGATATTAACGATTTCAAAAAAAAATAAAATAAACATAAAAAACCTTTAAAATATAAAAAACAAAATAAAAAACTATTAAAAATACTAAAAGTAGTAAAAAAGAAAATTTACATATAAAAATGTAAAGATAAAGAAACATAATACAAGCAGCCTTCAAAAAATAACAATAAAAACAAAAAACCATAAAATTAAAATAAAAAGAATAATATTCTAAATTTTTTGTTTTAATCATGTGTGCAATAAAAAATGAAAATAGCATAAAAAGTTGCAAGAACAATAAATCAAGGAGTGCCTGTGAATAAAGTGAAATAGCCTTATTAATATAAATAAAGAATTTTATTGTTTTTAATCATGATGATATAAAAAATTTTTTATATCATAAAAAAATTAATCATCGCTAAAGGGCATAAATTAACAACCATAAATAGAAGTCTTTTCTCACAAAGAAAAAACAGAAATTTGATTAACAAATTGATTTAAATAAAGTTCTACAGAAGGCAGCCATTAATCTCGATGTGGCTTTTTCTAACTTTCCAATCCGAAGCTGAAAGCATGTTTTCCTGCATGTAAAAACAAACATGAAAAGCAATCCAGCTATCATTGTGTGAAGTGAAAGTGTTTGATATTGCAATCAAGATCGCAAAACTCTCACCAATGGAAGCACGCATTCATCGTGAGACTAACTGTAAAGTAGAAAGTATCACCATCACCTTCATCCGTTCAGCTACGGGAAAATACTACACATTAATAAGTTGTGATGATGGCATGAAAGCTTCAGATAAACTTTCACTGATAGCCGAAGTGCTCGGTCTGGATATAGCGCTATGCCATCAAGTCTAATGGCAACAAGGTTGCTAACCCTCATTGCTTCATCAAAGCCAGTCGTAACGTTCGACGCAAACAAAACTCGCTGTTCCGTAAGAAAAAAGGCAGAGGAAACCACCGAAAAGCTCGTATACAAATTACTAGCGTACATGAACGGGTTGCCAGTGCCTTGCTGATTTCCAGCATAATCTCTCTCTCACACAGTTGTTGACGAAAACCAAGTGATAATTGTCGAGACTCTGAAAGTTGCAGAAAAAGGCGATCAATGGTTTGCTAGTTCGAAAAACTGTCATTGTTGCGATCACAAAATGTCAGAAATGCCGCTATATAAGCGTATTTGGCAGTGACCATAGTATGGAGTTGAGTATGATCGCGATATTAGCGCGGCAATCAACATCAACCACAAGAAAATTCTGGAATTATGTGCGGCGGGATTAGTCGCGCAATTTTCCCATGAATGCCAGCGTAAATTCGTACATAGACGATTGTAGCCTGAGAAACGGAAATGCTCACCGTTTACGGCGGGGTGTCATAAAGATTTTTTACAGCTATAGTTTTTATTTATTAAAAATATATCTATTATGAACATCAATGTATCTAAAAATTATAGTTAATTTAAAATAACATTTACATTAAATCGTATATTATATTTATCATTGTTTATTGCATATAAATATAGGCAAGTCATCTTGTGAGAATATTAATCCATTATCACCTTCTTTAAATATACTAATTTGGAAACCTCTATCTTCATATATGTAAAAATCAGGAAGAATAGGATCTAATAACTTAGCGTCAGATTCTGTTAGCTTAGTTGATTTAGATAACATTAAAAATTCATTGCTGTTATTATAGTAAGTAAAAGGTGGATTCTGTGTAATTCGAATATTGTTAACATTGGGTTCAGTATATTGACCTACTGAACTAACCACACCATCCCCTCCATTAAATGTATATTTAAATAGAACATGATAAGTTGCATCACCCTTATGAATATAGGCTTTACTCCAACAAGTGAAATGGTTTAGTTGATAGCTATAGAAATAATTAGCTATCATAGGAATTATTGAAATGATAAATAATGATATCCAAATAAAGATTTTAATATAGTGTTTCACTTCGTTGACTCAATGTATATATGAACTATACAAGATGTAGTATTAATTATACTTCCATCACATATCTGAATAAAAACTCTACTTTTCTCATTGTTAGCGGAAATGTATACCGCTTGACCGTCAGTGCAATTTATATTTTTCCCCTTAACAAAATCTATATACTCATCATTTAGCTTAAGTATTCCAGAATTTTTTGAGAAAATTTTACATTGATTAATTACGCCTATTTCTTTATATTCATAAAAGTAATTACTATAATTTAATCTATTTATGTAAAACATGTAGGAAAAATAGATAAAAATAAAAGATAAAACCAATACAATTATATTTTTTATTTTAAAAGACGATGGAATAGAAAATAAATTATCATTTATGTTATTATTTTCTTTTTCTTCTAATATATCGGTTGAAATTTTATTATCAGACTCATCATTATCTTCTAACTGTGTTACTTTTCCAGAAAAACATACACCTTCTTTTGGGATTGTTTGTATTATGTCTCTTTCAACTCCAGTCGTTTTTAATGCTTTTCTTAATAAAGAGATATTTTGATACAGAGTATTAGCTGTTATATATTGGCCCCGATTTCCCCAAACTACTTTAAAGAATTCCTTTTGAGTAACTACTACCCCTTGTCTTTGCAATAATAGTAGTAAGCAACGATTAGTGGACGTATTTAAAACAACTTCAATACCTTGATTTCCCATAGGTTCTAAACGCCCCCCCTGAGGGGAATAGTAAACAGAATCTTCTATGATAAATTTATTTTTTAAATTCAATATATTGAGACCATGTGTTAGTTAAAGCATATCTATTAATAATAGGTTGAAGTGTAGCAGATATACAGAATTGTGAACTAATATCGAACGGTTTAAACCTGATTTTGCCCTGTCGTTACGATAGAAACAAAAACACCAAGCTTATAATTATTTTTTGTTATTATTTTTCTTGAAAATTATAGAATAGCGGCCTTCACTGTTATCGACATTTCGGTTAAGGAATCCCGCCATGTTTATAAAAGGACTTATCTTCAGCCTGATTTTACTTATCACCGGCTGTTCATCCCAACCCCGCGTCGTGCTGCCGGAAGGCGACACAGCAACATCCGTTCATAAGCAAATCTATGTAACAAGCCACGGCTGGCATACAGGCATTGTCGTTCCCGCTCGAGAGATGAATGAAGCCCTACCGGCACTGACCGAGCGCTTTAAAGGCGTGATGTGGTATGAGATTGGCTGGGGAGACAAGGGATTTTATCAGGCTCAGGAAGTGACCTCCGGCCTGACGATGCAGGCGATGTTTTGGTCCTCCGGCGCGGTGATGCACGTGGTCTCTATTCCGATGTCCGTTGAGCGATACTTTCCCAATAGTGAACTGATTGCCGTTAACTTGACCGACGTACAGTTAAACAGCCTGCTGGCCTTTATCGCCCAAAGCTTTGAACGGGATGAAGAACAGCGTGTGATCGTGCTGAAAAAAGGGATTTATGGTAACAGCCAGTTCTACGGTGCCAAGGGGCGTTATTCCATTCTCAACACCTGCAATAAGTGGACGGCGAAGGGGCTAAAGAGCGCGGGAATGGACATTAACCCGACCTTTAAGCTTACGGCGAGCAGCGTGATGGACTTCCTGCAGGCTGAACAGAGTCAGCATGTACCTTCAGACGAGGCGTTGACCTGTTTTCCTGCCCGTTAAAAACGACAGTGCCATTTTGCAGCTATCCTAATAGAGGAATGCCGTAAGGGCCGTTAAGAGGATGCCGAAATGAAAAGAACACCGCCGCCAAAAGAGGCTGACGTAACGCCTGAGTCAGTTTTTTTCATGCCGCGCCGTCGGCTGTTGAAGCTGTTGACCATGACGGCGCCGGTTTTGGCGCTTTCTCCGTTAGCCAGAGCGAATGCCCTGTCGTGGTTTAAAGACGACGCGGTGCCAGAGGCACCACCTCGTCGGCCTCTTGATTTCACCAAACCTGAGCAGTGGCAGAACAGCCTTTCACTAACGCCGGAAGACAAGGTGACGGGCTACAACAATTTCTATGAGTTCGGGCTGGATAAGGCCGACCCGGCAGCGAATGCCGGAACGCTGAAAACCGACCCGTGGAAAGTGACTATCAGCGGAGAGGTGGCGAAGCCTTTTACCCTCGACCTTGACGATATCTATCGCGCGTTCCCGCTGGAAGAGCGCGTTTATCGGATGCGCTGTGTTGAAGCGTGGTCGATGGTGATCCCCTGGGTGGGTTTTCCGCTGCATAAGCTGCTCGAGCGGGCACAGCCTACCAGTGAAGCTAAATATGTGGCTTTTGAGACGCTCTACGATCCTGAGCATATGCCGGGGCAGAAAAACTCGTTTGTCGGCGGTGGACTGGCCTATCCCTACGTTGAAGGGCTGCGGCTGGACGAGGCGATGCACCCGCTAACGCTGCTGGCTGTTGGCGTATACGGTAAGGCGCTACCGCCGCAAAACGGGCGCCGATTCGCCTTGTGGTACCGTGGAAGTACGGCTTTAAGGGCATCAAGTCGATTGTTGGCATCAAGTTGACCAAAGAGCGCCCGCCGTCAACCTGGAACCTGGCGGCACCGGATGAATACGGCTTTTACGCTAACGTAAACCCTCAGGTTGACCATCCGCGCTGGTCGCAGGCGTCGGAGAGGGTTATCGGCGCAGGCGGCCTACTGAACGTGCAGCGGCAGCCTACGCTGATGTTTAACGGCTATGCCGAGCAGGTTGCCTCGCTTTATCGAGGGCTGGATCTTCGGGAGAATTTCTAAACGTGAGGCTAACGGTAAAGCGTGTTACTTGGTTAAAGGCGCTGCTTCATCTGGCTGCTTTTTTGCCGTTTGTCTGGCTTGTTGTGGCGGTAAATAGCGGGTGGCTCAGCGCCGATCCGGCGAAAGATATTCAACACTTTACCGGCAGAATGGCGCTGAAGCTTTTGCTGGCGACGCTGGCGATCTCCCCCTTGGCGACGTTAACCAAAGAGCCGCTGCTGGTGCGCACCCGCCGCCTTTTAGGACTGTGGTGCTTTGCCTGGGCGGTGCTTCACCTGTCGAGCTACCTGCTGCTTGAGCTGGGGGTGAATAATCTGTCGCTGTTCTGGGGGGAACTGATTAAGCGCCCCTACATGCTGCTCGGTTCAGCCGGCTTGACGATCCTGTCTCTTTTGGCGGTAACGTCGACTCGGTTTGCGCAAAACCGGTTAGGAAAGCGCTGGCAGACGTTGCACAACTTTGTCTATCTGGCTCTGATTCTTGGGGTTATTCATTACATTTGGTCAGTCAAAATTCTCTCCCCTCAGCCGATTATCTATGGGTTGTGCGGCGTCGTGCTACTGCTTTTGCGGTATAAGAAGTTTCGTCGGTGGGGTGAAGCGCTAGTGAATCGGTAGGCTCGACATTTCATAAGACTGCACCCGACTCGGTAGAGCCGGGTGTCTGCTGTTTAAGAGCGTGATTTTAACCGCTCAAATCCTTCTGCCAAATCGGCTTTCAGTTCGTCCATGTCTTCCAGTCCGATCTGCAATCGCAGGGTGCGACCGCCCGGCTGCCAGCTAGTCGCTGTGCGGTATTCGGTACAGTTAAATGGAATGATCAGGCTTTCAAAGCCGCCCCATGAATAGCCCATGGCGAAGATAGACATATTGTCCAGCATGTGGTCGACGCCCGCCTTGGTGTACTCCGGCTTTAGCACGATGGAGAAAAGGCCGGAAGATCCGGTAAAGTCGCGCTTCCACAGGTCGTGGCCGGGGCAGTCAGGCATCGCCGGGTGCAGAACCTTTAGCACCTCTGGGCGGGATTTCAGCCAGTGGGCCATTTCCAGTCCGCGCTTTTCGGCCTCTTTCAGCCGAAGATGCATGGTGCGAAGGCCGCGTAGGGCAAGGAAGCAGTCTTCCGCGCCGGGCAGCATCGCCATTAAGTCGTAGGTTTCCCGAAGCTTTGGCCACCACTGCTCGTTGGCTGACACCACGCCCATCAGCAGGTCCGAGTGACCACCAAGATATTTGGTGCCCGCCTCAACGGACAGGTCACAGCCGTGTTCGTGGGCGCGAAAGAAGATTGGCGTAGCCCAAGTGTTGTCGATAATGGTGGCGATACCGTGTTTTCTCGCCAGCGCAGCCATGGTGGGCACATCCTGAACTTCAAAGGTCTGTGAACCCGGCGATTCGAGGAACAGCGTAGTGGTGTTCGGGCGAAACAGTTTCTCTACCTCTGCTCCCATTAACGGATCGTAGTAGGTGGTTTCTATGCCCATTTTTTCCAGCATACCGGCGCAGAACAGCCGCGTTGGCTTGTAGACGCTGTCGGGCATAAGCAGGTGATCCCCAGCTTTCAGCGTGGTAAACAGCGCTAATGCCAGCGCGCCAAGGCCAGAAGGCGAGAGCACTGTTCCCGCTGCACCGGCAATATCGCTCCAGGCGTTTTCCAGACTGGCGATAGTCGGCGTGCCTACCGTACCGTAGTTAAACTCGGCGCGATTGTTTTCAATATCGCTAACGGTAGCGAAAATTACCGTAGATCCCCGATAGACCGGGACGTTAACGAAGCCTGCCTGTTTTGCCGGATCCCTACCGATTTGTGTCAGTCGAGTACTAACGTTAAAGCGTGATGCGGAATTTTTACTCATTTCTTACCTCATAAACTGCGTTGGCCGGGCGTAACGCACGGCCGTTGACGATTATTCAAAAGCTTTCAGGAACGGTGACAGACACAGCAAAATGCCGAAGAACGTGATGAACCAGATGCTGGGGCCTTTAAGCTTATGGAGCGCCTTGACCTTATAAACCAGATAACAGGGAATAAGGCAGGGAACCAGGCCAAACAGCGGGCTGCCGAGCTGCATAAAGAACAGGATGGAGAAGCGAGTGGAGATCCACAGCCACAGGGCAAGAATGACACCAACAGTAATAGCGATGTGCAGCACCTTTTGATTAATTTTTTCCTGTGGAATAAAACGGCTAATAATGTTTATTACCAGACCTTTGATGGACTCCTGAAAGCCGAGGTAGATGCCCAGAAACGCAGTCAGAATGGCGAAGATGTTCAGCAGTGCGCTCATTACCTTCACGATCGATCCGGGGATAACCTGAGCGGCAATGGCTAGTGCCGATATGTTTTGCTCAAACGCTGAGACTGCCTGTTCGTGACTGATGGCGAAAGTGAATGAAAATGCGAAAAACAGCACCGCGATAGCCAAGACAATATAGGCCACGCGGTTAGCGCGAATGGCGCGGTAGGTAGCAATACGCTTGTCTGACTCTATTTTACGGTAGGCGATATTCATCGGGCTAAGGATCTGTACAAACAGAATGGAGAACAGCGTAAACGGCAGCGTCAGAAAGACGTCTCTGAGAAACGGCAATATGGGTGGAAATGCGGTGATGTTGTCGAAATTCCAGTAGGGCACCATGACAAGGCCGAGGATAACAATAATGCCGAACTTCACGCACACCATCGGTCCGGAAACCTTAAACAGCAGCCTTTCTCCCCGCGAAGCGATGCAGACCAGCACGGTTAGAATCACCAGACCGTACCAGATCGAGTCCGACAGCAGGCCTTCTGTCAGGCCAAAGGTTTGTATATAGGAGGCGCTGTCGAACGTAACCGCCAGCGAATAAGAAAACATGCCGTGAAGCAGCATTAAAAAATAGGCAATGCCGAGGCCTATTCCCCAGTTCTTACCTAAATACTGAGTAATGACGTTGGCATAATCTTCACAGTTTTCAGTTTCTGATAGCGTTTTAAGATAGAGGGTTTGCAGAAGATAAATAGCAGGATAGGAAATTAAGATGGCGGCGATAAATACCCAAATGCCCTTGATACCAATCTGAACTGGCATAAATACGATACCGGAACCAATCGCCATGCCGATGCACAGAACTACCCAGCCGACGTCATACTTGGTAAAAGGAACGGATTTATACAGCGCGTTGAGCTCTTTCTCGTTCTCTAATATTTGGGTCATTGTGAATGTCCTATTAAAAAATTTATAAAAATAATTATTAGGCAGAAAGCGTGGCGCCTGCGCGATCGCCCGTGAATAAAAGGAGCATGCTTGTGGGAGGTATAGTAGGAGGCAGCCAGTAAATAAAAAAGGGGACAACGATGCTAATAAATGAAAATACTTTTGCGTTATACGCAAAAGTTGACGTCAGTCCGATTTTCCACTTAACGAAAGTATTTTGATAAAATAAAACGGTAGAGTCATAGCTGATGTGCTTTTTTGAATAAAGATATTTCACTTAATATAATGTTATTAAATGATAATTTTCTATTTTTATTCTCTGATTTTTAAATCCGCTCTCTTTATAGAATGATTCTGATACAGTGTAAGCGTGTCAGTTTTTATAGAAAAAGAAGCCTGAGAGAAAAGCTACATTATTGCAAATAATGCCAGTGTCTTATGGCGGCTGACGTTTCTTTGAGGCTGGGCTTTGGAGCAATCAGCGGTGGATATAAATAAGAATGATGATTCTAAACAAGAGCGTTTCGGCGTTAAAAATGAAAATCGATAACTACTCCATTTTTCGACATTTGGAGATTTTTATTAAGGTTATTGAATGCAATAGTTTTTCCGCCGCTGCGCAAAAGCTTAATCTTACACCGTCTTCCGTAAGCCGCAGTATTTCCCAGCTAGAAGAGCAGCTTGGCGTTGTTTTGTTAAAAAGAACCACGCGCACCTTTGTTCTCACTGAGCCTGGTCAATATCTCCTGTCCAGAGCGCAGCACCTGCTGGAGGAACTGGATGAGTCGCTGGTTAACACCGCCAGTTTCCACCGTCATCCGCAGGGGCAGCTGCGTATCACCTGCTCTATTGCTTTTGGCGTGTGTCACCTGATGCGGCTTTATGGCGACTATCGGAAGATGAATCCTGACGTGAGCCTGTTTGTCGATCTGAACGATCAAAATGTGAATTTAAACGAAGAGAATTTTGATATCGCACTGCGCATCACAGCCAATCCTCCAACAAATTTCGCCCTGCGCAAAATATGCAATATTAACTGGGTTTATTGCGCGAGCCGGGACTATCTTGAGCGCCGCGGTGTGCCAAAGACGCTAGAGGAGTTAGAGGAACACGACTGTCTGATTAACCCCAACGTGTGCGATAACTGGGTTTATCAGGATAGTGAGGGGCGCTCCAGACCGCTACAGGGCAACAGCGTAATTGAAGTTAACAGTACGCTTGGCCTGCAGCACGCGGCGCTGCAGCATCAGGGGATTGTCAGCCTGCCGACTTACATGCTGGGTGACCATATCACTAACGGCAGGCTGGTTCCGGTACTAACGGAATACAATATTAAAGAACACGAATACAGCCTGTTCGCTCTTTACCATCCTGGGCACTATCAGGATCCTAAAATCAGGAGTTTTATTGACTTCCTCGTGGAAAATATCACCGATCGGCCAGTGTGGGATGAATGGCTGATGAGCAGTCGTGCTGAAAATTCGGAGGAGGTATAGACAGGTGTAGTGGAGCGATTAGAACAGCTCTCCCTGCCCTTGACGATAATCTCCCCGTTCCAGATCCAACAGCCGCTGCTTTAGCGTTAACCCACCGCCAAAGAATCCTGTCAGCTTGCCGTCCTGACTCAATACTCGATGGCAGGGAATAATTAGCGGAATGGGGTTGTTTCTGCACGCCATGCCCACGGCTCTGGCACCGCCGGGGCAGCCCATTGCTTTTGCCACCTCGCCGTAGCTCATCACTTCACCGTAAGGGATATCGCACAGCATCTGCCACGCCTGCTGCATAAACGCAGTCCCCTGTGCGTCAATCGGTACGCTGAAGGCGCGGATTTCTTTATTTAGATAGGCGACAACTTCATCCCTTGTTTGCTGCATTAGCGCGTCGGGGTGCGAATCGCTAACAAAGTCGTCGGGGATATAGTCCGGAAAGTGCAGCCGGATAATTGCCCCATCGCTGGACTCGACGGCCATTGGGCCGTACGGGGTGTCAAACTGGTACTTCATGCAAAGCCACTGTTAGGATTGAGGTGTATGTACACATAGTGTGTTTTCTTAAGTGTACTATCGGAAAGAGGAGAGTAAAAATTGGATATTCAGTAGATATTAAATCAAGAACAAAACGCTCAAGGATTATTATCTATCCGTTTTCTCAAGGTGATGAAATCCATCTTTGCCTCTTCGATTGATAACTCGGGATTCACTCTTCGATACTCGCGAATGAAGGCTATTTGATCGTTGTCAAAGACGGCCTGTGAAAGAACTTTTGTTGTCACTTTAGGCTCTGGAAGCTGCAGATAAATAACACTGGGTTTCCACGCCCCCCAATCTAGCCCACGTTTAAAATCACCCCATTTATTCGCGTCCTGATGGCATTGAAATCCAAAAATAGGGGCGACTGAAAGAAATCGGCACGTTGAGCACTTTCGTGGAACGGTCACCTTCGATTGAATAAACGTATTTTCGTAAATAACCGGGTCGCTTGGCCCATCAATGCTGCAAGGCCCATGGTCTAGGTGTAGATAACCACCTACGATTTCCATATGACGAGTACATTCACCTTCGAGCAGTTTGGAGCAATTTGCACATTTTGCAGGGACTGCCCCGCGCAGACCCATATGATTAAATGGAGCAGGGGGATTAATCGACCCATTGATATCACATGCGGGGAAGTATTTTTTGTACATTTTTGATATTGAATCGATTAAGAAAATGACGTTTTTTGGTGTATTTAATGATACTGAAAATAGCGGATGAATTATAGTTTGGGGGAAAGGCGGTTTGAGTGGGGTAGATATAATCATCATCTTCTTCTATTTCTGCGAGACTCCTCCAAATAAATCCTCTTGTCGCCTACCGTCGATCGCAGTATCTTTTCCACGCGCCTGCAAAATCAGGCGTCGGGATTGACCTCCTGCAAACTTCATCGGCGGCATATGACGCGTCTGCGTCTTTTTTTGTGTCGTTGGTCTGGCTACATCTCAATGGTGGGCTGGGTGAGGGCACCGTAAGGTGCGCCGGTATCCGATGAGGCCGGTAAGGTCAACTTTGCTCAGTCCACCACCCATGAGATTGACCTCTCTGGTGATGGTTACATTAATTACTCATCGGAGGTTGCCTTATGGCTACGATCCCTGCCCAAACACACCCATTATCTACAAAAGCTGTTAAAACCCAGCGTCGCTATACCGTCGGATATCTGCCCAGCCAGGGCAATACGGAAACGCCTTCCCTGCACCTGAGTGGGAAATGGCTTAGAGATATCGGATTTAATATTGGCACTGGCGTTACCGTGAAAATCGCCGGGGACTGCATTGTGCTTATTCCTGATAACGATGAAGTGCACGAGTTGAGAAAGCAGCTTCAACAGGTAAAGACGGCGTTTAGGGGACTAAATGAAGGGCTCGTTAGAACGCTAAGTGACGGGGCGTAAACTGACTGTTAGATGCTTATCGTGCCGATAGCACTATAAATGCATCGGCACGTTTTCTCATTGAACTCTATCCAAAGCGTTACTCGATGTTCTGGATCTGCTCCCTCATCTGCTCAATCAACACCTTCAGCTCAATCGCCGACGCGGTGATATCCGCATTGATAGACTTAGACGCCAGCGTGTTGGACTCGCGGTTGAACTCCTGCATCATAAAGTCCAGACGGCGGCCGACGGCCTCTTTCTTTTTCAGAATAGAGTAGGTTTCTTTGACGTGGGCTTCTAGGCGGTCGAGCTCTTCGGCGACGTCGACGCGCTGGGCGAGCATAATCAGCTCCTGTTCAAGGCGGTTGCTGTCCAGCTGAACGGCGGCGTCTTCTAGCTTGCTCATCAGGCGTTCGCGCTGCCAAACCAGCACTTCAGGCATGCGCTCGCGCACTTTGCCCACTTCGACCATCACGCCTTCAAGGCGCTGTTCGATAAGCGACTTCAGCGCGCTGCCTTCCCGCTCGCGGCTGTCAATAAAGTCAGTCAGGGCAGTTTCCAGTGATTCCATCAGTTCGGTACCGATAGCGTCCAGATCCTGACTTTTTGCCGACATTACTCCCGGCCAACGCAGAATATCGACGGGATTGATTTCCCCTTCGTCGCTTTGCATTTTTACCCAGTTGGCAGCCTGCACTAGCTGCTGAGCGAGCTCTTTGTTCAGCATCAGCTCGGTTTGATAGGCAGGATCGAGGTCGAAGCGCAGGTTGCATTCGATTTTGCCGCGGGTCAGACGCGCTCTCAGGCGCTCGCGGATCATCGGCTCTAGGCTGCGGAACTGCTCCGGCAGGCGGATATAGGTTTCCAGATAGCGCTGGTTAACGGAGCGAAGCTCCCAGGAGGCGGAGCCCCATTCACCCTTGGTTTCATGGCGGGCGTAGGCGGTCATACTGCGGATCATAGTCGAGTACCCGTTTGAGAAAATAAGCGCGAGTATAACACCATATTACGCCGGACGTTGTGATTTGCCGCGCGAGCTTTGCCTATTCACCGTAGGCATCTGGACTGAAAATCAGTATAATGCGCGGTCAATATATCAGCGTTCGCCACTCGCCCTTGCTAAAGGTGCCCGTAAACGGTCGTTGACCCCGTCTGACATAACCTCCGGAGAGAATTTCATGCGTCCAGAAGGCCGAAGTGCACAGCAGGTGCGCCCAATAACCCTGACTCGTCACTATACGAAGCATGCGGAAGGTTCCGTGCTGGTGGAGTTTGGCGACACTAAAGTGCTGTGTACAGCGACTGTGGAAGAGGGCGTGCCGCGCTTTCTGAAAGGCCAAGGACAGGGATGGGTGACAGCGGAGTACGGCATGCTGCCGCGCTCAACCCACACCCGCAATGCGCGTGAAGCGGCCAAGGGGAAGCAGGGTGGTCGGACACTGGAAATCCAGCGCCTTATTGCTCGTTCTCTGCGTGCAGCGATTGATTTAAAGATGCTGGGCGAATACACCGTGACGCTGGACTGCGACGTTCTTCAGGCTGACGGCGGCACGCGTACTGCTTCTATTACCGGCGCCTGCGTTGCGCTGGCGGACGCCCTCAACGCCATGGTGGCCAATAAGCGCCTGGCGAAAAACCCAATGAAAGGGCTGGTAGCTGCGGTATCTGTAGGTATCGTCAACGGTGAAGCGGTGTGCGATCTGGAGTACGTTGAGGATTCAGCGGCAGAAACCGACATGAACGTGGTAATGACCGAAGACGGCCGCATGATTGAAGTGCAGGGCACAGCAGAAGGTGAGCCTTTCAGCCACGAAGAGCTGTTGACCCTGCTAGGGCTTGCCCGAGGCGGCATAGAGACCATTATGGCGGCGCAGAAGGCGGCGCTTGAACGACCGTAGTTTTTGAAAAAGGCGACTTATAGTCGCCTTAGTTTTATGACAAATGCTTTGAATCTAACTGACTGATGGAGTTAAACGGCGGGAGAGGCCTCCGTTGGGGTCGATTTGGCGTAAGCCAACGACAAACCGGCAAAGCCGGTTTGAACAGCGCTTGCGCTGGCCCTTTAGGGTGAAGCCCGAAGGGCTTCATAACTGCCCGTAGGAGGGCTAGGCCCGCCGCACGCCCAGAGCCAATACAAGCGCCCTCCCGACTGAGCACGATGGTCATATAGGCACGCTGTAATTTCGGTCGGAATACCCACAGAAGCCGATTTAATTGGTTTGTCATCAATCTTCCGATTAAGGCAGAGTTAAGTTAAGCGTGAGGAATCATCAAATATGAAACACTATCAGCGCCAGTTTATTGAGTTTGCGCTAAACAAGCAGGTTTTAAGATTCGGCGAGTTTCACCTGAAGTCTGGGCGGGTTAGCCCGTACTTTTTTAACGCCGGGCTGTTTAATACTGGTCGCGATTTGGCGCTGCTTGGCCGCTTTTACGCTTCGGCACTGGTGGACTCTGGCATTGAGTTCGATGTGCTATTTGGGCCAGCCTATAAGGGCATTCCCATTGCGACGACGACGGCAGTAGCCCTGTCTGAACATCACGACATCGATATTCCCTACTGCTTTAACCGCAAAGAGGCGAAAGATCACGGAGAGGGTGGCAGCCTAGTAGGTAGCCCGCTGGTTGGCCGTGTGATGCTGGTGGATGATGTGATCACCGCGGGTACCGCCATTCGTGAATCGATGACGACTATTCGCGCACAGGGTGCCTCTTTGAGCGGCGTATTGATCTGTCTGGATCGTCAGGAGCGCGGTACCGGTGAGCTGTCGGCGATTCAGGAAGTGCAGCGCGACTATCAGTGCAGCGTGATTACGATAATTACGCTAGACGATTTGGTTGAGTATCTGGAAGAAAAACCGGAAATGGCACAGGAACTGGCGGCAATTAATGCCTATCGTGAGCAGTACGGCGTTTAGTTCTCACTTGACGAGGTTGTATTAAACTAGCCGATGCGTGATGCATCGGCCAGAGATATGCAATTCTTACAGGTAGTCACGTTATTAATGTTCCGTTCTACTGACTTTTGCCTGCTCGGCCTGCTCTAAATAGCGCGCATAGCGTTTTTGGAACCATGCTTTTTGTACTTCATTCATGTTACCAATGACGGCGTGAACGTTGACTGGCCTCCCTTGTGTATACATTTGAGCCAAGCTGCGCGCCAGAAAATCAAAATTTTCTACTGAATGTAGGTTCTGTTCCGCCATAAGCATATCCCCCTTGTCAGTTCATGATGTATGAAGGTCATATGCTTTTCTAACTTCAGTATTCTCCTAATTACGTCTAATTTTTGAACAATATGTGCCCATTTTGGGATTATTGCTTACCGTTACTGGTAACTATTGTGAAAAAAATGCCCTCGTCAAAACGAGGGCATTTTTCTGAGTTTTATCTGGATGCTGTTACAGCAAAATATCGCACAATGCTGGATCTTTGCGATCGAGATAGTGAATAGACTGAATGCGGCGAATAGTGCGGGATTTACCGCGTACCAGCAGCGTTTCAGTCGTTGCCATATTGCCCGTGCGCTGAATGCCGTTGAGCAGGTCGCCTTTGGTAATGCCCGTAGCAGAGAAGATGATGTTGTCGTTGCGAGCCATGTCGCCCAGCTTTAGCACTTCACCGGGGTTAAGCCCCATTTTTTGGCAGCGCGCTAGCTCCTCTTCTCCAATGCGCCGATTCTCTTCCGTATCGCCCTTGACCTGATGGCGAGCCAGCAGCCGAGCCTGCATATCGCCGTCCAGCGCGCGGATCACGGCGGCGGAGATTACCCCTTCAGGCGCGCCGCCGATGCCGTACATGACGTCTACTTCACTGTCAGGCATACAGGTCAGGATAGAGGCCGCTACGTCGCCGTCCGGAATGGCAAAGACGCGTACGCCCAGCTGCTGCATTTCGGCGATGATCGCATCGTGGCGCGGTTTGGCCAGCGTGATAACCGTAAGCTTGTCTAACGGCTTGTTGAGCTGAGCGGCAATGCGCTTGAGGTTCTCCGACAGCGGCAGGTTCAGATCGGCGGCGCCTTTTGCTCCCGGGCCGACGACCAGCTTTTCCATATACATGTCCGGTGCGTGCAAGAATGCACCTTTTTCGGCAACGGCCAGTACTGCTAGCGCATTGGCCTGTCCCATGGCCGTCATGCGAGTACCCTCAATGGGATCTACGGCGATATCTACCGCGCTGCCCTGGCCGGTTCCTACTTTTTCACCGATATAGAGCATGGGCGCTTCGTCGATTTCGCCCTCGCCAATGACGATCTCTCCGTCAATATTGACTTGGTTTAGCACGATGCGCATGGCTTCAACGGCGGCGCCGTCGGCTTTGTTTTTATCACCGCGCCCTAAATAGCGATAGCCGGCCAAAGCGGCGGCTTCCGTTACCCGGGAAAACTCAATTGCCAGTTCACGTTTCATGTTAGGGATCCGTTGCGTTTTGATTTTACTAGGAGAGAGATGTGAGGCCGATTTTACCACAGACCTAGAGGGATATTCGTGAATTCTCCATAGTCGGCGAGAGAATTTTCCATAAAAAATGGGCCCGTTTGCGGGCCCAAAAACAGAATGGGTAGTTTCTCTTTCTATACTGTTACTTTTATACCGTTATTCGTGCTCTTCCCAATCGCGGGCGCGGGCGACGGCTTTCTGCCAGCCTCTGTAACGCACGTTGCGTTCGGTGGTTTCGATACCGGGCTTGAAGGCACGCTCGACTTCGGCTTTGCTTTTCACTTCGTCTAAATCGCTCCAGAAGCCGACGGCCAGGCCTGCAAGGTAAGCAGCCCCCAGAGCGGTGACTTCGCGTACGGCAGGGCGTTCAACGGTCGTACCGAGAATGTCTGACTGGAACTGCATCAGGAAGTTGTTGGATACCGCACCGCCGTCAACACGTAGAGCCTGAAGGCGAGCACCGGAGTCAGCCTGCATGGCGTCCAGCACGTCGCGGGTTTGGTAGGCGATGGATTCCAACGTAGCGCGGATGATGTGGTTAGAGTTCACGCCGCGAGTCAGGCCGAGAATTGCGCCGCGGGCATACGGATCCCAGTACGGTGCGCCCAGGCCGGTAAAGGCCGGAACGACATAAACGCCGTTGCTGTCTTTGACCTTGGTGGCGAAGTATTCAGAGTCCATTGCATCGCTAAACAGCTTGAGCTCGTCGCGCAGCCACTGAATGGATGCGCCGCCGATGAACACTGCGCCTTCCAGTGCGTAGTTCACTTCACCGCGCGGGCCGCAGGCGATGGTGGTCAGCAGGCCGTGATCGGACTTCACGACGTCCTTACCGGTGTTCATTAGCAGGAAGCAGCCAGTGCCGTAGGTGTTTTTAGCCATGCCCGGCTGAACGCACAGGTGGCCGAACAGCGCGGCCTGCTGGTCACCTGCCATGCCTGCAATAGGAATACGCGTGCCACCTTTGCCGCCAATGTTGGTTTTGCCGTAAATCTCAGAGGATGGACGAACGTCTGGCAGCATGGCGCGCGGGATGTCCAACGCTTCCAGCATTTTGTCGTCCCAGTCCAGCGTTTTGATGTTGAACAGCATGGTGCGGGAGGCGTTAGTGTAGTCGGTGACGTGCGAACGGCCCTGTGTCATATTCCACACCAGCCAAGTGTCTACGGTACCGAACAGCAGTTCGCCGCGCTTGGCGCGATCGCGAGCGCCTTCAACGTGGTCTAGGATCCACTTCACTTTAGTGCCGGAGAAGTAGGGGTCAACGACCAGACCGGTGTTTTCACGGATGTAGTCTGTTAAGCCGTCTTTTTTCAGCTGCTCACAAATGCTAGCGGTGCGGCGGCACTGCCAAACGATGGCGTTATAAACCGGTTTGCCGGTTTCTTTGTCCCAAACGATGGTGGTTTCGCGCTGGTTGGTGATACCGATAGCGGCCACTTGGTCGGAACTGATGCCGGTTTGTGCCAGCACTTCAACCAAAACGGAGCTTTGCGTCGCCCAAATTTCCATCGGATCGTGTTCTACCCAGCCTGGATGGGGGTAATGCTGAGTGAATTCTCTCTGAGATACGCCGATGATGTTGGCATCATGATCTAAAATGACGGCCCGCGAGCTGGTAGTGCCCTGGTCGAGTGCGACAATGTATTTTTGTTCAGTCGTCATCTGGAATACTCCGTTTATTGACGTGGTGGGAAAGCGTTTACAAGTTGGCCGGAGTAGCTCCGGCCGAACGAAAAGAGTTTCTTATTCATCAATCTTGCAGGCGTCGCACGGCAGGTTGCGGCCGATAAATACGCGATAACCCATGGCGCCAGCACAGGCACCGAGGATTGGTCCGACGATAGGAACGATGAAGTAGGGGATATCTCGACCTCCGGTAAAGGCGATATTGCCCCAGCCAGCGATGTAGGCAAACATTTTTGGCCCAAAGTCACGGGCAGGATTCATGGCAAAGCCGGTTAGCGGCCCCATTGAGGCACCAATAACCGCGACCAGAATACCGATAAGAAGCGGAGCCAGTGAGCCCTTCGGCACGCCGTTGCCGTCATCCGTCAGCGCCAGAATTAGGCACATCAGCACGGCGGTAATGACAAACTCAACGCCAAAGGCCTGAAAGACGTTAATGGCAGGGTTAGGGTAGGTGGAGAAGGTGCCCGCCAGCGACAGACTGTCCATACTGCCTCTAACGATATTTTGCGCCTGCTCGACTTCGTGGAACAGGCTGAAATAGAGGGCGTAAACCAGCGCCGCGCCGCAGAAGGCTCCGGCTATTTGGGCGATGATATAGGGAATAACTTTTTTCTTATCGAAGCAGGCAAACAGCCACAGCGCGATGGTAACCGCAGGGTTTAGATGTGCGCCGGAAACGCCGGCAGTGAGGTAAACGCCAAGAGCGACAGCGAGACCCCAAATAATACTGATTTCCCATTGACCAAAGCTAGCTCCGGCGACTTTCAGAGCGGCCACGCAGCCAATACCAAAAAATAGAAAAAGACCCGTTCCAAGAAACTCAGCGATACACTGCCCTTTTAGCGTTGGGCCTGTGGTTTGACTCATATGCATTACTCCGTGTTGGGAGAGAGTAGATAAGAAGTAAATGTTAGTCGCCTGTTATTACCATATTATAAATTAATAGAGGCGGTTGATTAATGTTATCGTTATCGCTCTATAACGAAAAATAACGAAAGTTTAATTTTGTGTATTCGGTCAAATAATTGATCCTTTTTGTTCGCAAAACGATAGCTAACGCCCAATTTATGAATGTAAAAGAATATAGATGAGGATTGTTTTCCTTGCTCGGCGGTACGCATTATTTTTATCAGGCTAAATTTTCTGAACATTCGCGCTTTATGGGGGTCTACGGCTAGACAGCGTACGGTCAGGTTAATACAATCGACTTTGTGAACCACTAACGGAAATACTCGTCATACTTCAAGTTGCGAGTGTGTTGGCTGCAAATACTCGACCCATCCATGGGTCTCGCCCTTACGGGCCGTCGCAAGCGGCGTTCAAATCTGTTCCTGACAGATTTGTCGTTCACCCCAGCTACATAGTTATCTATGCTCTTGGGGTTCCCTTGCTTGCCGCCTTCTCGCAACTCGAATTATTTAGAGTATTAGCGAGCTCTTACCGCTAGCGGCCGTGATGATTTTCGATTTTCCGCTTTGCGGGTATGTCTATATGAGGACGAAATAATGTCATTTGAAGTGTTTGAAAAACTTGAAGCCAAAGTTCAGCAGGCGATTGATACCATTACTCTGCTGCAGATGGAAATTGAAGATCTGAAAGAGAAGAACAACGCTTTGGTTCGCGACCTTGAGTCGTCCGCAGGTGGCCGCGAAGCGCTGATTAACGAAAACGCGCAGCTCAAGCAAGAACAGCAGGCATGGCAGGATCGTCTGCGTCTTCTGCTGGGCAAAATGGACGAAGTTAACTAACGGGCGTTTTTCTTCGTTATTGACTGACTCAGTGCGTTAAATGAAAACGCCGCGTTCTATGACGCGGCGTTTTGCTGTTTTTCTGACGCGGTTTTTACTCGATGTCCAACGGCTCTTCGGAAAGAATAATACCGGTGTTATCTGCGTACAGGTGGTCGCCAGAGAAAAAGGTGACGCTGCCGAAGTTAACGCCAATATCGCTTTCACCAATGCCCTGAGCGTCTGCGCCGACGGGAATAGAGGCCAGCGCCTGAATGCCGATGTCCAGCTCTTCAAGCTCATCAACCTGACGCACTGCGCCGTAAACTACCAGGCCTTCCCACTCGTTTTGCACTGCCAGGCGAGCGACTTCAGCGTCAATAAGCGCCCTGCGTACAGAACCGCCGCCGTCAATCAGCAGAATTCGGCCTTGGCCGTTTTCTTCCAGCAGCTCGTAAATCAATCCGTTGTCTTCAAAGCATTTGACGGTGGTGATTTTACCGCCGAAAGAGGGACGCCCGCCGAAGTTGGAAAACAGCGGCTCTACAACGTTGACTTCTTCGGGGTATATGTCACACAGCTCGGAAGTATCATATTTCATAAATATCGTCGCCTGTTGTGTTGGTATCGTTGGTTTACCGTCGTAGCTGCCAGTATAGCCCGAACGTCAAGAGGATGGCAAAGCCATCCTCTTGTTGGGAAAAGAATGAGAGCCTGAGGTTTGCCTAGCTAAGAACAACGCCAATAGCAAAGAGAATGTTGGTCAGCAGCGCGCCTTTTACCATTTGTTCAAGCATGGGGCGCATAGCGACTGCCGTTTGCTCATGGAGCACATAGACCGCGTGGCGGTACAGCAGCGGAACGGCCAGAATAAACAGCCATCCGCTCCAGCTGCGAAGATCGAACAGCGCAAACAGCACCAGGCAAAGCAGCGCCCCAGCCAACAGCAGGAAGTGATAGCGGCGAGCCCAAATGGGGCCTAAGCGCACTGCCAGCGTATTTTTGCCGTTCATGCGGTCGTTATCGATGTCCCGCAGGTTATTGATGTTGAGTACCGCCACCGCCAGCAGGCCGCAGGCCGTAGCGGGCAGCAGAACGATGCTGTCAAAGGTGCCGGCCTGTAGGTAGTAGGTACCGGCTACGCTGAGCCAGCCGAAGAAAATCAGGACGGAAATGTCGCCAAGCCCCATATAGCCGTAGGGTTTACGCCCGACGGTATAGGTGATGGAGGCGACAATAGCCAGAAGCCCTAATGCTAGAAATCCGATAATATCCTCTGGCTTTCTACAGGCCATGGCAATAAGGGCCACGCCGGAAAGCACCGTCAGGGCAATAACTATCGCCAGCGCCCGCTTCATCTGGGGGAGGGTAATCAGGCCTTTTTGCATACCGCGATTGGGGCCGATGCGCGCTTCGGTATCGCTACCTTTTACCGCGTCGCCGTAGTCATTCGCCAGATTGGAGAGAATTTGCAGCAGTGCTGCCGTCAAGAGCGCCATGACTGCGATGCCCAGGCTGAAGTGGTTCATCCAGGCAGCCAGTGCAGATCCCGTGACGATAGAGGCCAGCGCAAGGGGTAGCGTACGAGGGCGCAGGCTCTCAATCCAGGCGGTAACTTGACTTGTTGAGTGAGTTTGGCTCATGGCTTCAATTCAAATATAAACTTCAGTACGTATCTGTACGTAATAAACGACTAACCGTCAATTATACGCGCATTATAGGAAAATTAACGAGAGCTTGCTTTGATTCCGTGGCATATGTGCTAACTTTGTGCCAAATAGTCGAGTCGGAAAAGAGCGAAAGCGCGCAGTTTTTTAGAAAGTATACCGGATATCGAACCGGAAAAGCGGATAAGTTTACGGGAAGCCGAGGCTTCCCGTAAATACTGCTGATAGGTTAGGACGTGAGCGGGATTACAGAATAAAGCGGCTCAGATCTTCATCATCGACCAGTTCATCCAAATGATCGCGAACGTACTGGGCGTCAATGGTTATCACTGCACCACCATTTTCGCTGGCGTCATAGGAAATATCTTCCATCAGGCGTTCCAACACAGTATGCAGGCGGCGGGCGCCGATGTTTTCCGTTCTTTCATTCACCTGCCATGCGGCTTCAGCAATGCGGCGAATGCCGTCAGGCTGGAAGTTTACTGCAACTCCTTCCGTCGCCATCAGTGCCTTGTACTGTTCAGTCAAAGATGCGCTAGGCTCTGTCAGAATGCGCTCAAAGTCTTCCGTCGTCAGCGCCTGTAGCTCAACGCGGATCGGCAGTCGACCCTGTAGCTCAGGGATCAGATCTGATGGGCTAGCTGTCTGGAACGCGCCGGAGGCGATAAACAGAATGTGATCGGTTTTCACCATGCCGTGCTTGGTCGATACGGTGCAGCCTTCTACCAGCGGCAGCAGGTCGCGCTGAACGCCTTCGCGAGAAACGTCAGGGCCAGAAACTTCCCCGCGCTTACAGATCTTATCGATTTCGTCGATAAACACGATGCCGTGCTGCTCAACGGCGTCGATCGCCTGCTGCTTCAGCTCTTCAGGATTAACCAGCTTGCCGGCCTCTTCTTCGATAAGCGCTTTGAAAGCGTCCTTAATCTTCATCTTGCGCGGTTTCTGCTTCTGACCGCCAAGATTTTGGAACATGGATTGAAGCTGATTGGTCATTTCTTCCATGCCCGGAGGCGCCATAATTTCAACGCCCATTGGCACGGCCGTCAGTTCGATCTCGATTTCTTTGTCATCCAGCTGGCCTTCGCGCAGCTTTTTGCGAAACGCCTGACGAGCCGCTGAACTTTCCTGATTGCCTTCTGCCTGACCCCAGTTGTCGCGGGCAGGTGGGATCAGCACGTCCAGAATGCGGTCTTCCGCCAGCTCTTCGGCGCGGTAGCGCATTTTTTCCACCGACTGCTGGCGAACCATTTTGACGGCGGCATCGGCAAGATCGCGGATGATGGAGTCAACTTCTTTGCCCACATAGCCCACTTCGGTGAACTTGGTCGCTTCAACCTTAATAAAAGGCGCATTGGCAAGCTTGGCCAAGCGGCGGGCGATTTCGGTTTTACCGACGCCGGTTGGTCCGATCATCAGGATGTTTTTGGGCGTGACTTCGTGGCGCAGCTCGTCGTTAAGCTGCATACGGCGCCAGCGGTTGCGTAGCGCAATGGCCACGGCGCGCTTGGCTTTGCCTTGGCCGATAATGTAACCGTCGAGTTCGCTAACTATTTCGCGAGGAGTCATTTCAGACATGGTGGCGATCCTTATTCTTTTGACTTAAGTTCTTCGATCGTTTGGAAACGGTTGGTATAGATACAGATGTCACCGGCGATAGACAGAGATTTTTCGACGATGTCACGGGCGCTCATATCGGTATTTTCCAGCAGGGCTCTGGCAGCGGACTGGGCGTAAGGCCCCCCTGAGCCGATAGCGATCAGGTCGTTTTCTGGCTGAACGACGTCGCCATTGCCGGTAATGATCAGCGATGCGGTTTCATCGGCAACTGCCAGAAGCGCTTCAAGGCGGCGCAGCATGCGGTCAGTTCGCCAGTCTTTAGCAAGTTCCACTGCCGCTTTGGTCAGGTGCCCCTGATGCATTTCCAGCTTGCGCTCAAAGCGCTCAAACAGCGTAAAGGCGTCCGCAGTGCCGCCAGCAAAGCCTGCAATGACCCGCTCGTTGTACAGGCGACGGACTTTACGGGCGTTACCTTTCATTACGGTGTTGCCCAGCGTAACTTGACCATCACCACCTATTACCACATGGCCATTACGGCGGACGCTTACAATCGTTGTCACGTGTTTATCCTCGCTAGCAGATAGGAAAAGGGGCCTGCCTTTATTAGGTCAGGGGGATTGGATATGTAGATGGGGAAGCCAGAACGCTATTTCAACCCTGAGGGGGGGACAATCTTTTTCAAATACGAGGGCGATGTGTGGCCGCTTGAGTGAGTTTTTACACTGAAGCGGCCAATAGCTGTATGAAATTAAACGATTAGTTTCCGGCAGCGACAGGCATGCAGCTGCTCATGCCGGCGTTTTTCAGCCGTTGTAAAGTTTTGTCTGCGCTGTCGCGATTGGCGTATGGGCCCATCACCACCCTATTCCAGCCGCCGCCGGTGCTAATACGGCTTTCAAAGCCCGAAAATGCCAGCTTCACTTTGACTGACTCTGCCTGCTCTGTAGTGCGGAAAGAGCCGCACTGGATTGTCCAGCGCTGGTTTTTTGCCTGAGCGGTATTTTGCACAGTGGGCGGCGGAGGCGTTGTCGGCTTTGAGGCATTGTTATTGGTCGCAGCCGTGTTGAGCGCCGGTTTACTGCCGCCGTCTCTTGAGGTGGCAGGGTTACTGCCTGTGGCTGTTCCCGCCTGTGTGGCAGGAGGCTTTTGCATATCTGACTGAATCTGCTCCAGCGCTCTTCGCTGTTCGGTGGTTAGCTGTGGCTGCTGAGAGAGAGGAGGCTGTGTGGCGCCGGAGTTTGGTGAGTTAGTCACCTGACGGTTTTCCAGCTCTTTAATATAAGTCCAGCGATCGGTTGGTTTTGGCGGTAAACCGTTCCCCTGAGCGGTAGCTGGCCCAGACGTTTCAGGCGGTGGATCGGATTTATTTTGGGTAATGTAATAAAGGCCACCGGCAAAGACGGCTAGAACGGCGACGGCAAGCACCACCATCAGTTTGGATGCTGCTCCCGATGCGCTTTTTTTCTTTTTGTTTTTACTGCTTTTTTTGCCCCGCGCTCCTGAACGGCTGCGGCTGACATAATCTCGTTGTGCCACTGTGACTCTTGTCTGTTGTCGAAAATAAAGAAAATGATGTCTTATAGTACGTAATATGCAAGACCTTGGCTAGATTGTGTTTAGTTACCTAATGTTATCATTCGAGGTGGAATGGGGCTTTTATACCCTACAGTGGTGCCGTACTGTCGCGAACGATAAGCTCGCTGTCTAACAGAATAGACCCTCTTTTTTCCGGATTCCCTTCCAACAGTTCCAGCAGCATCTGCACGGCCTGCTTACCGATTTGATAGCGCGGCTGGGCAACGGTGGTGAGAGGCGGATCGGCGTATTTTGCCATCGAGATGTCGTCAAAGCCGATCACGGAGAGATCCTGCGGAACTTTTAATCCCTGCTGTTTTGCCTGATGAATGGCGCCGATGGCAACAATGTCGCTGTGGCAAAAGATAGCGCTGGGAGGCTGAGGCAGTGCCATCAGTTGCGACAGTGCGCTGGCGCCGCTTTCGAACGTCAGAGGGCCTTCCAAAATGTAGCTTTTTTCTATCGCAATGCCGCCGCGCTGGAGCGCCTGAATATACCCTTGTTGCCGGTAGTGGCTCAAATGGAGCTGGCTCGGGCCACAGATGCAGGCTATGCGACAGTGGCCTAGATGCTGTAGATAGAGCACCGCGTTAAATGCGGCGGTCAGGTTGTCGATATGAATCGTCGGTAGTTTGAGCTCGGGAAGGTATTCATTCGCCATGACCATCGGCGGGCACAGCGCGCGCTCTTCGGCGCTCAGGCCAAACGGAAAGCGGGCTCCGAGCAGAACGGCGCCGTCTACTTGCCGCATAATGGGAGATAGAGTCTCCCAATCGACGGACTGCTGGCGATTATCCAGAAAAAGCACGGTATAGCCAAATATCTCTGCCGTTTCCTGAATTCCCTGCATGACGTCGGTGGAGAACGGATCGGTGATGTCCTGTGCCATCACCAGCAGGATCCGGCTTCCCTTCTGGCGGGCAATTTTATTCTGAGAGACCGGGATATAGCCCGTTTGGGCAATAGCCTGTTCCACCCTATCGCGGGTTTGTGCCGACACTTTGTCCGGCATCATCAGCGTTCTGGAAACCGTTGCGGCGGAGACGCCAGCCTGAACCGCTACGTCTCTCATGGTGACGTTTGGCGGTATTTTTACCTGTTCCAAGATAGGGGACTCCCAGAGAAATTTAGCATCGTCGCTTTTCCTACTGTATAGACCGTCGGTAGTTTTAAGCGATTTCTGGGCTGAATAGTATGCGGTTGCTAAGTTTTTTAGAGCAGCCTCGCAATAATATTCGAATTAGCTCTCTATGGGGTCGACATCCAGCGTCCACTTGACTTTGGGAGCCTGTGGCATGGTGGAAATATACTGCCGCAGCCCGTAGAGGATCTGCTGTAGACGCTGGCGGGAAGGATGCTGTAACAGCA
Source organism: Leminorella richardii (assembly GCF_900478135.1). Taxonomy (NCBI): domain Bacteria; kingdom Pseudomonadati; phylum Pseudomonadota; class Gammaproteobacteria; order Enterobacterales; family Budviciaceae; genus Leminorella; species Leminorella richardii. Next base: position 114,579 of record NZ_LS483470.1, read on the forward strand.
GCTGCCAGCGAAAGCGCCCGCTTCGCTTCGCGGCCAGCGCGGGTACCGGTCCCAGCACCCATAGAGCACCGTCTTCCGTCTGTGTGGCAGCAAGGTGCTCGCGCAGCTGCTGTAGAAACTGGCTGGCTTGACGATTGTCGTGATCGTCAGCGCGAAACATAGCGTGGTAGGTAAATGGCGGTAAAAAAACGGTTTTCCTTTCTGCAATCGCCTGCCGGGCAAAAGCGTCGTAGCCCTGATGGAGCAGAGTTTGCAGCAGCGGATGGTCAGGATGATGGGTTTGCAGCAGCACTTCTCCCCGCTTGCCCGCGCGACCTGCTCGGCCAGAAACCTGAGTATAAAGCTGAGCAAAGCGCTCTGCGGCGCGAAAGTCAGCGCAAAACAGCGCACCGTCAACGTCGATAAGCCCGACCATTGTTACATCGGGAAAGTGGTGGCCTTTAGCCAGCATTTGGGTGCCGATCAGAATGCGAGCGCCTCCCTGATGGATATCTGACAGGTGCTGCTCTAATGCCCCTTTTCTGCTGGTAGTGTCGCGGTCGACGCGGGTAATGGGAATGTCGGGGAACAGCCGGACAAGCTCGCTGTCGAGCTGTTCTGTGCCAACGCCGACGGGCACCAGATGGGTTGAGCCACACTGCGGACACTGGTAGGGCACCGGGCGCTGGCTGTCGCAGTGGTGGCAGCGAAGCTGGCGCTGATGCTGGTGCAGAGTGTAATACTGCTCGCAGCGCGGGCATTCCGCGATCCAGCCGCATTCATGGCAGAGCAGCGCAGGGGCATAGCCTCGACGGTTGAGAAACAGCATGACCTGATTATTGGCGTTAAGATGCTCACGCATGCGGGCAAGCAGCGGTGCCGAAAGGCCTGCGGTCAGGGTTTGTCCTTTCAGGTCAATCAGCGCCTGTGCCGCCGGGCGAGCGTGCCCGGCACGCATGGTTAACCGCAGGTGACGGTACTTGCCCGTTTGGGCGTTGTACAGGCTTTCCACGGCGGGCGTGGCAGAGCCTAAAACGATGGGAATATGTTCCTGTCGAGCGTGTAAAACGGCTAAATCGCGCGCATGGTAGCGCCAGCCTTCCTGCTGTTTGTAGGAGCTGTCGTGCTCTTCATCGATAATAATAATGCCGAGGCGTTCAAACGGCGTGAACAGCGCCGAGCGCGTACCGATGACGATGGCGGTTTCCCCTCGCCGAGCGCGCAGCCAAACGGCCAGCCGCTCGCTGTCGTTAAGGCCGGAATGGACGACGTCAATTGGGGCATTAAAGCGCTCGCGAAAGCGTGCGATGGTTTGGGGTGTGAGGCCGATTTCCGGAACCAGCACCAGCGCCTGCCGCCCCTGTGCCAGCACGTTTTCCAGCACGCTGAGATAGACTTCCGTCTTTCCCGATCCGGTAATACCTTCCAGCAGCCAAACGCCAAACTCGCTGTCGCTGCCGCGAATGGCGCCCACGGCGGTTGCCTGTTCCGTATTGAGCTTGAGACGCTCCTCGTCGTTTGCGTGCGTTTCCTTCCAGAGGCTTGGTGTCGGCGCTGTTGCCTGAAGTTCAGCCAGGCCTTTTTCTTTTAACGCTTTCAGGGCGGCTTCGTTAAGATCCTGTTCTGCAATCTGGTGGCGATACACCGGGTGTTTACGCAGTGCCGCCAGCGCCTGTTGCTGCTTAGGGGCGCGCTTTAGAATAGCGAGATCGACCTCTTCACCTTCAGGCGTTGCTCGCCACTGCCAGATCGGGGGCTCTTCCGCTGGTTTTCCCTGACGAAGCAGCACTGGAAGCGCGTGGAATAGCACTTCACCTAGAGGAAACTGATAGTAAGAGGCTGCCCAGTGCAGCGTTTTCCACAGGCTGGGCGTAAAGAGGGATTCTTGATCAATAAGGTGGTGAACGGTTTTTAGCTGTGACAGCGGGTAATCACTGTTCGCTGAGGAAGCGACGATGATACCAATGGCTTTTCTCGGGCCGAAGGGGGCGCTTACCCGCGCGCCGACGACGGCCTTTTCCCCTTCGGGCAGCAGGTAGTCGAATGAGCGATCCAGCGGTACGGGGAAAACAACCTTAACAACGCGCATGCCGAAGCAGTTCCTAATCAGCGAAATAACGAAATAACGTCACCAAATTGTGAAGCAGTACAGCATAACATAAGCCCGGGCAACTGCCGAATAGCTCGCCGCTTGCGTGGTTCATTTCTACTCTGTATAATCTGCCGCCTTTGGTTCTTTATAGAGCCAAACCACTCAACCCATTTTTTATCTCGTATGGTGTGCGGCAAATTGGTGTCCGTATAGCGATACGACTTTAGAGAGGTTCATCATGAAACAAGGTATTCATCCAGATTATAAAGAGATCACGGCAACCTGTTCTTGCGGTAACGTTATCAAGATTAACTCTACCGTTGGCCGCGATCTGAACCTGGACGTGTGTGGCGAATGCCATCCGTTCTACACCGGCAAGCAGCGTGACGTTGCGACCGGCGGCCGTGTTGACCTGTTCAACAAGCGCTTCAACATGGTTAAAGGCAAGTAATCTTTTACTTGTGCACGGTTATGTGCAGGAAAAAGGCGCCATCAAGGCGCCTTTTTTGTGTCTGTAATTTTTTATCTTCTGCGGCGTTATACCTATCACGCCGCATTTACCACAAAGGGCAACCCGCCTATTCGATTAGGTAGCCCGCGCGCCGTGAGGCGGTGAAAGCGCTTTGCGTACGCCTAGTATTCCCACGTATCGGGATCGACGCCTTTTTCCCTCATCTGCACCTTCGCCGTTTCAGGAATTTCATCGCTGCGCTCTTTGCGAAGGTCGTTATCGTCGGGTAGTGGCTGGCCGGTAAACGCGTGCAGGAACGCTTCACAGAGCAGCTCGCTGTTGGTGGCATGCCGCAGATTGTTGATCTGGCGGCGAGTTCGTTCATCGGTCAGGATTTTCAAGACTTTTAGCGGAATGGATACCGTAATCTTTTTAACCTGTTCGCTTTTTTTACCATGTTCAGCATAGGGGCTGACATATTCGCCGTTCCACTCAGCCATGGGGCACCTTAATGATTGACCGTCTGATAGTTTGAAGTGAGTTCACAGTAAACGCACTTTACCAAGTTAACGTCTATACCATGACAATTTTAACGGATAATTTGATTCTCCTCAATCTACACGGCAAGAAGTTTAGACGTCCAGAAGTATTGACGGCTATTGTTTTCGAGATTATCTTATCAGCTCTTATTGATAATTTATTGATTCCTTTCTTTAGGGGGTAGTTTCGGTGACGCGCAAACAGGCAACCATAGCGGTTCGCGGTGGGCTTAACTCAGATGAGCAGTACGGCTGTGTTGTTCCCCCCATCCATCTTTCCAGCACCTATAACTTTATCGATTTTAATCAGCCTCGCGCTCACGACTATTCTCGTCGCGGCAATCCAACCAGAGACGTTGCTCAGGGAGCGCTGGCTGAGCTGGAAGGAGGATGTCGCGCGGTGCTGACAAGCAGCGGCATGTCGGCTATTCACCTTATTTGCACGACCCTACTTAAGCCGGGAGATCTGCTTGTTGCCCCTCATGACTGCTACGGCGGCAGCTATCGGCTATTCGACAGCCAAACGCGTCGCGGCGCCTATCGAGTGCTGTTCGTCGATCAGGGGGATGAGGCTGCGCTGGCGCAGGCACTGGCGCAAAAGCCGAAGCTGGTGCTGGTGGAAACGCCCAGCAATCCACTGCTGCGAGTGGTCGATATTGCAAAAATCTGTCAGGCCGCTCATCAGGCTGGCGCGCTGGTTGCCGTGGACAATACGTTCCTCAGCCCGGTTTTACAGCAGCCGCTGGCGCTGGGTGCTGACATCGTGCTGCACTCCTGTACCAAATACCTTAACGGTCATTCCGACGTAGTGGCGGGTGTAGCGATTGTGAAAGACGACGCTCTGGGCGAGGAGCTGGCCTGGTGGGCGAACAACATTGGCGTGACGGCAGCGGCGTTTGACAGCTATCTGCTGCTGCGCGGACTGCGCACGCTGTCTCCGCGCATGAAAATACAGCAGCAAAACGCGCTGGATGTGGTGGCCTATCTGCAAACCCAAGCTCGGGTAAAAACGCTCTATCACCCTTCGCTGCCGAGCAATGCGGGGCACGACATCGCCAGTCGTCAGCAGTCTGGCTTTGGTGCGATGCTGAGTTTTGAATTTGACGGTGACGAAGCGGCAATGCGGCGCTTTATCGGGGCGCTGAAGCTGTTTACACTAGCCGAGTCGCTGGGTGGCGTTGAGAGCCTGATTTCCCATGCGGCGACGATGACGCATGCGGGCATGTCGGCAGAGGCAAGGGCAGCGGCGGGGATCTCTGACAGACTGCTGCGCATTTCAGTAGGTATTGAAGACGGCGACGACCTGATTGCCGATTTGGAACAGGCGTTTCGCGCCTAAGTCAAAGGGGTTAGTAATGAGTATTTCGGGAACCGCTGGCCTTCCGGCCAACCGACAGCTGCACAAGTTTGGCGGCAGCAGCCTGGCAGACTGTAAGTGTTACCAGCGCGTTGCAGGCATTATGGCGGAATACAGTCGAGAAGGGGACATGATGGTCGTGTCTGCGGCGGGGAGCACCACTAATCAGCTGATCAAGTGGCTACAGCTGAGCCAGAGCGACAAAATTTCAGCCCATCAGGTGCAGCAGGAGCTTCGGCGCTACCAGAGCGGCCTGATAGGCGGGCTACTGCCAGAAGCTGACGCCGCAGAGTTGACCTCCAAACTTATTGCCGATCTCGAACGGCTGGCGGCACTGCTTGACGGCACGATGTCTGATGCAACCTATGCTGAGGTTGTCGGGCATGGTGAAGTCTGGTCAGCACGCCTGATGTCAGCCGTATTGAACCAAAAAGGTCTGGCTTCGGCCTGGCTTGACGCCCGAGACTTCCTGCGCGCAGAGCGATCCGCCCAGCCTCAGGTTGATGAAGGCCGCTCTTACCCGCTTCTACAGCAGCTTTTGGCACAGCACCCCGGCAAGCGGTTGGTGGCGACCGGATTTATTTCCCGCAACGAAGCTGGAGAAACGGTTCTGCTTGGGCGCAACGGCAGTGACTACTCGGCAACCCAAATTGGCGCGCTGGCCGGTGTGGATAAAGTGACTATCTGGAGCGACGTGGCGGGGGTATACAGTGCCGATCCCCGTAAAGTGAAAGACGCCTGCCTGCTTCCTTTACTGCGGCTGGACGAAGCCAGCGAACTGGCTCGCCTTGCTGCTCCGGTGCTGCACGCCCGCACGCTGCAGCCGGTTTCCGGTAGCGATATCGACCTTCAGCTGCGCTGTAGCTATCAGCCGGAGCAGGGCTCAACCCGCATTGAGCGCGTGCTGGCCTCAGGCACTGGCGCAAAGATTGTCACCAGTCATGACGATGTTTGCCTAATTGAATTACAGGTAGAGCCACAGCACGACTTTGTTCAAATCCACAAAGAAGTAGAACGCATTCTTAACCGCGTTCAGGTTAAGCCGCTGGCGACAGGGGTGCACGCTGACCGTAACTTGCTACAGCTGTGCTACACCTCTGAAGTGGTCAACAGCGTACTGAGCATTCTGGGCGACGCTAGACTACCGGGGCGCCTTCAACTGCGTGAAGGGCTGTCACTGGTGGCGCTGGTCGGTGCCGGCGTGTGTAAGAACCCGCTGCACAGCCACCGTTTTTACCAGCAGCTCAAAGATCAGCCGGTAGAATTTATTTGGCACGCTGAAGATGACATCAGCCTAGTGGCGGTACTTCGGGTTGGGCCGACTGAACACCTGATTCAGGGATTGCACGCTAGCCTGTTTCGCGCCGAGAAGTGCGTAGGGCTGGTACTGTTTGGCAAAGGCAATATCGGCTCTCGCTGGCTTGAGCTATTCGCTCGCGAGCAGAAAAACCTTTCCGACCGCACTGGATTTGAGTTTTTATTGGCGGGTGTCGTAGACAGCAGCCGCTGTGTGCTTGACTATCAGGGGTTGGATGCCAGCCGCGTTCTGGCCTTTTTTAACGACGAAGCCCAGTCGCTGGATGAAGCCACTCTGATTAGCTGGATGCGCGATCACCCGTTTGACGATCTGGTGGTGCTGGATATCACTGCCAGCCAAGAGTTGGCAGACCGCTACCTTGATTTCGCCAGCTTCGGTTTTCATGTGGTTAGCGCTAATAAACTGGCTGGGGCGTCGTCAGGCAATGACTACCGCCAAATCCGCGACGCTTTTGAGAAAACCGGCCGTCACTGGCTGTATAACGCTACTGTTGGCGCGGGTCTGCCGATAAACTATACCGTTCGCGATCTTCGCGACAGCGGCGACACTATCCTGTCTTTAAGCGGCATTTTTTCCGGTACGCTTTCCTGGCTGTTTTTGCAGTTTGACGGCACTATTCCGTTTTCTGAACTGGTGGAACAGGCGTGGCAGCAGGGGCTGACAGAGCCTGACCCTCGCGTTGACCTGTCAGGGCAGGACGTGATGCGTAAGCTGGTGATCCTAGCGCGTGAAGCAGGATATGACATTGAACCCGATCAGGTACGCGTAGAGTCTTTGGTGGCAGAAGACGCCCAGCAGGGCTCCGTTGACCACTTCTTCGAGCAGGCGGAAACGCTAAACGCACAGATGCTGGAACGTCTGGAGGCTGCCCGTGAGATGGGGCTGGTGTTACGCTACGTGGCTCGCTATGAAGCCAACGGCAAGGCGCGAGTTGGTGTGGAAGCTGTGAGAGAAGGAAGCCCACTGGCCTCGCTACTGCCCTGTGACAACCTGTTTGCTATTGAGAGCCGCTGGTATCGCGACAACCCGCTGATTATTCGCGGACCGGGTGCCGGGCGTGACGTAACGGCAGGCGCCATTCAGTCCGATCTTAACCGACTGGCGAAGCTACTGTAATTTCGATTGAGTAACCAATAAAGCGCTCGACGTTGCCAAAACGTCGGGCGTTTTTTATTTATTCCAGTGAATCGCGATTTTAGTGTTGACAGCTTCGGCAACTTCGGTCATCTTATTTAGATGTTTAGACGTCTAAACGTTCAGAAGTATATACCCTAAATAATTCGAGTTACATGAAGGCGGCAAGAGAGAGACAAATTCGTCGGGAACGAATTTACTCCGCCGAAGGCGGACCTCCGGTGAGAGGCAGGAGCCTCTCATCAATCCCTAGGAGCGTACATAAGTACGTGACTGGGGTGAACGAGCGCAGCCAACGCGCAGGCAGCTCGAAGTATGACGGGTATAACTACAGCAAACACGACAAAAACAGGGTGAACGGATATGAGCTTTTTTCATGCTAATCAGCGGGAAGCGTTAAATCAAAGTCTGGCAGAAGTGAACGGCCAGATTAACGTCTCTTTTGAGTTTTTTCCGCCGAGCACGCCGGAAATGGAGCAGACGCTGTGGCAGTCTATCGATCGTCTGAAGACGCTGAAGCCAAAGTTCGTCTCAGTAACCTACGGCGCTAACTCCGGCGAGCGTGACCGCACCCACGGCATTATCAAAGGTATTAAAGATAAAACCGGGCTGGACGCCGCACCGCATTTGACCTGTATCGACGCCTCCCGCGAGCAGCTGCTGGATATTGCTAAAGACTACTGGAACAGCGGCATTCGCCACATCGTTGCGCTGCGCGGCGATCTTCCTCAGGGCGGCGGTAAGCCGGACATGTACGCCGCCGATCTGGTTGAGCTGCTTAGAGGCGTTGGCGATTTCGATATTTCTGTCGCCGCGTATCCGGAAGTGCATCCTGAGGCGAAAAGCGCTCAGGCAGATTTGATTAACCTCAAGCGTAAAGTGGACGCCGGAGCCAACCGGGCGATTACACAGTTCTTTTTTGACGTGGAAAGCTACCTGCGTTTTCGCGATCGCTGCGTAGCAACCGGTATTGACGTTGAAATCGTGCCGGGCATTCTGCCAGTATCTAATTTTAAGCAGCTTCAGCGCTTCGCCACCATGACGAACGTGCGCGTGCCGCAGTGGATGAGTCAAATGTTTGCAGGGCTGGACGATGATTTGGAAACACGCAAGCTGGTGGGCGCGTCCATCGCTATGGACATGGTAAAAATTCTCTGCCGCGAAGGCGTGAAGGACTTCCACTTCTATACCCTGAATCGGGCCGAGCTGAGCTATGCGATTTGCCATACGCTGGGGGTAAGACCGGCTTAGGACATTTTTTTATTATTTCACGAGAAACTATTTTGCTATATTTACGCGGCGCTTTCCCTAAATGGAAGCGCCGCGCGCTTTTGAGAAAAACGTAGTCAACAAGAGCCGAGGCGTCTAACGGTAAGCATCTCCCCCAAAGAAAGGAATCAGGCAAATGATAAAGTGGCTAGGTGGTCTGTTTGGTAAAAAATCAGCGATGTCCTATGCGGATTTCACTGATTATTTCGTTCGCGCGCTGCGCGAGGCTCAGCCGGAGCTGGAGGTTACGGCAGTTGCAGAAGGCGAAATCCGTATTGAAAACGATCGGACGTATTTTGTTATGCATCTTGATAACGCATTTGCCCACTACAATACGCATCCTAAGACCCTTGAGGGAGTCGCTGAGATGTTTGTGAAATCTGCCGTTCAGGCGCTGGAGCCTGAAAGCTCAGAGCTACAGGCCGATTCGTACATTATTCCCGTTATAAAAGATAAAGGCTGGTTGGATGACGTTCGCCAGCAGCTAAGCCAGCTTGAGCCGGATCCTGTCGCACTGGAAGAGTCATTAGACTACGCCTATGAGGTCTACAACGACGAGCTGTTGGTAGTTTACGCAGAAGACCGCAATGAGAGTATGCGCTACTTAATGCGCAGCGAAATCGAGGCCCGGGGGCTTTCCTTTGATGAGCTGAGAGCGTTGGCGATAAATAACCTACAGCAGGTCGTGCAGGAAATCGGCGTTCAGCATACTGAGAAGTTCTCCATTGTTTCGGCAGGGGCAACCTACGAAGCCAGCGTGCTGCTGATGGACGAGCTGTGGGATGATGAGCGCTTTGCTCCTGGTGAAGGCGATCTGCTGGTGGCGATCCCCAATCGCAGCACGCTGATGTTTACGCGCAACGAGTCTGAGAAGGTTGAAGCCATGCGCCTGATGGCGGAAGTGGTGTATAAGAGCGGTGAATATTCTCTGACCGACCGACTGTTTGTCCGCCGCGACGGCAAGTTTATACCCTTCGACTAAAACGCAGGCAGGCGCCGCCGTGATTATTCCCGGCGGCGCTTTCTTTTAGGCGACGGAAAAAGCGGCCGCGCGCTACCGCCATCGCCAGACCGCTGCGCTCACCAGAATCACCTCCAGCGCAAACGACCAGTTTAAAATAAAGTTTAGCCACCATGGATGGTACATGGCCTCAATATGAAAGAGAGAATATGGCTGGTCGACAAAAGGCATCAGCCACCAAATGTTACCAACAACGCTGTCTAATAGCAGGTGGACAGCACCGTTAAGGCAAAACACTACCGCCAATAGCGCTGTTGACTTCCTTGATGCCAAACTCAGCCAGACTAAGGCTAGCGTCAGTAGACCAAACCACAGGATAGGGAAATGAGTCACATAGGTATGGTGCTGATGGAGACGATGGTCGATCAGATAGAAATAGAACAGATCGAAATCCGGCGCGATTGCACCCAGCATGCACGCGACTAGAATGCGCTTTGCTTGGGGCTCGGAGGCGTTGAATGCTTTTATCAGCGCAGTGCCGATGAGGTAACCGGTGGGAAGATGAGCAATAAACATAGTATCCTTACCGTATTGTTTTATCGTTTCTTGATTCACTTTAACTGGGGTGAGTGAAGTTCAGGTGAACAGCGAACGTAAACAGCGAGGTCTAAGATGGTGCACGGCTGGTGGCAGGACATTCAGGATCCAGCCCAGCGATGGCAGGGATTGGAGCTGACGGTAGGTGCAGGCGGAAACGGTCAGCGAACGCTGGAAATGGTGAGTGGTCACCGAGGCCGCATGTCGCTATGGATGGGCGGTGAGCCGCTGCTTTGGGCTACTGTGTTGGAAGACCATTCCGGCGTTTGGCTGATCGTTAATCAAGAGCATCCAGGGCAGTTTGAGCTGCTGCCTCATGTGACTTCCGCTGACGTTGAGGCGGCCAAGCGCGCTGGGGCGGGTGGCAGGCTTGCCTGGTGGAGCCGCTATTTTGCCCAGCGTTTAGCGTCTTCGACATCCCCAATGCTGCCAGCGCGGTGCTGGCGGCTGCTTCCTATGCTCTATCGTCCTCCTTCTGCACCTTGTAAATTGGGTCAGATTCAGTCAGTCGAGCACTGGTGTTTTCATTCTCCTTCGCTTTCCTCTCCGCCCGGCTTTAGCTGGACGCTTTACGGTGAAGACTTTCCCGACTTGCTCAATCGGGAACGAGTAAGCCTGATAGACTGGTGGTGGAACGGTTATCTGCTGCGAGGCCGCTATGCCGTTAATCCTGACGACAGTCGTCTTAAGTGGTGGCGCAAAAAGTGCCGCGAAGGCAGCCTGCCGCCGGTGCTGGTGTGGTATATCACCGGGCTGGCGTCATACGTTATTCTGGACGGCCACTGCCGTCTACAGGCCGCGATTGAAGAGGGCATACCCCCTGATTTTCTGGTGCTCACCGAACTGGTGGAAAAGAACGTCTCTCCCGATCCTGAGCGGCGGGATCGCATCGTTAAGTCCATTGAACAGCGGCTGAGAGATAAGCCAGACACTAACATCGTCAATATTAATCAGGTGCTGATAGGCCAGTATAACGACCGCTACAGCTATGAGACGACCCATAGCCGCGCTATTTTGGGCAGCGGTGACGAGTGGGAGCGCGAGGTGCGGGGATATTTACAGCGACACGGGCTGGATGACTTTGTTAAGCAGGTTATCAATCGAATCGAGTAGGCCGCTCCCCGGAGCGGCCTTTCAATATGATACAGCGTTACGCTAGCCGGTATTGCGCATCCCTGCCGCGATACCAGCGATAGTGACCATCAGCGCCTGTTCGACGCGCGGATCCGGCGTCTCCTGCTGGCGGGAGCGCTGCAGCAGTTCAACCTGCAGCACGTTCAGCGGATCGGTGTAGATATTGCGCAGTGAAATAGATTCGGCGATCCACGGCAGCTTTTCCAGCAGCGTCTGGTCGTGAGAAAGAGTGAGCGCCACTTTGATGTCTTCTTCCAACTGGGCTCGTAGCCGCTGCCCCAGATGCCATAGGTTCTTATCCACCAGCCTCAGGTCGTAGTATTCTGCCAGCCACAGGTCGGCTTTGGCGTAGACCATTTCCAGCATGTTGATGCGGGTGTTGAAGAACGGCCAGTCGCGGCACATGGCCTCCAGCTCCTGCTGCCTGCCGTTTTCAATGGCGTGACGCAGCGCGGCGCCCGCACCCAGCCAGGCGGGGAGCATTAGGCGGTTTTGTGTCCAGGCGAAAATCCAGGGGATGGCGCGCAGGCTTTCAACGCCGCCTTTGGGATTACGCTTGGCCGGGCGGGAGCCAAGAGGAAGCTTGCTGAGCTCCTGTTCCGGCGTGGCCGAGCGGAAGTAAGGAACGAAGTCCGGCTCTTCGCGCACAATACGGCGGTACTCATTGCAGGAGTAAGCTGACAGTTCATCCATGATCGTGCGCCACTCTGGCTTTGGATCTGGCGGTGGCAGCAGGTTGGCTTCCAGAATGGCGCTGGCGTAGTTGGTCAGGCTAGCGACGGTGACTTCCGGTAGGCCAAACTTAAAGCGGATCATCTCCCCCTGTTCGGTAACGCGCAGGCCGCCTTTTAGCGAACCCGGCGGCTGGGACAGCAGCGCGTCGTGAGCCGGCGCGCCGCCGCGGCCAATAGTGCCGCCTCGTCCGTGGAACAGCGTGAGCTCAACGTTGAACGACTCACAGGTCTTAATCAGCGCTTCCTGAGCGTAATACTGCGCCCAAGAGGCGGCCAGTACCCCGGCATCTTTGGAGGAGTCTGAATAGCCAATCATGATCATTTGCCTGCCGCCGATGAAACTGCGGTACCAGTCGATATTCAGCAACTGAGTCATGACGTCGTTAGCGTTGTTCAGGTCTTCTAGCGTTTCAAACAGCGGGCAGACCGGCAGAGCGAAGTCGCATCCTGCTTCTTTTAGCAGCAGGTGCACCGCCAGCACGTCTGACGGCGTGCGCGCCATAGAGATCACATAGGCGGCGATAGAGCCTTTAGGGGCGTTGGCGATAACGCGACAGGTGTCGAGAATTTCCTGAGTTTCCGCGCTAGGCTGCCAGTCGCGGGGCAGCAGCGGTCGGCGAGACTGAAGCTCTCTAACTAAAAACGCCTGCTTCTCCTGCTCTGACCAACTGTCGTAGTCGCCGATCTCCAGATACTTGGTCAGCTCGGCAAGGGCATCGCTGTGGCGGGTGCTTTCCTGACGGATGTCGATACGCACCAGCGGCAGGCCGAAGCAGCCAATGCGGCGTAGAGTGTCCAGCAGCTGGCCGTTAGCGATAATGCTCATGCCGCAGGCTTTTAGAGACTGATAGCAGGCATACAGCGGCTCCCAAAGCTGCTCGTTGTGAACCAGCAGGTCATCTGGGCGAGTTGCACGCTCGCCGTTAACGCAGGCAGTCAGGTAAGCGTGGGTTGACGTTAGCTGGGCGCGAAGCTTCTTCATCAGCTCTCGATACGGCTCTTGTACTTCGTCACCGCCTGCCATGGTGCGCAGCTCTGGCGTACAGTCGGTCATCGACAGTTCAGAGACCAGTACCTGTACGTCTTTCAGGAACAGTTCGGCGGCCTTCCAGCGGCCGTACAGCATAACGTGCTCGGTAATTTTCGCCGTGACGTTAGGGTTACCGTCGCGATCGCCGCCCATCCAGGAGGTAAAGCGCACCGGTACCGCTTCTACCGACAGATGTTGGTCAAAGGCATCGACCAGTTGGTCGTTAAAGGCGCGCATAAAGGCGGGAACGCCTTCCCACAGGCTATTTTCCACCACGGCAAAGCCCCATTTGGCTTCGTCGATTGGCGTTGGCCTGATTTTGCGAATTTCGTCGGTATGCCACGACTGTGCCACCAGTTGACGCAGGCGGCGCATAATTTTGTCGCGCTCGTAGTCCGCCAGATCGTTGTGATCCAGCTGGCTCAGGCAGTTGTTGACCTCAACCAGCTTGTGGATCATGGTGCGACGGGCGATTTCCGTCGGGTGAGCGGTGAGTACCAGCTCGATAGACAGCTGCTCGATGGCCTTTTTGATGCCGGCATCGTCGATGCGCTGTTCCCTCAGGCGGCGAAACAGCGTAGCAAACGCTTCTGGGTTATTTGCGGCTTCACCGTGGGAAGAAATCGTATGGTACTGCTCTGCGGTGTTGGCAAAGTTAAGGAACTGGTTGAATGCCTTGGCAACGGGTAAAAGCTGTTCATTAGACAGGTTTTGCAGCGTTGACAGTAAAGCCTGGCGGTTGGCCTCGTTGCCCGCTCTGGATGATTTCGACAGTTTACGGATGCTTTCTACCCGATCGAGGATATCCTCTCCCAGCGCGTCTTTTATCGTATCGCCAAGTAGAGTGCCGAGCATGCTGACGTTGCTTCGCATTGCGGAATATTGTTCGTTCATCTGTCTCCTGCCCGGTTATGGTGTTGAGATTTATTGGTGACGTCGAGCTGTTGTACTGCTTCGTTCGAGGCGTGTTGCTTGCCGCGCTATGCGGCCTATTCTGACCGCTAAAGTTAGAGTTGTATCACACAAAAGGCGTATTTCCACCCCTTAGTTGAATCCTTTAAGCATTTCTTATCTGTGCGGTGGGTTAACAAAAAAATCTACTGACCAAGGCGGGATGGAAAAAAGGGTCTACTCGCCTGAAAGGCGAGTAGAGGGTGACAGTTAGGCTGCGCGGCAGAAGTGGTGAATCAGCTGGGTTAACAGGGCGCGCGTGGGCTGAATAAAGGATGTCGCGAGATATTCATCCGGCTGGTGCGCCTGTTCAATGGAGCCCGGGCCAAGCACCAGCGTAGGACACATCTGCTGAAGGAAAGGGGCTTCCGTACAGTAGCTGACGGTTTCAGCGCGATCGCCCACCAGCTTTTCTACTACGCCTATCAGCGGTGAGTGCACTGGGCACTCATAGCCGGGGATGGCGGCGTGCAGCGGCGCGATGCTGACGCGCCCCGGCCATCTCTGGCTAACGGGTGCCAGAGTTTGCTGAACGAGCTCCTCAATGGACTCTAGCGTCATGCCGGGCAGCGGGCGCACGTCAAAGTGCAGCTCGCAGCAGGCACAAATGCGGTTTGGCGCGTCGCCGCCGTGAACGTGACCAAAGTTCATGGTGGGATAAGAAACGGCGAAGGACGGGCTGTGGTAGTTCTCTTTTAGCCGATCGCGAAGCTGCATAAGCCTGCCGATGGCGTCGTGCATGATTTCAATGGCGTTAACGCCGCGCTCTGGATCGCTAGAGTGGCCGGACTGCCCAGTGATGCGCACGGCGTCCGCCATGTGGCCTTTATGGGCGCGTACGGGTTTGAGAGAGGTAGGCTCGCCGATGATTGCGCACTCAGGGCGAATGGCTGAGGTGGCTGAAAAGTAGCGGGCTCCGGCCATTGAAGTTTCTTCATCGGCTGTAGCCAACACATACAGCGGATGAGTCAGCTTGCTAAGGTCAATATCCCTCAGCGCGTCGAGAATAAAGGCGAAGAAGCCTTTCATATCCGCAGTGCCCAGACCGTAGAGTTTGTTGTCGAACTCGGTCAGCGTAAAAGGATCTCGGCTCCAGCGCCCGTCGTCAAACGGCACCGTGTCGGTGTGCCCGGTTAGCAGTAGTCCACCAGAGCCCTCACCGATAGAGGCCAGCAGGTTGTACTTGTTGCGCGTTTCGGGCACGGGCTGTACGTCAACCCGAAAGCCCAGTGAAGCAAACCAGTCGGCTAACAGATTGATGAGTTTCTCGTTGCTTTGGTCGAGCGCCGCGTCGGTAGCGCTGATGCTGGGCGTTGCGATCAGCTGGCGATAGATTTCCATAAATGAAGGGAGCTGGTTATTCACTGTTGGCCGCCTTTGGAGATGTTATTTAAATATAAATTCATTTTAATTGCATAAAAATACAATAAACTGTTGTTTAAGAGAACAGAATTTCGTACCTTAAGCGTCATTGGGTTCACATTACAGGATGCGCGTCGCGATTGCCAAAGGGTTCGAATGCGCAAATGGGGCAATTTCTATGCTTAAAGCCATGATTGTTGGAGCAAGTGGATACACCGGCGCGGAGCTGGCTGGCTATTTACGGCGCCATCCGAACGTCCAGTTAGAAAGCCTTTGGGTATCAGCCCAGAGCGCTGATGCGGGGAAAAAGATTTCTGACCTGCACGCTCAGCTTAAGGGGCAGGTCGACTTACCACTCAACCCGCTGGTTAACGTTGCCGAGGCGGTACAGGGTATTGATGTTGTCTTTTTAGCGACGGCTCACGAAGTCAGTCACGATCTGGCGCCGCAGTTTCTGGCTGCGGGCTGTACGGTGTTTGATCTGTCAGGGGCGTTTAGGGTGAATCAGCCCGAGTTCTATACTCAATATTACGGCTTTACCCATCAGCACAGTGAACTGCTGGCAGAGGCGGTTTACGGCCTGGCTGAGTGGCAGGCGGAGAGCATCAAACAGGCTCGGCTGGTTGCAGTGGCGGGCTGTTATCCAACAGCGTCTCAGCTGGCGCTTAAGCCGCTGGTGGAAGCAGGATTATTGGATGAAGGGCAGTGGCCGGTCATTAACGCTGTTAGCGGTGTCAGCGGTGCCGGGCGTAAGGCCAGCATGACGACCAGCTTCTGTGAAGTGACGCTGCAGCCCTACGGTGTGTTTACCCATCGCCATCAGCCGGAAATTGCGTCACACCTGGGTATTCCGGTGATTTTCACCCCCCATTTGGGCAATTTCCCTCGGGGCATTCTGGCGACCATCACCTGCCGCCTTAAGCCGGGCATCAGTGAAGCGGCGGTCAGAGAGGCGTTTTCTCAGGCCTATTGCGATAAGCCGCTGGTACGGATCTATGAGAAAGGCCTTCCGGCATTAAAATCGGTTATTTATCAGCCGTTCTGTGATATCGGCCTAGCGGTAGAGGGTCAGCATCTGATTGTGGTGGCAGCGGAAGACAACTTGTTAAAGGGCGCGGCGGCTCAGGCTGTACAGTGCATGAATTTGCGTTTTGGCTTTGATGAAACACAGTCCTTACTGTAGGGAGAAGGCGATGAATCCGTTAATTATCAAACTCGGCGGCGCTCTGTTGGACAGCGATGAGGCGATGGCTCGACTATTTTGCGCGCTGGCAGCCTACCGGCAAGAGCATCAGCGCGAGCTGGTGATTGTGCACGGCGGCGGCTGTGTGGTGGACGAACTGATGAAAAAGCTGGCGCTGCCTGTGGTGCGTCGCAACGGGCTCAGGGTGACGCCTGCCGATCAGATTGGCACTATTACTGGCGCGCTAGCCGGTACGGCGAACAAAACCCTACAGGCCGCTGCCAGAAAGCACGGCATTGAAGCCGTTGGTCTGTGTCTTGCAGATGGCAATATGGTGGAAGTGCGCAGGCTGTCTGACGATCTTGGTCACGTAGGCGAAGCGGCCGCCGGTAGTAAAGCGTTAATCCAAACTCTGCTGGCAGGGGGCTTTTTGCCGATTGTCAGCTCTATCGGTATTACCCCTGAGGGGGAGCTGATGAATGTCAACGCCGATCAGGCGGCGACAGCGCTGGCTGCAACGCTAGGGGCTGATTTAGTACTGCTTTCTGACGTCAGCGGTATTCTGGACGGCAAAGGCCAACGGATCCCAGAAATGACGGCGGCAAAGGCTGAACAGCTGATTGAGCAGGGCATTATTACTGATGGAATGGTGGTGAAAGTCAATGCGGCGCTGGACGCTGCTCGGGCGCTTGGTCGGCCGGTAGACATCGCCAGCTGGCGTCACGCGGAGCAGCTGCCCGAGCTGTTTAACGGTGTGCCAGTGGGAACCCGAATTCTGGCGTAAACGGTACCGCCTTGAATCAGTTAAAGAAGAAGTGAGAAAGCGATTAACGTTTTCTCGTGAAGACGTTATGCTTTAGGCGAATAAACATCGGCATAGCGGCCGGAAAAAATCAACAGAAGCCCGGGGCGATAGTGACTATCGCCCCGGTTTTTAGGAGTAGAAAGCGATGGCATTGTGGGGCGGCAGATTTAGTCAGGCGGCGGACGACCGCTTTAAGCAGTTCAATGATTCTCTACCTTTTGACTACCGTTTGGCTGAACAGGACATTATTGGCTCAGTCGCGTGGTCCAAGGCGCTGGTGACGGTGAACGTGCTTAGCGCACAGGAACAGGCAGCACTTGAGGCTGCGCTTAATGAACTTCTAGCGGAAGTGCGCAGCGCACCAGAAGCGATTTTGAGCAGCGATGCGGAAGATATTCACAGCTGGGTTGAGCAGAAGCTGATTGGCCAAGTCGGCGATCTGGGCAAGAAGCTGCACACCGGACGCAGCCGCAATGACCAAGTCGCCACTGACCTGAAGCTCTGGTGTAAAGGCGAAGTGGAAGTGCTTCTGGCGGCAGTGAGAGAGCTGCAGCAGGCTCTGGTGCTAACCGCTGAGCAAAATCAAGACGCAGTTATGCCCGGCTATACCCATCTTCAACGGGCTCAGCCAGTGACGTTTGCTCACTGGAGCCTAGCCTACGTAGAGATGCTGGCGCGCGACGAAAGCCGCCTTCAGGACGCTTTCAACCGTATGAACACTAGCCCGCTGGGCGCAGGCGCTTTAGCGGGAACCGCCTATCCTATCGATCGCGACCAGTTAGCTGGCTGGCTGGGCTTTAGCGCAGCGACCCGAAATAGCCTGGACAGCGTGTCCGATCGCGACCACGTGTTGGAGCTGCTGTCTATTGCTTCTATCAGCATGATCCACCTGTCGCGTTTTGCAGAAGACATGATTTTCTTCAACAGCGGCGAATCCGGCTTTATTGAGCTGTCTGATCGCGTGACTTCCGGCTCTTCCCTGATGCCGCAGAAGAAAAACCCGGATGCCCTAGAGCTGATCCGCGGCAAGTGTGGCCGCGTACAGGGCGCTTTGACCGGCATAATGATGACTCTGAAAGGCTTACCGCTGGCCTACAACAAGGACATGCAGGAAGACAAAGAAGGCATTTTCGACGCGCTGGACACTTGGCTAGACTGCCTGCACATGGCTGCGCTGGTGCTGGACGGCATTCAGGTGCGCCGTCCGCGCTGTCAGGAAGCCGCTCAGCAGGGCTATGCTAACGCCACCGAGCTGGCCGACTATCTGGTAGCCAAAGGCATCCCGTTCCGCGAGGCGCACCATATTGTCGGTGCAGCGGTGCTTGGTGCCATTCAACAAGGCAAAGCGCTTGAGGCGCTATCCCTTGAAACCCTTAAAGCGTTTAGTCCGGTGATTGAAGAGGACGTTTACCCGGCTCTGTCGCTCGCATCCTGCCTTGAAAAGCGCTGTGCCAAGGGTGGCGTCGCGCCGTCGCAAGTGGCGTTTGCTATTGCCGATGCGAAAGGGCGCTTGGGGATGTAGCACGCGCTCAGCGTTTAGCGCAGTTGGGCGGTGGGGGGAGAAGCCCACCGCCTTTTTTATTTGCAGAGCGCGTTGAGTTTGTTCAGCCCTTTATCTTTGAGTAAGGGCTACTGCTTTTTATTGCACAGGATGAGCTGACCGGGCGAAAGCTCCGGCGCAACGCCGTCTTTTAACACCGCCCAATTGAAGTAGTTGGGCTCTTTCTCCATATTTTTCAAGCGTTGGCCGTGATACTGCGCTTGGAGTCGTTGGTAGATTTTTCTGTAGACGTCATCAACGATGCCCTCTTTTTCCTGTTTAAAAAAATCTGCATCAATAAGCGGGCGAGGTATCGACTGTTCGACAGTCACAATAGTGCGATCGCCGTCTTTTCTTTCTGAGCGAATCCGATAGGTAATGTTTTTATACAGATGTTGGCTGAGGTCGTAGTACTCACTGTTGGGAGATAGAGGGTTGTTTTCCAGTGGGTAAGCTTATCAAGACCTATTTCGCACCTTGCCGATACGCTAGGTGATAGCCTTTTGGGGTTACGATCGTTTATGTAGGCCATCACTTTCTCTCCCGCGCTTTGTTCACAGCCTGAAAGAGAAACTCCGGTAAAAAAAATAAAGAGAGTGAGTCTTTTTCTCATCATGACGTTTTTATTGAAACCCTGTCGGTAGCCTTCTTGAAGGTCAAGGCAATACTATAAAATAACGCTATGCTGTTTTTATAGACTTTTTTAGCCAATGCCGGGTTTACCAACGTGTTCTATTTTAAAAATTAAGCATTTATTTTTGTAATATGAAATAGGCGTTACTATTAGCTTGTTATTTTAAGACACCGTTTTGTAATAAATAAAAATACGATATCACTATCATTTATATGAAAAATAATTAAGAAAGGTTTCCACCATTGATTTAATGGGTAACTCATTCAGAAAAATCTCAATATAGTAACTAATATTTATTATACCTATGAGTTATTTTATCTATTTTGGCACTTTAATTCTTTATAAATTAATGCATTACATTCTTTCTGCTAAATTAGTTTTATAACGGCATTGAATATCGATTAACAACGCATTACGATCGAAACGACTTAAAATTTCCTAATGCCGATCTTAAACTCTAATTAAGGTCAGAATGGGCATATTGTTCTTTTGCTACAGGAATGTAGGAGTTTTCTCATGGAAAAAAAACAGCGGAGCCTTTCTAAACTGGCACTTGTCGTTTCTTTATCAATTGGCGCTGGGGCGTACTCCAGCACTGCGGCAGCTGATATCTGTACAGACTCAGTCGATTCAAACGGTAAGAAACATTTAAGCTGTACTTCAACAATTTATTACTACAACCCAGGCGATCACGCGGGCATGCAGCTGTCTGAATATGACAGCGTGACCGTTGTAACGACGACTGGCGCTTCTACTTCCCCCCTGCAAGGCTGGGCAGTATACGGCAATAGCAGCACTTATAACTTCAAAGAGTTGAACCTCGAAACGGTTGGTTCAAAATCTGATGGCATTGTGACGAAAAACGGCGCCAGTAATATTACTATCGACAAGCTGAAGATCAGAACGACGGGCTCTTCCGCTGACGGTATTAACGTTGGGAAAGAGAGCAACGGCACGATCGTGACGGTTGGCGATAATGCCGATATCGACACTAAGGGCATGGGGGTTCGGGCGAACTCTTCGGCTAACGGTGCGGGTGAAAACCTGATTGTTATTGGTAAAAGTGCATTTATTACTTCACGTGAAAACGGAAGTAACACAGAGTTCGGTTCTTATGAGTTTGGTACTGGCTATGCTGTTTATGCGGGTAACACTAACTCTGCGGCAACCGGCGAGGCCAGAGTCGTTCTTGGCGACAATAGCACCATTACTTCTTTAGGGAATAATGCACACGCTGTTTATGCCAACAAGGGTGGCGTGATTGAGCTAGGCTCAACAACCATCACAGCAACGGGCACCGGTTCACACGGTATCTATGCCGAAGCTGGCAGCAAGAAAGTGGCTGGCGTAACGGCGACAGTGGGGAGTAAAGTTTACCTCGCAGGCGACACAGCGATTACTATTGATAGAAACGGCACTAAGTTTGCTATTTACGCCAAGGGTGTTGATTCGCTAGTCTCTTCTTCTGATCGCCTATCTGGTTCAGATACTTCAGGTATCTTCACCATTGATGGCAATCTTAAGGCGGACAATAAGGGTACCGTCGATCTGCGGATGACTGACGGTAGTAGCTTCACTGGGATGGCGACGTCAAACCAGTATGACAGCAGCGGCGTTGCTAATACTACAACTGACGGCATTATCAATCTGTCTATTTCTGGCGCCAACAGCGTCTGGAACATGACAGAGAACTCTGTCGTGTCGGACTTAACGCTGACTGGCGCAACGCTGAAATACGTCGAGCCTGCGGATTTAACTGACCCAACCGCGTTTGTGCCTAAGAACCTTATCGTTGCGGGTAACTATGCCTCTAATAACGGCGTGCTGGTGCTTAACACCGTACTGGAAGACGATACGTCCGCGACAGATAAACTGATTGTAAAAGGCGATACCTCTGGCCATACCGACGTGAAAATCGTCAATATTGGCGGTAACGGTGCGCTGACGACCCAGGGTATTGAAATTGTTCAGGTTGAAGGTAACTCTGTCGGTACGTTCGGCAATAGCCAGCGTATCGTTGCGGGCGCGTTTGACTACTTCGTACGTTCAGGTAGCACTATCACCGGCGCCGATGCGAATAACTGGTATCTGATTTCTGACTATAGCCCGACCGATCCAGGTCCTGACCCCGATCCAGACCCAGATCCGGATCCAGAACCAGGGCCTGATCCAGACCCAGATCCAGGGCCAGACCCCGATCCGGATCCGGAAATCGTGAAGCCGGTGAACCCTGTGTATCGTCCGGAAGCCGGCAGCTATTTAGCGAACCTGGCCGCGTCGAATACGATGTTTATTACCCGGCTGCACGACCGTCTGGGTGAAACTCAGTACACTGATGCCTTAACCGGTGAAAAACGCGTTACCAGCATGTGGATGCGTCATGTGGGCGGCCAGAACCGTTTCTCTGACGGTAGCCGCCAGTTGAGAACGACGTCTAACCGCTATGTGATGCAGCTTGGTGGCGATCTTGCCCAGTGGAGCACTGACGGTTTGGATCGCTGGCATGTGGGTTTGATGGCGGGCTACGCCAACAACCATAACCACACCAAGTCGAAAGTGACGGGTTATACCTCTAAAGGCAGCGTAGACGGCTACAGCGTTGGCCTTTACGGCACGTGGTACGCTAATCGCGAAGATAAAACCGGTACCTATATTGATACCTGGCTGATGTACAGCTGGTTTGACAACGAAGTCAAAGGGCAGCAGTTGGCAAACGAGTCGTATAAGTCACGCGGTGCAACGGCGTCTATCGAAGGCGGCTACAGCTTTAAGCTGGGCGCCAGCGAGCGCGCTACCTACTGGATCCAGCCGAAGGCTCAGGTTATCTGGATGGGCGTTGATGCTAAGAACCACACCGAAAACGGCGGCACTCGCGTAACGAGCGAAACCAACGACAACGTGATGACTCGCCTAGGCGTTCGCGGCTATGCAAACGGCCACAGCGAGCTGGACGACGGTAAAAACCGCGAGTTCGAGCCTTTCGTTGAACTGAACTGGATCCACAATACCGAGAACTACACGGTGAAAATGAACCAGTACAAGAGCAGCCAGAGCGGAGCCAGAAACCTTGGCGAAGTCAAAATGGGTGTGGAAGGCAAGCTGAATAATAATCTGACGAGCTGGGTCAACGTCGGCTATCAGTTTGGCGATCATGCCTACAATGATACTCAGGCGATGGTGGGTGTTAAATATAGCTTCTAAGCTATCATTCGGATATTAATGAAAAGCGTCTGCCATTCGGTGGGCGCTTTTTTTTATTTACCCCACTTTTATCAAATAATTCTCATTACTATCTGTGTATGATGTCAAATCACTGTGCTTTATTTATCGACATCGGGGCGTTAACTATGAAAAAGTCGTTGACCGTTTTATCCGCACTTTTGGCCTTTACGCTGACCGCGGCGGGGCAGGCCAGCGCACACGAAGGGCACGCTGCCCACAGTGGCAGCATGAACAGTAGTGCACAATCGTCTGAACAGGAGCGCCATTACACTAAGGGTGTTGTCAAACAGGTGGATGCCTCCAGAGGGCTGATTATCATTCATCACCCACCGATCGAGAGCCTGGACTGGGAGGAAATGACCATGCCGTTTCCTATCGTTAATAAAGGCATGCTTCAGGGCATTAAGGTAGACGATAAGGTAGAGCTGGAACTTATTATGCCAAACGACGTAGCGACGATAGATAAAATCACTGTTGTGAACTGAGTCTAGAGTGATAGCCTTCCTTATATGATAGAGTCACTCAGCGAGATTTATCATTTAAGTAGGGAGTCACCCAATGAAAGTTTCTGCAAGAAATCAGCTAGCGGGCACGGTTTCATCAATTATTGAAGGTGCGGTCAACGATGAAGTCGTTTTGGCCCTCGATAATGGCGAAAACCTGGTGACGGTAGTCACTAAGAGCAGCGCTAAGACGCTGGGCATCAGCGTTGGCAAAAAGGCGATTGCAATTATCAAAGCCCCTTGGGTTGTGCTGGCTAATCCTGACTGTGGGCTGAACTTCTCCGCACGCAATCAGTTTGCCGGCCGCATCGTGGCGCTGGTTACGGGAGCCGTTAACTCTACGGTGACGGTAAAAACGGATAAAGGCCTATACCTGACAGCCGTGATTACTAACGACAGCGTTGATGAAATGCCTCTTAAAGAGGGCGACAGCGTGCTGGCGCTGGTGAAGGCTTCCAGCGTTATTCTGGCGACCGAAAAGTAACGTTACATATCGACAGCGGTTCAGCGATAGGCTGACCGCTGTATTTCCCGCTTTTCTTCACTTTCTCAGCCTGTTATTTTCTACAACACGTTTATTTTCAGAAAGCGCACACTGTTTCGCTGCCGGCAGGTATCTCGTGCTCCTATTGAATATTCTTCAATAGTGAGTAAACACCGCGCTGGTTTTTTTACCTCTAGGGAGAGGAGATACCATGAAACTCACCGTTTTACTCGACAATAATACCCTTATTGACCGCTACCTGTTGGGTGAGCCGGGAGTGTGTTACCACATTGAGGTCGATGGTCGACGGGTTCTGCTGGATACTGGCTATTCAGACGTGTTTATTAGTAATGCGCAAACGATGGGGGTTTCCCTTCGAGATATTGACGCGATTGTGCTTTCCCATGGGCATAACGACCATACCTGGGGGCTTGGGCATCTGATACAGTATTTCGATCGCAGCGATCGTTCAACAGAACGGCGCATTCAGCTTATTGCTCACCCAGACGCGTTTGTCCCCAAGTACCACGGTGACAAAGTGATAGGCGCTAATTTTCCTGCGGACTGCTATGAGAATTACCTCGATAAAGTGGTGACTAAAGACCCCTATCGACTGACGGAAAACCTGCTCTTTCTAGGGGAGATCCCCCGCGGTAACGATTTTGAAGCGCAGAGGCCAGTCGGCCAGATAAAAGACGAAAGTGGAAGCCTGGTGGGCGATCGGGTTCTCGACGACAGTGCGCTGGTGTATACCGGCGACAAGGGCATTGTCGTAATTACCGGCTGCTCTCATGCGGGTATATGTAATATTGTGGACTACGCTATCTCGGTAACAGGAGACAGCCGCGTGCAGGCGGTTATCGGTGGTTTTCATTTACAGAAAGCGGCGCAGCCGCTAATGGCGCGCACGGTTGAAGGCTTAAGGCGACACGCGCCAGAAACCCTTTATCCGTGCCACTGCACTGACCTGAATGCTAAGGTTGCTTTGGCAGGCGCTATGAACGTTAAGGAAGTGGGCGTCGGCAGCGTGCTGAATTTTGATTAAAGCATACAAGAATAAAAAGGAGCTTGGAGAGTGACGGTGGAAAACGTAACGATAAGAACAGCTCGGGCAGAGGACGCAGAGCGGTGCTACAGCATCGAAATCAGCGCCTATGAAGGAGACGAAGCCGCGACGCGAGAAAAAATCGCCAAGAGGATCGCGGTCTATCCCGAAGGGTTTATCGTGCTGGAGTCTTCCGAAGGGGTATTGGGATTTATTAACAGCGGCTGTGCTTATGACGTTGTGATGTCTGATGAAGAGTTTAAAGAGCTGGTGGGGCACGATCCTCAGGCTCCCAACGTGGTGATTATGTCGGTAGTGGTTCACCCTGACTTTCAGGGAAAAGGGTACTCATCCCGCCTAATGGCGGCGTTTATTGAGCGCATGAAGAAGATGAGCAAAACCCATATTCACCTGATGTGTAAAGAGCGCCACGTTGAGCTGTATAAAAGATTTGGTTTTTGCTACGTGAAGCCGTCGAGCTCAGATCACGGAGGCATGTCGTGGCATGAAATGGTGATGACACTCTAGGAGCGCTAGTGGCCGTGAAACTGTCCCCATAGGGCGACTAAAATCCAGGCGGCTATTCCCCAGGCTATGCAGGCCATCAGCAGAGAAGGCAGCAGCCGAAAGTGACCGACTAATACGTACA
Source organism: Leminorella richardii (assembly GCF_900478135.1). Taxonomy (NCBI): domain Bacteria; kingdom Pseudomonadati; phylum Pseudomonadota; class Gammaproteobacteria; order Enterobacterales; family Budviciaceae; genus Leminorella; species Leminorella richardii. Next base: position 139,552 of record NZ_LS483470.1, read on the forward strand.
GCGTCACTAGGTAGGTCAGCATAGGAATAGTGGCAAAGCCGCTGAACAGAATGGTTTCGCGCAGCTCGTTAACCGGTCGGCTTGAGCCAACGCTGTAGTGAGCGATAAGCGCAAAGGTTGGAAACAGCGGAGCCAGGCCGGCGATGTAGTAATACTTTGACTTCGACAGCAGCGAAATCAAAATAACGACCCCAGCGCCGATAAGGGATTTGAGAAACAGAGCCATTGGATGTGTTGTTTTCAGAATCGCGGTAAGGATAGGATATACTATAGGCTGGCATAGGCCATTATCTCAACGAGAAATATGCCTATCCGTTTGTTAAGTAACAGGGAGACGCGCCACGTGAGCGATGACATTTTTGATTTTGATATTGATGCGGAATTAGAAGAAGCGGAAAAGAAAGTGGCTCAAAAGGCCAGTGAGAGCCCGGAGCAGGTCTTTGATGAAGGCGATTGCGAAGGCTGCAAAATTTAACGCGATCTAAAAAAATGAAATCGATGCGGGGGGAGTAGAGCCATCTTTACTTCCCCCGCACTGTTTTAGGCTTTACCACGCCAGCGGAGCGTCTTCCCCTTTCCAGAACAGCCAGCGGCGATGCTCGTAGTGGTTTCCGTTACCGATTTGATAGGGCTGTTGCTGACCAGCATCCAGCTCGATGATAGAGATAAACCCTGCGCAGGTTGAAACAAACAGCGTTTTCCCGTCTGCGGAGATGTCTATTGCTTCTACCGTTGAGCCGATAAAGTGCTGCCACAGGCTTTGACCATCGGCGGTAACGGCGCGAACGTAGCCGTAGGCGTCGCCGAGAATAAATTCATCCCCTCGAGATACTCCCGCATAGACACGAGCACCCGGCTCAATGATGGTTAGGCCGTCAATATCCTCGTAATAGTCAGAGTCGATGCCGGGCAGCTTTTCTATCGGCATGGAGATGGTCGCGCCGTTGTAAAAGTGGCAAGCGTTCATGGCCAGATAGCGCCCGTCGGCGCTGAAGAGCGCATAGTGTGGATACTCACCGTGAGGGCCAACCTGTGCGATACATTCAAGCGCATCGTTAAAGACGAGATGTGGTCCATCTTGAACGCCGATAGCGATAAGCTTGCCGTCCGGTGAGATGGCGCCGTGCTCCATCGAGAGCCCAATAGTTAAGCCTTCCTCGGCGAAGTCTTCGTCTAGGACAAGCTGTTCCAGATGTTCTCGAGTAGGGAATAGTCGCCGAGTGCCGTTTTGGCTTAACACAAAGATACCGTTGCTGGAGACCAGCAGAACTCGCTTTCCGTCAGGGAAGGGGATAAGCTGCGTTGGTTTAGGTGGGTTGGCGAGCGGTAGTACGGCAATTCCTTCAGGAATATCTTCAATCCCTTGCGGCCAAGGGAATGAAGCAACCTGCGGCCCCTGCCAGCCGTCAGTGACGGTAATACCCTGAAGGTTGGCAAAGGCATAAAAGCGCCGCTGTGGGCAGAGGCCAAAAAATTCAATGTCCGCCAGTTCGGTTACGGTATCGCCCTGAATGTGCAGTACGCGGCCCGGCGCGTAAATCGCTCCTAGGCGGGCCAAGAGGCTGCCGTCAGGCAGGGCGCACAGCATTGGGATATTCTGCCCGTTATCATTTAAAAGCGAGTGGAGCATTTCGTAGGAAATCGGCCACTGCGCTTTGATATCTTGGCGAACGCTACCCTGATTTGCACTACGCAGCGCATCAAGCAGCGCTGGAAGGGCGTCGTCAAGCTGTGGCGCTTCTGGCTGCTCTCCTACACTATCCCAGCCTTCTCGTGACCCTCTATCGACATAGTCATTAATTTTTTGCGCAAACTCAATGGCCAGAGTTTGCCACTGCTGCTGTTTGTCGGTCATCTTCATGCTCCTTGAAGGATACTGCGTCCAGATTGACGCCGATTAGCTAGTGGGTTGATTTTTGTTCAGAAAATTTCAGTTCAATAAGCGCGATGGCTTTTTGGACTGCGCGTACCGTAACGGGATCGGCTGACAGGCTGTCGGCAAAGCTGATGCTTTTTAACTGTGATGACATCTTATCGCGCACTTCTACAGGAGCGATGACGTCAATCACATCGAGAATTTGTTTGATGACTAACTGGCAGGCAACAATGTCTGAAACCAGCTCTTGGTCTTCGGAAAGGGGCTTGGTCATGGGAATCTCCATTGAATGAGCGTTTCTCTATATTACCTGCCGGAACAGTAAAAAATAAGAGTCATTCTCCTCTGGTAACCTTCACTGCGAGTGCTGCTGAGGGCGCGACGAAGATAGGCGTAGGGAGAAATATTTTCAGAAAAGCATAAGATAAAACGATGGTAAGCCTTTTTGCGCGACAAAATGGAGAGTGATTTTTTTCTGTTAAAGGGTGGGAGGGCTGTGATAATGCCATTTTTTGCATTTGGCTTATTTCCTATTTTTTTCCTTAATAATAGTGACTGCCGTCTCTTTTTTATGTCTGTATTATCTTATCTAATCATTCAGATTTGAATTTCTCACCATGATTGTTATTTATTGGTTAATAAAGTAGCCATATTGTCTTGTGTTGCTCTTTATGGGTTCACACGCTATTAACTTTTTAAAATAGAATAAAATGTTGCACATAAATAAAATAAGATAATGATTTATATGGAAAAAATACACCCATAACTATTAATGATTAAAAATTTTAACTGCATCAAAAAATAAGGATGATAAAGCCTATATAGTCAAAATAGCTTAAGAGGTTATGAAATCATTTTTATTAATACTTCGTGAGCCGATAAAAAGTGAAGCAGTCATTTTACTCGTGGGCAATATGATGGGGGGCGCCAATATATAAAAGCTAAACGGCAGCGTTAGTCTATTTTTTGTTTTTTTACTTTTTGAAGTTCATGGTTTTTCGGGGGTATGCATGGAATTTACTATACAGCTTATAGTTATATTGATCTGCTTGTTCTACGGGGCAAAGAAAGGCGGTATCGCGCTTGGTCTTTTGGGCGGTATTGGTCTGGTTATTCTGGTGTTTGTTTTTCACCTTCAGCCGGGTAAGCCACCAGTTGACGTTATGCTGGTTATTATTGCCGTTGTGGCCGCGTCGGCGACGCTACAGGCTTCGGGCGGTTTGGATGTTATGTTGCAGATCGCTGAAAAACTTCTGCGTCGAAATCCGAAGTATGTCTCTATCGTAGCGCCGTTTGTAACCTGTACGCTGACTATCCTTTGCGGTACTGGTCACGTGGTATATACGATCCTGCCAATTATTTATGACGTTGCTATCAAGAACAATATTCGCCCTGAGCGCCCAATGGCCGCGAGCTCTATCGGTGCACAGATGGGTATCATTGCCAGCCCTGTTTCTGTTGCGGTGGTGTCTCTGGTAGCAATGCTGGGTAACTTTACCTTTAACGGTAAGCACCTAGAGTTTCTTGACCTGCTGTCGATTACCATTCCGTCTACGCTGATTGGTATTCTGGCTATCGGTATTTTCAGCTGGTTCCGCGGTAAAGATCTGGATAAGGACGAAGACTTTCAGAAGTTCATCTCTACGCCGGAAAACCGCGAATATGTTTACGGCGATACCGCTACACTGCTAGACAAAAAACTGCCTACCCGTAACTGGGTTGCCATGTGGCTCTTCCTCGGGGCTATTGCTGTCGTGGCTGTTCTAGGCGCTTTTTCTGAACTGCGCCCTGCTTTTGGCGGCAAGCCTCTGTCGATGGTATTGGTTATCCAGATGTTCATGCTGTTGGCTGGTGCGCTGATTATTATCATTACTAAGACAAACCCCGCTTCAATTTCTAAAAACGAGGTGTTCCGCTCCGGTATGATCGCCATCGTGGCGGTGTACGGTATTGCGTGGATGGCAGAAACCATGTTCGGCGCGCACATGTCTGAAATCAAAAGCGTGCTGGGTGAAACGGTTAAAGAATATCCGTGGGCTTATGCAATCGTACTGCTGCTGGTGTCGAAGTTTGTAAACTCTCAGGCGGCAGCGCTGGCGGCGATTGTTCCAGTTGCGCTGGCTATCGGTGTCGATCCTGCCTACATCGTAGCTTCGGCTCCTGCCTGTTATGGCTATTACATTCTGCCGACCTATCCGAGCGATCTGGCTGCTATTCAGTTTGACCGTTCCGGCACTACACATATCGGCCGCTTCGTGATCAACCACAGCTTCATTTTACCTGGGCTGATTGGTGTTGGCGTATCCTGCGTGTTTGGCTGGATATTCGCTGGTCTGTACGGTTTCCTGTAACAGTGTGATGCGTACTGTCCCTATGGGGCAGTACGCTCTTTCGATATAGTGTTTTGAACGCGAAGTGAAACGTCTAACGCGTTTTTTTAGTTCATTAAATTCATAATGAAATTAAATAAATGTTAGTAAAGTTAATGAGTTATAGGATTATTGGCATTACTGGCTAAATCTGTTCGTCGGCTCTTGTCTAAAGTATCCCCTTACTTTATGGTGTCCGGGATACTTGGGTACCTGCCGCAGAAAAACGCACGTATTCTCTTTTCAAATAACAAATAAAAGGCTGGAAGCAATGTCAAACGTTGAATTTAAATACCAGGCGCCTTTTCCACTGGGAGAGGACAAAACGGAATACTATCTGCTGACAAAAGATCACGTTTCCGTTAGCGAATTCGAAGGGCATGAAATCCTGAAGGTAGCACCGGAAGCGCTGACGCTGGTTGCTCAGCATGCGATCCACGATGCTTCATTCCTGCTTCGCCCAGCTCATCAGGCGCAGGTTGCGCAGATACTGGCCGATCCTGAAGCCAGCGAAAATGACAAATATGTGGCGCTGACGTTCCTGCGTAACGCCGAAATCGCGGCCAAGGGCATTCTGCCGTTCTGTCAGGATACCGGCACTGCCATCATTATGGGCAAGAAGGGCCAGAACGTCTGGACTAACTGCGATGATGAGGAAGCACTCTCTCACGGTGTATTCAATACCTTCGTTAACGACAACCTGCGCTATTCTCAAAACGCGCCGTTGAACATGTATGACGAAATTAACACCTGTAATAACCTGCCTGCGCAAATCGATCTCTACAGCACTGAAGGCTCAGAATACAAGTTCCTGTGTATCATCAAGGGCGGTGGTTCCGCCAACAAAACTATGTTGTATCAGGAAACGAAAGCGCTGCTGACGCCAGAAAAGCTGGAAAAGTACCTGATTGAGAAAATGAAGAGCCTCGGTACGGCGGCCTGCCCTCCTTACCACATTGCTTTTGTTATCGGCGGCACATCGGCTGAAACCAACCTGAAAGTGGTCAAAATGGCTTCCGCCAAGTACTACGACGAACTGCCGACCACGGGCAATGAAGGCGGTCGCGCTTTCCGTGATATTGAGATGGAAGAGAAACTGCTTAAGGCGGCACACGGACTGGGTATCGGCGCACAGTTTGGCGGTAAGTACTTTGCGCACGATATCCGCGTGATCAGACTGCCTCGCCACGGCGCATCCTGCCCGATCGGCATGGGCGTTTCCTGCTCTGCTGACCGCAATATCAAGGCGAAAATCAACAAAGAAGGCATCTGGATTGAGAAGCTGGAAGACAATCCGAGCAAATACATTCCGGAAGAGTATCGCAACGCGGGTGAAGGTGAAGCGGTACATATCAATCTTAACCGCCCAATGAAGGAAGTGCTCGCTGACCTGTCGAAGTATCCAGTCTCTACGCGCGTGTCTTTAACCGGCACCATTATTGTTGCTCGCGATATTGCCCACGCTCGCCTACAGGCGATGTTGGACAAAGGTGAAGAGCTGCCGCAGTACGTGAAAGATCACCCGATTTACTATGCAGGGCCTGCCAAAAAGCCAGAAGGATACGCCTCAGGTTCACTGGGCCCAACAACGGCGGGTCGTATGGACTCCTATGTGGACGCCTTCCAGTCCCACGGCGCGAGCCTGATTATGCTGTCGAAAGGTAACCGCAGCCAGCAGGTCACCGACGCCTGTAAAAAACACGGAGGGTTCTATCTGGGCAGCATTGGTGGGCCAGCGGCGGTACTGGCGCAAAACAGCATCAAGAAGCTTGAATGCGTTGCCTATCCAGAGCTGGATATGGAAGCTATTTGGAGAATTGAAGTAGAAAACTTCCCGGCCTTTATTCTGGTTGACGATAAGGGTAACGACTTCTTCCAGAAGTTTAAATAATCTCTGAACGCGTTTGTTTCCAAGGCCTTAAAGGAAAGCTCCTTTGAGGCCTTTTTTAATGCTATGAAATTCATAGATAAAACTAGCCATCTTGCCGAATTTTATCCTCGCTATCGTATTTTCTTCCCCATGTTTAAGCGTTCTCCTTAAAAAAATAACCTACAATTAATAGGGGTATGCGTTGTTTTTTAGCACGATATGTCCCTTTATTTTGTAAATTAATAGTTACTATTTATGGGTAGTTTTGTTAGGTTTTTTTCGGAAGTTAAGCATAGAAAAAACAAAAAAATAGCGAGGAAGCCCATGTCAGAGAGCAAGCACTCCAATGCCAGGCGTGATTTTTTGCGCAAGGGGCTTGGAATTATCCCAGTTGTTGCCGTTGCTAGCGGCGGTTTGGTGAGCAATATCGCTCAGGCCGAACCTTCTTCACAGAATAAATATACGCCTACGTTTTTTACCGAAGCCGAATGGGCATTTGTCACGGCGGCGTGCGACCTGCTTATCCCTGAAGATCAGTTTGGCGCGGGAGCCATCACGGCCTGCGTGCCTGAGTTTATTGATAAGCAGATGGATACTCCCTATGCGCGCGGTGAATTGTGGTACATGAAAGGGCCATTCCACCCTGAATCAGCGCCGGAGTTTGGCTATCAGCTTAAGCTGGTTCCCAGAGACATTTACCGCTTGGGCATTGCTGGCTGCAATAAATGGTGCCAGCAGCAGCATGAAAAAGTATTTGCCGAGCTGGATAAAGAGACCCAAACCGCTGTTCTCAAACAGCTTGAGGGAGGAAAAATTGAACTGGGTGACGTTCCGGCAAAAACATTTTTCTCATTTCTACTAGCAAATACTAAAGAGGGATACTTTGCCGATCCGCAGTACGGCGGCAACCGCCACCTGGTGGGATGGAAAATGATTGGTTTCCCCGGTGCCCGAGCCGACTTTATGGACTGGGTAGAGCATTCGGATCGGCCATATCCACTGGGGCCGGTTTCCATTTCCGGTGAGCGGGGGTAATCAACATGGCAATTAAAAAAGAGCCCGTAGACGTTGTGCTGGTTGGCTTTGGCTGGACTGGCGCGATTATGGGGCAAGAGTTGACCGAAGCAGGCCTGCACGTGCTGGCGCTGGAGCGCGGTCCGATGCAGGACACCGCGACTGAGGGAAAATACCCTAATGTCGCTGACGAACTGGCCTTTTCGGTGCGCGGCAAGCTGTTTCAGGATCTGTCCAAAGAGACGGTTACAATTCGCCATAGCGTTAGTGAACAGGCGGTACCTTATCGCCAGCATGGTTCATTTCTGATGGGTAACGGCGTTGGCGGTGCGGGGCTACACTGGAACGGCCTTCACTGGCGGGCGTTCCCGGAGGAGTTAAAAATCCGCAGCCACTATGAGGAGCGTTACGGAAAAAGCTTTATTCCTGACGGTATGACCATTCAGGACTTTGGCGTAACCTATGAAGAGCTGGAGCCCTATTTTACCCAGTTCGAAGATGTCTGCGGCGTATCGGGCCAGGCGGGCAATATCAAGGGGCAGAAGCTGGATGCAGGGAACCGGTTTGAAGCTCCGCGCAGTAAAGAGTACCCTCTTCCCGCGCTGAAGGACGTTCACAGCGCGACGCTGTTTGCTAAAGCGGCGACAGAATTGGGCTACAAGCCATTCCCGATCCCAGCCTCTAATGCTTCAGGCCCCTATACTAACCCTTACGGCGTGCGCCTTGGCCCCTGTAACTTCTGCGGCTTTTGTGAGCACTATGCTTGCTATCTCTACTCTAAAGCCTCGCCACAAACGACCATTCTTCCTGTCCTGCTAAGAAAGCCAAATTTTGAATTGAGGACGCAGTCTCAGGTGATCCGTGTCAATTTGGACTCCGACGGTAAAAAGGCTACTGGTGTAACTTACATAGACCCTCAGGGCAGAGAAGTTGAGCAGCCGGCCAGCATCGTTATTATGAGCGCTTTCCAGATGCATAACGTTCGCCTGCTGCTGCTCTCCAAAATTGGTAAACCCTATAACCCAGTGACCAATGAAGGGGTTGTCGGACGTAACTACGCCTACCAAATGCTGACCTCCGTCAGCGTCATGATGCCTAAAGGTACGACGCTTAATCCGTTTATCGGTACCGGTGCCGGTGGGCAGGCGATAGATGATTTCAACGCCGATAACTTCGACCACGGTCCGCTCGGTTTTATTGGCGGCGCAAATATCAACCACCACCGCTCCGGCGGGCGTCCGATAAAGCAGGCGACCGTACCGGCAGGGACTCCTTCATGGGGAAGCGCGTGGAAAGGCGCCGTGCAGGATAGCTATCAGCGGGCAATGAGCATTAGCTCTTCCGGTTCAGTGATGTCCTATCGCGATAGTTATCTGGATCTTGATCCTAACTATACGGACAGCAACGGTCAGCCTTTGCTGAGGATGACGTTTAACTGGCACGACAACGAGATCAAGATGTCGCAGTTTACGACCAACAAGGCCGGTGAAATTGCGAAGGCCATGAACCCTGAGTCGTATAAGGTCAACACGAAGAAGTTTGGCGCTAACTATGATACGCGTCCCTACCAGACGACACACAACACCGGCGGCGCCATTATGGGCAGCGATCCGAGCACCAGCGTAGTTAACCGCTATTTGCAGTGTTGGGATGTGCCAAACGTGTTTGTTATGGGTGCCTGCGTGTTTCCGCAGAACTTTGGCTATAACCCAACTGGTTTGGTGGGTGCGCTGACGTACTGGTCGGCTAAGGCGATTCGTGAACAGTATCTGAAAAACCCCGGCCCGTTGGTTCAGGCGTAAGGAGGAGACCATAATGAACAGACTTCTTATTTCTGCCGGACTGGCGATAGGGCTAAGTGCGCCGCTCTTTGCGGCTGAGTCCGTTAACTATAAGGACGAGACGCTGATTAAGCAGGGCGAATATCTGGCTCGTGCTGGGGACTGTGTCGCCTGTCACACGGCGAGCGGCGGTAAACCCTTCGCCGGTGGCTTGCCGATGGAATCGCCGGTCGGCACCATTTTTTCCACCAACATCACACCGGATAAACAAACCGGTATCGGTGAATACAGCTTTGAAGACTTTGATAACGCGGTACGTCACGGTATAGGCAAAGACCACACGCTTTACCCTGCGATGCCGTTTCCTTCCTATGCGCGGGTTTCTGACTCTGATATGCATGCGCTGTACGCCTACTTTATGAATGGAGTGGAGCCAGTCAGTCAGGCAAATAAGCCGACAGACATTGCCTGGCCGATGTCTATGCGCTGGCCGCTGACGGTTTGGCGCTGGATGTTTGCACCTGAGGTGAAGGCATTTGTGCCTGAAACTGGGCAGGATCCTGTTGTTGCTCGCGGTGCCTATCTCGTTGAGGGATTGGGGCACTGCGGTGCATGCCATAGCCCGCGTGGAATCGGTATGCAGGAGAAAGCGCTGACCTCAGCAGACGGTGAGCTTTATTTGTCCGGCGGTGATGCTATGGAAGGCTGGGTAGCGAAGAACCTGCGAGGAGATGTGCGCGACGGTTTGGGAGGCTGGACTGAGGAACAGCTGGTGCAGTTCTTGAGCACTGGGCGCACCGAGCATACGGCCGTGTTCGGCTCTATGAGCGACGTGGTGACGCAGAGTATGCAGTATATGACGCAGGAGGATCTGACGGCGATAGCGCGCTATCTCAAGTCGCTGCCTCCGGCTTCCGCGGAGCAGACGCCGTTCAAGTATGATGATACGGCCTTTAAAGCGCTTTTTAACGGCGACGACAGCGCTATCGGCGCCAGCGTCTACGTCGACAGCTGTGCCGCATGTCACCGTACTGATGGTAAAGGTTATGCGGAAGTCTTCCCTGCGCTGGCGGGTAACTCTGCCCTAGCAACGAAAGACGCCACATCTCTGATTCATATCGTTCTGAAAGGCGGGACCCTGCCGTCTACCTTCAAGGCACCAACGTCTTACACAATGCCGGGATTCGATACCCGACTGACGGATAAGCAGGTGGCTGACGTGGTGAACTTTATCCGCAACAGCTGGGGTAATCAGGCTGCTCCAGTGACGGAGAGTGACGTAGCCAGCGTGCGTAAAGACGTGAAGGCTGCGGCGTATGGCTCGGCTCCCGCGCCGGAAGCGGTAGGTAGTTCTGAAGTGGCTAAATAACGGGCTTTTCTAGACGTGAAAAACGACGAAGGGCGGTGTAAAAACCGCCCTTCGATTTTGTTTGAGCTTGCTCTGGCTATTGAAGCTGTAGTGCCAGCATGGGCCAGCGTACATCGAACTCTTCTGTCGGGCGATAGCGAAATTCTGATCGCACAAAGCGGGACATCATCCCTTCACAAAAGGCTAAAAGCTGGCTGGCAATCAGGCTTTCGTCATAGGCAAAAGAGATGCCTTCTCGAAGCTTTCTTTCCCGCAGTACTTGACGGATTTGTGTTTCTATCCGCTCAAACAGCTGATTGATTCTTCCCTGTAGCCTGTCCTGCTCAAACATCAGGGCGTGCCCCGTCATGATCCGCGTCAGACCAGGATTTTTTTCTGCGAAGCCCAGAATGAGGATCATAATTAGCCGGATGCGGTTGAGCGTATCTTTTTCGTCCTGCAGGATCAGGTTGATACGGCTATTGAGGCTATCCTCAATAAACTCAATCAGGCTGTCGAACATTCTCATTTTACTGGGGAAGTGGCGATAAAGCGCCGCTTCAGACACGCCAACGTTGGCCGCCAGTTTGGCGGTCGTGATGCGCTGGCTGCCGTCGCTCGACTCCAGCATTTGAGCCAGAGCTTGCAGAATGTCTTCTTTACGATTTTTCTTTGTAACTTTTTCTACCATGTCCAGTGACGTCCAAATAAGGGCGGGATACAGCCCACGCCCAGACGGCCAGCGTGGCTGGCCTAACAACCGTTATTTATTATGGTGAAAACGCTACTGGCGACCGGAGTGTCCGAAACCGCCTTCGCCGCGCTCACTGCTTTCAAACTCTTCTACGATGTTGAATTCAGCCTGGACGACGGGAACAAAAACCATTTGTGAAATACGTTCGCCGGGCTCAATGACGAAAGGCGTTTGACCGCGGTTCCATACCGACACCATAAGCTGCCCCTGATAGTCAGAGTCAATCAGTCCAACCAGATTTCCCAGCACAACGCCGTGCTTGTGCCCGAGACCGGAACGAGGAAGGATGACTGCGGCAAGAGACGGATCGGCGATGTGAATGGCCAGCCCGGTGGGCAGCAGCGTGGTTTCTCCTGGATTTAGCGTGACCGCTTCATCCAGACAGGCGCGAAGATCCAGCCCGGCAGATCCTGGTGTTGCGTAAGCGGGTAGTGGAAACGTAGTCCCAATGCGGGCATCGAGAATTTTTATATCAATTTTTTTCTTCATAGCGTTTGACGATTTCGTCCATCAGTTTTTGACCAAGCAGAGACTTATCGCTTAAGGGTAAGCGGGTCTCGCCGTTTGACCAGTACAGATGCAGAGCATTACTGTCGCTGTTAAATCCTTGTCCCGGCCGCGATACATCGTTTGCACAAATGAGGTCAAGGTTTTTGCGAACCAGCTTGGAGCGCGCATATTCTTCCACATTCTGCGTTTCAGCGGCAAACCCTACAACGAAGGGGCGCCCACTCGCCATGGCGGCGACTTCGGCCACGATATCGGGATTTTTTATCATTTTCAGGGTGAGTTCGTCGCCCTGTTTTTTGATTTTCTCATCTGCAATCTGCTGCGCACGATAGTCGGCAACGGCGGCGCAGGCAATAAAAATATTTTCACCGGCAGCGCGAGACATTACCGCATCCCGCATTTCCAGCGCGCTGGTAACGTTAACTACGGTTACATTGGGAGGCGGCGCAAGCTCAACCGGGCCGCTTATCAGCGTGACGTGAGCTCCGCGAGCGGCGGCAGCGCGAGCAATGGCATAGCCCATTTTCCCTGAGCTGTGGTTAGTGATAAATCGTACGGGATCCAGCGCTTCTCGCGTTGGGCCAGCGGTAAGCAAAATGCTCAGATGAGCTAAATCAGCGGATTTTGAAAGCAGCGCTTCGCAGCGAGCGATGAGATCTAATGGGTCAGGCATTCTTCCCGGCCCGATGTCCCCACAGGCCTGAGCTCCACTGTCCGGCTCTAAAATATGTACACCACGGGCAGACAGAGTTTTTAGGTTGGCCTGAGTGGCTACAGCACGATACATCTGCTGATTCATTGCTGGAGCGACAGCAATAGGTGCGGCGCTGGCAAGACAAAGAGTCGTCACCAGATCGTTAGCCATTCCCGCTGCCAGGCGAGCCAATAGATCTGCCGTTGCCGGTGCCAGCAGTATCAGATCGGCCCATTTACCAAGTTCAATATGGCCCATGGCGGCTTCGGCGGCGGGATCTAACAGATCGTCGGCAACAGGGTGGCCGGAAACGGCCTGAAGCGTCAGTGGCGTAATAAAGGCCTTGGCGGCCTCTGTCATCACCACTCGGACGTCAGCTCCTCTGTCGCGAAGGCGCCTGACAATTTCCGGGCTCTTATAGGCGGCGATACCGCCGCTAATGCCCAAGACAATCTTTTTACCGTTTAACGCTGCCATAGTTGCTGCCTTATCTGTTTTAGATCTGTTTTAGGAGAACGGCCACTGAAAGTGGGAAGCATGCTGTGGAGTTTATCATAAGCCTGAAGAGGACAAAGAGAGCAAGCGCTTCCTGCGTATTCCTGTTGTGAAAAACAGATCTCAATTTACTGATTATATATACAGTAAAATTAATATACCAGAACAAGCTAGGGTCGCTGAGCTTTATTTTTGCCATTGGAGAAATAGAAGAGATATTGTGGAATACCTTTCGCAAAAGGTATGTAACGCTTAAGTATATAAGGTTTTTTATTTCGGCAGATCTTCCTAAGCTCTTTTTATCATGAGGTTTTTCTTCTCTCAGGCTTTTAATGTATTTGCCAGAGAGGTGAAAAAGAATGAAAGAAAAAGATCTATCGATGTGGGAAGGCGGCTGTGCCCCTAGGGAAAAGCTGCTGGCGTACGGTGCTAGCGCGCTTTCTGACAAAGAGCTGCTGGCGATTTTTTTAAAAACCGGCAGGCCGGGTCTACACGTGCTGGAATTTGCTACGCAAATATTGAAAGAGTTTGGTTCGCTTCACGGACTGATGTCGGCGGACTATAGCCGCTTTTGTCAGGTGCCCGGGTTGGGGCTGGCACGATTTTCACAGCTGCAGGCGACAGTAGAGCTTTCCCGCCGCTTTCTTGGCCACCAGATAAAGGCAATGTGTCCGATAAGTAATCCAACACTGACCTTTGACTATTTGAAGAATCTGCTGTCGCATCGTGAACGGGAAGTGTTTGTGGTAATTTTTTTGGATAATCAGAATCAGGTGCTTTACCATAAAGAAATGTTTAGCGGTACGTTAAACAGCGTTGAAGTGCATCCCAGAGAAATTGTCCGCGAGGCGTTGAAATCCAACGCGGCGGCAGTCATTCTCGCGCACAATCACCCGTCCGGCAGGGCCGAACCCAGTCAGGCCGATCGGCTTGTTACGCAGCGGATACAGGATGCCTGTTCTATTGTTGACGTCCGGGTGCTTGACCACGTCGTGGTAGGGAAGGGTGAGTATGTATCTTTTGCTGAACGGGCTTGGATTTAGCGCTTTTTTACGATCCTTGAGGATCTTTTCCCTTCAGCACTTGAGCCGTACCCGCTAAGGGCGTATACTACGCCACCTTTGAGAATTATGGATGTGGTATGCGAGCCTATCTCAGCGGGTTCTGACCGAAAACGTCTCGCCTCAGCAGAGCACGCTGAGATTGGCTCTAAAGCCTGACGAGGCCGCCAACATCCTAAAGAAGCTCGAGCTGATATTGATTTTTGGAGAATTTTGACATGTCACGAGTCTGCCAAGTTACCGGCAAGCGCCCTGTTAGCGGAAACAATCGCTCTCACGCGATGAACGCCACTAAGCGTCGCTTCCTGCCTAACCTGCACTCTCACCGTTTTTGGGTTGAGAGCGAAAAGCGTTTTGTAACCTTACGTGTATCTGCTAAAGGTATGCGTGTTATTGATAAGAAGGGTATTGATTCGGTGTTAGCCGATCTCCGTGCCCGCGGTGAGAAGTATTAAGGAACTGAACCATGGCTAAAGGTATTCGCGAGAAGATCAAGCTGGTTTCTTCAGCTGGTACAGGTCACTACTATACCACCACGAAGAACAAGCGCACTAAGCCGGAAAAACTGGAACTGAAAAAGTACGATCCAGTTGTCCGTCAGCACGTTGTTTATAAAGAAGCCAAAATTAAGTAAGCTTCGTTCTATACAGCGTAGTGTTAAAAAACCCGGCCTGTCCGGGTTTTTTTGTGCCTCGGATTCAGCATATGGCTATAGGTTTGAGATGAGGCAATAAAGAAAAGTGCAAAACAGGCGTTGAACAAACGCTTTTGTTAACATATTGTTTACGCCGCCATCGCCATTTAACGTCAAGGAGACCCGCCGATGCCTGAATTACCGGAGATAGAAACTAGCCGCCGCGGCATTGAGCCCCATATGGTGGGCTACCAGATCGCCCGCGTGATTGTGCGGCAGCCAAAGCTTCGCTGGCCGGTATCCGAACAGATTAATGCATTAAAGAACAGCCCGGTGCTGAGCATCGGCCGCAGGGCAAAATACCTGCTGATTGAGCTCGATAGCGGCTGGATCATCGGTCACCTCGGTATGTCGGGCAGTGTGCGAGTGCTGCCAGAGTTTATCGAACCGGGAAAACACGACCACGTAGACTTTGTGCTTTCTAATGGAAAAGTGCTGCGCTATACAGACCCAAGGCGGTTTGGATCCTGGTTGTGGACTGACGATTTAGCCGACAGCGGTGTGCTGATGCATCTTGGCCCAGAGCCATTGGGCGATGAGTTTAGCGGTGAATATCTGTTTAAAAAGTCTCGCGGTAAAAAGACAAAGATAAAGCCCTGGCTGATGGATAACCGGCTAGTGGTCGGCGTAGGCAATATCTACGCCAGTGAATCGCTGTTTGAGTCGAGGATTTTACCCACCCGCCCGGCGGGATCGCTGACCAAGCGGGAAGCCGATCTGTTGGTCGCTGAAATAAAGCGCGTTCTTGCTCGATCCATTGAACAGGGGGGAACAACGCTAAAAGATTTTCTTCAGGCTGACGGCAAGCCCGGCTACTTTGCACAAGAGCTTCAGGTTTACGGCCGAGTGGGAGAACCCTGCCGAGTGTGCGGGACGCTGATCGAAAGCGAAAAGCTTGGGCAGCGCTCTACGTTCTTCTGTCGGCGCTGCCAGAAGTAGTTGCATTAGCTTAGTTTCTTCATCAGCGCTTCGGAGACGGCCTGCGGCAGGAAAGAGGTAATATCTCCCCCGTGGCGGGCCACTTCTTTGACGAGCGAAGAAGAGACAAAAGACCACTTCTCTGAAGGCATAAGAAAGATGCTTTCCAAATCGGCCATCAGGTGCCGGTTCATGCTGGCCAGCTGAAGCTCATATTCAAAGTCGGAAATGGCTCTTAGCCCTCGGATTAGAACGTTTGCCCCCTGCTTTTGGGCAAAATGCGCCATCAGTTCGTTAAAGCCGACGACTTCAATGCGGGGCAGGTGGGCCGTTGCCGCTTTTGCCAGCTCAACGCGCTCCTCCAGCGTAAAAAGCGGGTTTTTACTCGGGCTGCGCGCAATAGCAATAACCAGATGGTCAAACATGCGGACACTGCGGGTAATGATGTCCAAATGCCCGTTAGTCATGGGATCGAAGGTTCCCGGATAGATAGCTTTCGTGTATTCAGCGTGTTGAGACGTCATAGCTTCTCCTCAAGCGGCACAGCTATGTGCCTCTTGGTATAGGGGATTTACGTTGAGTATATCTCGCGCTCTTTCCTTCGGACAGTCTGCATCCTGTTTTTACATCGGCTTGAGCTGTTAGTGGATCCGCGTCGGCAGATAGGGCTCCAGCAGTGCCAACAGCTTTTCCAGAGCTCCCTGGTTTTGCATTAGCACGTTGGCTGCATTCTGCCCGTAGCTTCGCCGACAGGCTTCATCGTTCAAAAGGCGCTCTGCGGCCTCCACCAGCTCTTCGGCATTGGAAACAACAATAAGCCCTTCAGCCAGCTGAAGCTTGCTGCAAATGTCTTTAAAGTTAAAGGTATGAGGCCCGACGATCACCGGAAGCCCGTGTGCAGCCGGCTCCAGAGGATTGTGACCGCCTCGTTCTACCAGACTGCCGCCAACAAACGCAAAGTCAGCTACGCCGTATAGGAGCATCAGCTCACCCATTGTATCGCCGATGATGACCTGATCCTGTTCGCTAGGTACCACACCGCTGCTGCGGGTAACAAACTTTAATCCGGCTGACGCAGTGAGCTGCTCAGCGACAGAGAAACGCTCTGGGTGGCGAGGAACCAGAATTAACAGCAGATCGGGAAAACGTTCAAGCAGCGCGCGATGGGCATTAAGAATAATCTGCTCTTCCCCGTCGTGTGTACTGGTCGCGATCCAGACAGGACGATGAGGTGCCCACTGTCGGCGCAGGCTGAGCGCACGCGAAGAGAGCTCTGGTGTGACGGAGATATCAAACTTCAGGCTGCCGGTAATGGCGAGCTGTGAACGCTTAAGGCCGAGCTGAATAAAGCGCTCGCCGTCTTCCTGATTCTGCGCGGCGATCAGCGTGATCTTATGCATCATATCGCGCACGGTTTTACCCAGCTTGAGGTATCCGTTCGCCGAACGGGCAGAGAGCCGAGCGTTAGCGATAACTAGTGGCACTTGACGACGGTGGAGCTGGTGGATCAGGTTAGGCCACAGTTCGGTTTCCATCACGATCACAAGCTTGGGCCGCACCTGATTTAAAAAACGGTTGACGGAACCCGGTAGATCGTAGGGAAGATAAACGTGATGAACGTCGTCACCAAACGCGGACAGGACACGTTCAGAGCCGGTTGGGGTCATGGTGGTGACGGTGATCGGCAGTGTGGGATAGCGGTAGCGCAGTGCGCGAACCAGAGGGATCGCGGTCAGCGTTTCTCCAACGGAAACGGAGTGCAGCATGATGCCGTCCGGCTGGACTTTACCGCGACAAAATCCGTATCTTTCCGCCCAGCGCTTTCTGTACTGCGGCGCTTTACGCCCGCGCAGAAACAGACGTAGCCAAATAAAAGGCTGTAGAAGATAGAGCAGGAATGAGTAAATCAGCCTCAGCATATCGTGTCCACACGCGGCGGCGTAATGGCCGCCCGATCGTCAAAACAGGTTTCACCCCTTAAAAATATCGGGGGAGTTATTCGCGACAGGGATAATACCATACCTAGGTCACACTTTTTATTATTCCGGTGGTTTAGCTGCGGCTATCCGGCTTGATCGCACTGGAGCATCTGTAGCAGGCGATTTTTTACCGCATTGGCGCTCAGGGCATTAAGGTCATTACCGGGAGCGAGCATTTCGCTCTGGTTACTGCCGTAGCCGCCGATAAGCCCGGGGTCTGTTGGGCCGTACAGCGTCAGGTTTGGCCTTCCCAGTGCCGCCGTTAGGTGGCTGAGGCCAGTATCCACCGAGACGACTGCTTTGGCACCAGTGAGCACGTGCGCCACGTCTTCTAGCGTCAGCTTTGGCAGCACTTCGACGTGCTCACTGCCTTCGGCTAGCCGCAGAGCTCTTTCATGCTCGTGAGGTGAGCCCCAAGGCAGCTTAATCTTCAGGCCGGAATCTGCCATGCTGTTGATAAGCTCACGCCAGTGCTGCTCGGGCCAGTGCTTGTCGTCACGAGTTGTTGCGTGCAGAAAAACCAGATAGCGGTTGGCATCCTCAGGCGGCGCGCTTAGAAAGCGCTCGGCGATGGCAAAATCGCCCTCTTTTCCATCAAGGGAGTAGCCTAAGCTTAGGGCGAACAGCTGGCGAGTGCGCTCTACGGCATGCTGGTTTTTAGCAATGTAGTGCTTTACGTCAAAAAAGAAGCTGGCGAGAGGTTCTCGGGCGCTGCGGCGGTCTTGCCCGTGCTTAACGCCTCTGGCTTTGCGAGTCACCAGTAGTGCGCTTTTTATCAGCCCCTGAGCGTCGATAACCGCGTCATACTGCTGCTCTCTGAGTTGTGCGATAAACGACTGCCTTTCTTTACGCGTCTCGGAGTGAAACCAGGACTTGCGCCAGCGACGGATAGCTACCGGGAGCACACTGTCAACTGCGCTGTGCCAGGTAGGGATTTGGGCAAATCCCTCTTCGACAACCCAGTCAAAGCGAATGCCGGGAATAGCCCGCTGGGCATCAGTCAGCGCTGGGAGAGTGTGCAGGACGTCTCCCATTGAGGACGTTTTGACAACAAGCACTCGCATTTATTTGACTTCTCCCTTACTCAGCAACGCGGTCAGCTCTTCAAGCACCCGCTGAGGCTGAATGTCTATCAGGCTTTGGTGATATCCCTGATCGGCATCGCCTTTTCGTACTTTGTGATAGCCGCTTATCAGCCGAATAACGCGGGCGGAATGAGACAGCGGAGGGGTAAAGTCGGGGCTGCTGGGGCCGTAGAGAGCAACCAGTGGCCTGTTCAGCGCAGCGGCGACGTGCATTAACCCCGAATCATTGGTCACGATGGCGCAGCATCCTGCAATTAGCGTAACGGCCTGCTCTAGCTGAGTTTCTCCAGCAAGATTATGGCAGTGTTCACGCTGAGTATCTGTCAGCGCCAGGCGAATTTCCTCACCGGCCTCTCGGTCTTTGGCTGAACCGAAAAGAACAATTTGATAGCCCATCTCAATCAGGCTGCTAGCCAGCGTAGCATAGTGGTAGTGAGGCCATCGCTTGGCTGGGCCAAACTCGGCGCCGGGGCAAAACCCGATAGTTTGCCGGTCAGTGTGCAGGTGAAACGCTTCCTGTGCCTGTTGTGCTTCGCCGGGCTCAACGCGCAGCTGTGGCCACAGAATCGGCTGAGGGAGATCTTCTGCCCGGCGAATGCGCTGACTGTCATAGGCGAGCGCGACGTAGCGCTGCACCATCAGCGGAAAGGCTGCTTTGTCTAGCGTTCGTACATCGTTGAGCAGGCCGTAACGCATCTCGCCGCGCCAGCCGGTGCGACAAGGTATTTTGGCAAAAAAGGGGACTAGCGCTGACTTGAGCGAGTTAGGCAAGACGATGGCCTGTTGGTAGCCGCTGTCGCGCAGCCGTTTGCCCAGCTGGTAGCGTTCACCAATCGCTAATGCTCCGTGCCCGAGCGGCATGGGGATTGCCTGACTGACTTCCGGCATGCGAGTCAGCAGAGGGCGGCACCAGGCGGGAGCCATTACGTCGATATCAATCTCGGGATTTTCCGCCTTCAGCGTTCGGTAAAGGCTTTGAGACATCATCATGTCTCCTACCCAAGAAGGGCCAATAATCAGCGTTTTCATGCGTTTTCCCACAGATCCGGAAAGGCTCAAAGGCCTTGGTGGCGTTAAAGCAAAAGCCCGAAAAAGAGGCATTTCGGGCTATTGCGTCTGGCCTGTTTTGTGCCGGTTGCGCTTAGGCGTTGTCTTTGTTTAGCCACGCCATATATTCAGCGACGCCTTCGGCAACGGTTTTGAACGGCAGGTCGTAGCCAGTGGCTTTTAGTTTGGTTAAGTCCGCCTGAGTATAGGACTGGTAGCGCCCTTTCAAGTGCTCAGGGAAGGGGATGTATTCGACCTGGCCTTTCTTATGATAGGCCAGAACGGCGTCAGCTACTGCCTGGAAGGATTCAGCGCGGCCGGTTCCACAGTTAAAGATGCCCGATGCGCCGTTTTTCCAGAACCACAGGTTCATTTGCGCGACGTCGCCGACATAGATAAAGTCGCGGCGGAAGCCTTCGCTGCCTGCGAACAGCTTGGGATTTTCTCCCTTACCGATCTGGTTGTTCAGGTGGAAGGCCACGCTTGCCATGCTGCCCTTGTGGTTCTCTCTTGGGCCATACACGTTAAAGTAGCGGAAGCCACAAACCTGAGATTCTGCGTGCGGCAGGATCTGGCGGACGTACTGGTCGAATAGAAACTTGGAGTAACCGTAGACGTTAAGCGGCTGTTCGAACTGCCGGTCTTCAATAAAGTTGTCGCTGCGACCGCCGTAAGTGGCAGCAGAAGAGGCGTACAGGAAAGGGATCTGGCGATCCAGACAGTAGTGAAGCAGGTCTTTGGAGTACTGATAGTTATTGTCCATCATGTACTTACCGTCCCACTCGGTGGTGGCGGAGCAGGCACCCTCGTGGAAAATGGCGTCAATGTCACCCATATCGTCATCGGCGATGATATGGCCAAGAAACTCTTCTTTGTCCATGTAGTCAGCGATATCCAGATCCACCAGATTAGCGAACTTGGTGCCGTCTTTCAGGTTATCTACCACCAAAATATCCTGATAGCCGGTCTGGTTTAATGCCTTGATAATGTTGCTGCCGATAAATCCGGCACCGCCCGTTACGATAATCATTGTTCCACCGTCCGTCCCCGAAGGGTTCGTTGTCTAATGCCGCTGGGTGATGGGCATTGTCAGGTATTGCAGAAAACGCTGTATCTCTTGAACGCTTTCCGCGCGATTTGTCTGTTTGGAAATGTAAAGCGCCGAGGAAATCCCCTTCGTTACTGAGGGGTAAATAGTAACTTAGCCGTCAGCTTTGTTCAATTCAGCGAGTCAGCGTGCACGCTGGCTGCCCACGGACTGGCTTGATTCGGTTGGCTGCGCACTATGAGCGAAAGCGCTCTGGCAGTAGCCAATATAGGCATCTAGCGAGAGCGCTGCAGGCGAGTCACCGAGAGCGGCTCTTACCGTTTTATAGGCCATTGGCGCCAGTCCGTGCTGAGTGCTCAGCGCCGTGGAGCAGCGCTGAATGCCGTTTAATTGAAACAGCGGTTTCTGTGCCGTATCGGGTTCAACGTGCGTTTTAGCAGACGGCAGCAGGGCACTGACGGAAACCAGCTTCACGTTAGCGGGAAGCTGTGGCAGCATTTGCTGCAGTACGCGGACAGTCGACGGGTGAGGATGGCCAATAGCTATGGCGGAACCATTTTTCTGCGCCATTTTCACTGCCAGCAAAAATTGCCTGCGCACTGCGGCTTCGCTCTGGTCGTCGTCGAGAAATACCTTTCTTTTAACCACCTGAACCGAAGTGCCTTCTGCAGCCAGCGTCGCTTTACTGCTGCCGATCGTCATGCTATCGAGAAAGTAGAGTTGGTAGTGGCTAAGCGTTTTCATCACTCGACGCATGGCGTCAAGGTCAGAGGTCATGGCGCTGCCCATGTGGTTATTCATGCCCTTGGCGTGAGGAACGTTGTGAATAGCCTGCGCGATAATCCTACGGATTTCTTCTATCTCCATAGTTGGGCGCAGAGTATCCCTCTCCAGAGGCTGCTTACTGATGGGAGCCATTGGCATATGGATCAGAATTTCGTTTCCGTGCTGATAGGCCTTTTGCGCCATTTCCCGCGACAGGGGGGCATTGGGCAGAATAGCGACGGAAATGGCTGGGGATAGCTTTAACACCTGCTCTTCATTGCTTTTTCGATAGCCGAAATCGTCGATAACTATCGCTAGTCTCGCCGGTGCGGCAAGAGCGTTTAGACAAGAAAACAGCAAAGCGCTGAGCAGCAGAGGGCGGGTAAGACGTTTAAACATGGTTATTTTCCCAGCCAGGGGCGCGGATCGACGGCTTTACCCTGTCGACGAATTTCAAAGTAGAGTGAAGGTTGCCCCTGACCGCCGCTGGTACCAACCAGAGCGACGGGCTGCCCGGCTTTCACCTGACTACCGACGCTGACCAGAGCGCTTTGGTTATAGCCGTATAGGCTCATGTCGCTTTTACCGTGTTCGACCACCACAACCAGACCGTAGCCCTGTAGCCAGTCAGCTAGAAGAACCCTGCCGTCGGCAATGGCGCGAACTTCACTACCTTCCGGCGCGTTGATAACGATACCTTTCCAGCGTAGTTCTCCCTGCAAGGTTTCGCCAAAGCTGTGGCTTACGCGACCGTTAACCGGCCACAGCGCTTGGCCTGCCGGCCTGCCGAGCCCACCGGTACGCGCCATAAGGGAGCGCTCTTCTTCTGTAGGCTTATACGTGGAACCTGATTTTTGCGCCTGCTGCTGTTTAGCACGCAGTTTTTCTGCTTCCCGCTGTTCGCGTTCGGCACGGGCTTTGGCCTCACGCTCAGCTTTAGCAATTTGATCGCGCAGGCGGGTTTCATTTTTTTTCAGTTCAGCGAGCTTTTGCTGATCGGCCTGAATGGAAGCGTCGAGAGCGCTGAGGGTCTTTTTGCGCTCCTGTCGGGCGCTTTCCAGCTTTTCCTGCTGGCTTTTCTGTTCACCTAGCAGGTTTTTTTGTTCGGTTTGTTTCAACTGAAGCCGACTTTTTTCCTGAGCCAGATCGGTTTGCGTCTCTTTCAGCTGATTGATGGTTTTCTGACGTGATTCGTTAAGATAGCCGTAATAGGCCAGAATGCGTTCGCTGCGCTGGCTCTCTTCACTTTCGAGAACGAGCTCAAGCTCTGAGCTTTTTCCCAAGCGAAAGGCGGCATCAAGCTGTTTAGCGAGGCGGTCTTGCTGTTCGTTTTGCTGCTTTTGCAGCCGTTTGATATTGGCGTTCAGGGTACCGATGTCACCAGTCAGCGTTTTTAATGCTCCCTGTGTTTTACGCAGACCCAGACTAGACTGCGCGATGGTTTTTTCCTGCTCTTGTAGCTGAGCCTGAAGGCCTTCTCGCTGCTTCTGCTGGGCTTTAACGTTCTTCTCTTTTTCTGCGATATCTTGCAGAACGCTGTCTAGCTGCTGTTTATTGTCTTCGGCGTGAAGCGACGGGGAGAAGAGCAGTGCGCCTGCATAAATCACGCTGGCGCACAGGAGTGATAAGCCGTATCGGTTGGCCGATGTATGCAGGGCAGATAACGTTCTTGCTGGCTGCACAATCGACCTCCTGACGGTAGATAAATAGTAGGTGAAAATCGTTCCCTTCATGGAAAGGAATTATTTCACGATGAACAGAGGCTTGCCAGTCATCTCTTTTGGAATTTCCATCCCCATTAGGCTAAGCATGGTGGGGGCCAAATCAGAGAGCTTGCCGCCGCTGACCGCTTCAGCATGCTTGCCGACATAGATTAGCGGAACCGGCAGGCTGGTATGGGCGGTGTGCGCCTGACCGGTTTGCGGGTCGCGCATCTGCTCTGCGTTGCCGTGGTCAGCGGTCACCAGCAGTTGACCGTCAACACGCTTCACTGCGTCAACAACTTGACCGATGCAGTTGTCCAGCGTTTCGATAGCCTTAACCGCTGCGTCATAAACGCCGGTATGACCAACCATGTCACCGTTAGGATAGTTACAGATGATGGCGTCATACTTACCGCTTTCAATCGCAGCGACCAGTTTCTCTGTCAGCTCGGCAGAGCTCATTTCTGGCTGGAGGTCGTAGGTGGCGACTTTCGGTGAATTAACCAGAATGCGGTCTTCACCGGTAAACGGCTGCTCTACACCACCATTATAGAAGAAAGTCACATGGGCGTACTTTTCAGTTTCTGAAATGCGCAGCTGCGTTTTGTCATGCTTCATCAGCCACTCGCCAAAGGTGTTGTTCAGCGATTCTGGCGGGTAGGCACAGTGGGCTTTGATGTCCGCGGCGTATTCAGTCAGCATTACGAAGTCGCCGAAGTGAATGACGCGGTTGCGCTTAAAGCCGTCGAATTCCGGATTAATGAACGTGCGGGTAATTTGGCGGGCGCGGTCGGCGCGGAAGTTCATAAAAATCATCACGTCGCCGTCCTGCATAGCGGCTGACGGCTCACCGGCTTTTTGTATCACCGTTGGTTTAACAAACTCGTCGTTTTCATCGCGGGCATAGGCTGACTGCAGTGCAGATACTGCATCGTCAGATGTGAATTCGCCCTTGGCGTCGACCATTAGGTCATAGGCTAACTGAACGCGATCCCAGCGGTTGTCGCGATCCATGGCGTAGTAGCGACCGATGACAGAGGCAATGCGCCCGTTGCCCAGTTCAGCAAATTTTTCAGTGAATCGTTTCAGTGTTGATTCCGCACTACGGGGTGGGGTGTCGCGACCGTCCAGAAACGCATGGAGGTAAACGGCTTTTGCGCCGCGTTGGGCTGCCAGTTCAACCATGGCTAGGATGTGGTCTTCGTGGCTGTGAACGCCGCCAGGGGACATCAGACCCATAATGTGAAGTGCTTTACCGGCAGTGACGGCTTTGTCCACCGCAGAGGTGAGGACGGCATTGGTAAAAAAGTCACCGTCTTTAATTTCTTTGTCCAGACGGGTCAGGTCCTGATAAACGATGCGACCGGCGCCTAGGTTAACGTGACCCACTTCGGAGTTGCCCATCTGCCCGTCAGGCAGGCCGACGTCGAGGCCGGAGGCTGCGATAAGCGAATGGGGATAGTTTTGCCATAGGGCGTCCATCACAGGCCTTTTCGCGTTGACTATAGCGTTGTCCTGCTTCTCTTCCCGATAGCCGTAGCCGTCAAGGATGACGAGAACCAGCGGTTTTTTTGTGCTCGACATGCAAGTAACCTCGTAATAAGTGATAAAACGTGAACTTTCCCGTTTTATACCATATTGGGAAATCGGTGGTAACGATAACTGTTATAGACAGTCTGCCAATTTTACTCCATCGGAAGGAGATTCAGCGTAAAAATCGCAGACGGGAGGCTTTTTTTGCACTTTTTCAGTACGTGTGGCCAACAACTCTTGATAGAATTTCTAGAGATATGCCGTATTTTCTACACTACGATAGGGGATTTGGGCTGTATTTGACGTTCGGCGCAGGTATACTCCATAACCTTAGAGATTAATCCCAAACAGCGAGTCGTTATTCTCCATGGAACAAGTTATGCAATTTGTCAGTAGCCACCCCGTTCTGAGCTTCGGATGGCTTGGTCTACTGATTGCCGTTATTTACACCACGTTCAAAGGCGCTACGTCAAAAGTCAAAGACATCGGAAACACCGAGCTGACTCGCCTAATCAATAGTGAAGAAGCGGTGGTTGTAGACACCCGCACTATCGATGATTTCCGTAAAGGCCACATCGTTGGTGCCATCAACCTAACGCCAACTGATATCAAAAACGGGACGCTGGCCGTGTTGGACAAGCATAAAGAGCGCCCGGTTGTCGTTCTGTGCGCTAACGGCACAGCTTCCAAGGCACCGGCGGAAGCGCTGGTCAAAGAAGGCTTCTCTCAGGTTTATACGCTCAAAAACGGCCTGTCCGGATGGACGGGTGAAAACCTGCCTCTGGTTCGGGGCAAATAGCGCGTTGACACATTTCGTCAGCCGTTTTGGCGTGGCTCGCAAAGCGGCGCAGTAAAGGACATCTAACTTAAAGGTAATTTCTTATGTCAGAACAAAGCAATCCAGATATGAGCTTCCAGATTCAGCGTATTTATACCAAGGATATCTCCTTCGAAGCGCCCGGCGCGCCGCTGATTTTCCAAAAAGAGTGGGAGCCAGAGGTCAAACTGGATCTGGATACGGCGTCTAGCCAACTGGCAGAAGACGTTTATGAAGTCGTACTGCGCGTGACGGTAACGGCGATGCTGGGAGAAGAAACGGCATTTTTATGTGAAGTGCAGCAGGCGGGCATTTTCAACGTGACCGGCCTTGACGGCTCCCAAATGGCGCACTGCGTAGGCGCATACTGCCCGAACATTCTTTTCCCTTATGCGCGTGAGTGCATCACTAGCCTTGTTTCTCGCGGCACCTTCCCGCAGCTGAATCTGGCTCCGGTCAACTTTGATGCGCTGTTCATGAACTACCTGCAACAGCAGGCGGAATCAGAACAGTCTGAATCTCAGGAAGCCTAATGTGAACAGTGTCGATATGTCGGTTATCGGTGCCGGATCCTACGGCACTGCGCTGGCCATTACGCTAGCGCGAAATGGCCACTCAGTAGTCCTGTGGGGGCACGATCCCAGCCATATCGAACTGCTGCAAAAAGAGCGAAAGAATCAGGCTTTTCTACCGGATGTCCCATTTCCGGACAGTCTGCAGCTGGAGAGCGATCTCCAGCGCGCAATTGGTGCCAGCCGCGATATTCTCGTGGTGGTGCCGAGCCACGTTTTTGGTGACGTGCTGCGTCAGATTAAGCCGTTTCTCCGACCCGATGCCCGTATCGTATGGGCAACAAAAGGGCTGGAAGCAGAAACCGGTCGCCTGCTGCAGGATGTTGCCCGCGAGGCGTTAGGTAACGACATCCCTTTAGCGGTGATTTCTGGACCTACGTTTGCCAAAGAGCTGGCTGCCGGACTGCCAACAGCGATCACCGTTTCCTCACCCGATCCTCATTTTATTGAAGACCTGCAAAAGCTGCTGCACTGCGGGAAGAGCTTTCGTGCATATGGTAACCCTGACTTTATTGGCGTTCAGCTTGGCGGAGCCGTCAAGAACGTGATTGCGATTGGGGCAGGAATGTCAGACGGCATTGGCTTTGGTGCCAATGCGCGTACGGCGCTGATCACTCGGGGTCTAGCGGAAATGAGTCGCCTCGGGGCGGCGCTGGGGGCAGAGCCTGCGACCTTTATGGGGATGGCTGGGCTAGGCGATCTGGTGCTGACCTGTACCGACAATCAGTCTCGCAACCGTCGATTTGGCATGATGCTGGGAGCCGGTAAGTCGGTGTCTGAAGCACAGGCTCAGATTGGCCAAGTGGTTGAGGGATACCGAAACACAAAAGAAGTGTGGATGCTGGCTCAGCGCTACGGCGTTGAAATGCCCATTACCGAGCAGATCTATCAGGTTCTTTACGCGGGTAAAGACGCCCGCGAAGCGGCACTTTCTCTACTCGGCAGAACGAGCCGGGATGAACAAATAGCGCTCTAGATCGCGCGTTGATTTGAGCCGTTTATCTCTTTTACTTATCTTCATCTGTTGTTTGCAGAGGTGTTGTCAGGAGCTGAAAGATGTCATCAGAGTCAATGCAGGTTTGGCGAGAAATTAAGCTGGAAGCGCGTAAACTGGTCGAGTGTGAGCCTATCCTCGCCAGCTTCTTTCATTCGACGCTGCTTAACCACGAGTATCTGGGTAACGCCCTTAGCTATATTCTTGCTAACAAGCTGGCCAGCGCGACGATGCCAGCCATCTCTGTTAGAGAAATCATTGAAGATGCCATCAGGTCAGACGACAATATTGCAGAGTGCGCGGCGCGCGACATTCTGGCTGTGCGGCAGCGAGATCCTGCCGTTGACAAATATTCAACGCCTTTGCTTTATCTAAAAGGCTTCCACGCGCTACAGGCCTATCGCGTTGGGCACTGGCTGTGGAATCAGAACCGTAAAGCACTGGCAATCTACTTGCAAAATCAGGTGTCTGTGGTATTCGGCGTTGATATTCACCCTGCGGCTCGTATTGGTCACGGCATCATGCTTGACCATGCCACCGGTATTGTTATTGGTGAAACGGCCGTTGTTGAAAACGACGTTTCTATCCTCCAGTCAGTCACGCTGGGGGGAACCGGTAAAGAGGGTGGCGATCGCCATCCGAAGATCCGAGAAGGGGTGATGATTGGCGCAGGTGCAAAAATTTTAGGCAATATCGAAGTTGGGCACGGCGCAAAGATTGGCGCAGGCTCGGTCGTTTTGCAGCCCGTCCCCCCATGTACGACGGTAGCTGGCGTACCGGCAAAAATTGTCGGGCGCTCTGGCTGCGACAAGCCATCGATGGAAATGGACCAAAATTTTAACGGTGAGAAAAGCGAGTTAGATCTTACTGTTGATGACTAAATCGCGAATTTGCATCCGCTAATTTCTTTCCGATCGGGCCGGTTTTTACCGGCCTGAATTATTTTTAATGATTCTTTACTACTCTCTCAGCAGGGCGCCCTGATAGTCCAGCTGGCGCCAGGCTTCATACACGACAACCGATACCGCATTTGACAGATTCATGCTGCGGCTGTCTCCCTGCATGGGAATACGTATCTTCTGTTCTTTAGGCAGCGCATCCAGAATTGCTGCGGGTAGACCCCGGGTTTCCGGTCCAAACAGCAGATAGTCACCTGGGTGATAGGCGACAGCGCTGTGAGCCGGTGTGCCCTTTGTCGTTAGGGCAAACAGGCGCTCGGGTTGTTCACTCTCAATAAACGCCTGATAGTTTTTGTAGCGTCTGACAGCGGTGAATTCGTGATAGTCGAGCCCTGCGCGGCGCAGACGCTTATCGTCCCAGGTAAAGCCTAAAGGCTCTATCAGGTGAAGCTTAAAACCAGTGTTTGCGCATAGGCGGATGATGTTGCCCGTATTCGGTGGAATTTCGGGCTCATATAAGACGATGTTTAACATATGCCTCCAGATCAGAGAGAGGCGCAGAATAGCAGAAAATGATTGTGAGCTGAATGACGGAACGTCAGCGCACGTAAACCGGCAGCCAGATCGTCAGGCGCAGCCCGCCGAGTGGGCTTTTATCTGCTTTGGCCCATCCGCCGTGCTGGCTAATCGCTGACTCCACAATAGCAAGCCCTAGGCCAGAGCCGCCGGAGTTGCGGTCGCGAGCTTCGTCAGTGCGGTAGAAGGGACGGAATATTTGCTCTCGGTCTTCTTCTGCAACGCCGGGGCCGTCATCATCAACGTGGATTTCGATGCCCTTGTCGTCACAGTGGAACGTCACAACGATGTGGTCATGGCAGTAGCGGAACGCGTTTCTGATAACGTTTTCCAGCGCACTGTCGAGAGCCGCGCGATTGCCAAAGATGGGCCAAGGACCAGGAGGCGAGGCTATTTCCAGCTTTTTCCCCGTGTGCTCGGCCTCAAAGGTGGCATTGTCTAGCACGTCAGCCCAAAGGTCATTGGCCAGCATGCGCTCTCGGGATATCTCGCTCTTGTACTGGTTGCGAGACAGGGCGAGCAGGTGGTTAATCATGTGATCTAGCCGCTGCGCTTCAGTTTCTATTCTGAGTAGCTCTTTTGATTCGCCGTGGCGACGCCGCATAAGTGCGGTAGCCAACTGTAGGCGTGTGAGCGGCGTGCGTAATTCGTGAGAAATATCGGATATCAGCCTCTGCTGAGCTTTTACCATACGGTCGAGGCCTGTCACCATTTGGTTAAAGCTAGCGCCTGCGGCGCGAAATTCCAGGGGGCCAAATTCAAGCTCGGGCGACTCCTTCAGGTTTCCTCGGGCAACTTCGTCGGCTGCGCGCTTTAGCTTGCGTGCTGGTTTGGCAAGGCTCCAGGCCAGCCAGAGCAGAAGAGGAATACTGATAACCATAGTGACCGCCAGCAGAAGCAGAGGGCGGTCAAACAGCAGGTTGATAAAGTCTGACTGAGCGCTGTTGGCAGGGCGAACCAGATACAGCTGATAGTGCTCCTCCCTATCGCGTACCGAAAAAGGGCCGACCATTTCCATCAGGCCGTACTTTTTCTTCATGGGGTAGTCGGAGTTATCGGCTTGGCCGATAAAGTTGCGCACCATCTGCATTTCATTGCGCTTTAAAACACCAACGATGCGGCCTTCGCTGGTAACCAGCAGCATTCGCTGGCCGGGAGGAGACCATTTTTCAATGGACTGCAACAGCCTGCGCCACCACATTAAATCGCTGTTTGGCGTACTGGCTAACTCTGCTTCTACATGCTGTTCTAGCATGGTTCCCTGACGGCGCTCGCTATCGAGAACTGGCGCCAGCTGACGCGAGTCAAGCTTAGGCACCATCAGAACGACCATCATCACCAGAGTTAGCGTTAGCCAGAAAATAGCGAAAATGCGGGTTGTCAGGCTGTTGAAGGTTATCATGTTGCGGTGACCATCAGATATCCACGGCCACGTAGGGTTTTAAACCAGGGAAGCCCGTCGTGGCGATTGGGAAGCTTACGACGAAGGTTGGAGATGTGCATATCAATAGCGCGATCGAACGGCGTCAGTCGCTTGCCCAGCACTTCCTGACTCAGATATTCACGAGAAACCACCTGACCGAGGCGCTGAGCCAGCAGGTAGAGCAGCGTAAATTCTGTCCCGGTCAGCTCGAGAGTATGTCCATCAAAGCTGGCTTCTTGGCGGCCAGGGTTCAGGCGTAGCCGATCGACCTGTAGCGTATTGCTGGCGGTTTCGGGTTCTTGTTGCTGTTCAGTCCAGTTAGAACGGCGCAGAATCGCGCGAATGCGAGCGATAAGCTCGCGGTCGTTAAAGGGCTTAGGCAGATAGTCATCGGCACCCAGTTCTAACCCCAGCACGCGATCGAGTTCGCTTCCGCGCGCTGTCAGCATAATGACCGGCGTTTGATAATTTTGGCGCAGCTCTTTTAGTGTGTCGATACCGTTTTTCTTCGGCATCATAATGTCCAGCAATAAAAGGTCGATAGAGTTGTCCAGCATGCTGATTGCCTGTTCGCCGTCATAGGCAACAACAACTTCGAATCCTTCCAGTTCGAGCAGTTCTTCTAATAATGAAGTGATTTCACGATCGTCATCAACAAGCAATATTTTACTCATAGCGTTTCCTCCGAAAGCAAAATTACTTGAATAAGTGGCGTTATTCCATGACTTTACACACATTTACAAGCACTGACGCTAGTTTTCATCCACACAAGTAAACTCTCTTACATCGGTTCGAGACGATGATGTTTGTGGAGACGATGATGCATAAAGTGAACCTGCTAATTATGGCATCAATGCTGGCATTAAGTACATCCAGCGCGTTAGCCGCAGAGACAAAAAGTGTAGAACCTGCCGATGGTTCGCAGCAATTCACTAGAGCGGCTTCGATAAGCGGAAGTGATGTACTGAAAGATCGCATGATGCAGCAGCGTGGAATGTTTGAAGGGCTGGAACTTTCAGCCAAGCAGCGCCAGCAAATGCGCGATCTGATACGGCAAAACTATCATGACGCGATGCCAAAGATGTATCTGGATAACGTTGAAGCGATGCATTCGCTGATTATCTCAGACAGCTTTGACGAGGCAGCGGCCTTTAAACAGGCTGAATTGATTGCACAGGCTCAGGCCGAAAGGCAAGTTGCCTTAGCGAAAGTCGGTCACCAGTTTTATAGTCTGCTGACGCCGGAACAGAAGGATGTGTTTAATCAGAGACACGCCGAGAAAGTTGCCAGGCTGCAGCAGAAGTTAGACGAAATGCGGAAGTATGAAGATCCCCAACCCCAGTAGTGTATGTAGTCGTGTATGTAGTCGTATGTAGTTCCTATGATGTATGTTTTTCCTTGCCTTAGACACCATCCATGTCTTCCCCACCTTGTGTGGGGTTTTTTTTGTCTGCAAAATACGATGTGGCTTATACTAACGCATTGATCAAGTGTTGATGAGGGAAGCAGCGTGAGCGATCGGTATGGGCACTGGGTGAAAACGGCGGCGACCTGCGCTGCGGCGACGGCGTCAGTGCTGTTGCTTATAAAAATAGTAGCCTGGTGGATAAGCGGCTCCGTTAGCCTGTTGGCTGGGCTGGTTGATTCACTGGTCGACATTGCTGCCTCTTTGACTAACCTGTTTGTTGTGCGCTATGCCTTACAGCCTGCCGATGAAGATCATACTTTCGGCCACGGCAAGGCGGAGTCTTTGGCCGCTTTGGCGCAGAGTATGTTTATCAGCGGCTCTGCCATTTTCCTCTTTCTGACTGGATTTCAACATCTTCTCAATCCACAGCCGATTAAGGCAGCGGGAGTCGGCATAGCTGTTACGGTGGTTTCGCTGATTTGTACGTCGTGTTTAGTTCTGTTTCAACGCTGGGTGGTGCAGAAAACGCGCAGTCAGGCAATCAGTGCCGATATGCTGCACTACAAGTCAGATATTTTTATGAACGCGGCGATCTTGGTTGCACTGGGCTTGAGCGCCTATGGTTTCTTAATGGCCGACGCTCTCTTTGCGCTGGCGATAGGTGGCTATATTTTATACAGTGCGCTACGTATGGCCTATGACGCGGTGCAAACCCTGCTTGACCGCGCGCTGCCGGACGGTGAACGCGAAGAGATCATGAGCATTGTTCTCTCCTGGCCGGGGATCCTCGGGGCACACGATCTGAGAACGAGGCAGTCTGGACCAACGCGCTTTATCCAGCTGCACGTTGAAATGGAGGATGACCTCCCGCTTCTTGAAGCGCACCAGATTGCAGATCGGGTTGAGCAGGACCTGCTGCGGCGTTTTCCGAACTCAGAGGTTATCATTCACCAGGATCCCCATTCTGTTGTGCCTGTTGATGTGATGAAGAAGCCCTGAGGCGTAGCTTCTACCCCATGATTAAAAACTATTTTTGCGTAGCGAAAAAATAGTCATTTTATTGCTGTAAATTGTGACGCTTTTTGGCTTAAACTGAATCAATTCAGCCTATTTGGTTTGCTATACTGAAATATCGGCGCGCACTGAACCGGTTGACGTAAAAATTGACACACCGCAGCAGAAGCGGGTTACCCTACAAATCCCGCTGACTTACTGCGACTGTAAAGCCAGGTCTGCCAGCTTTATCGCAACGTCTGACAAGGCCTGCCATAAACGATATCTCAAAAATAACATCCTTATTTCAGAGGTGGTCATGATCAAAAGAATTGGCGTTTTAACAAGCGGGGGCGATGCTCCGGGGATGAATGCGGCTATTCGCGGCGTAGTTCGTGCGGCACTGTCGCAGGGGCTGGAAGTTTTTGGTATCTACGATGGCTACCAGGGGCTGTGTGAGGATCGCATGGAGCAGCTCGATCGCTATAGCGTTTCTGACGTGATCAACCGTGGAGGTACGTTCTTAGGCTCCGTTCGCTACCCTGAATTCAAAGATCCGGCTGTGCGCGAAAAGGGCGTTAATAACCTAAAGAAAAGGAATATTGACGCGCTGGTGGTTATTGGCGGTGACGGCTCCTATATGGGCGCCAAGCTGTTAACCGAGAGCGGCATTGCCTGTATTGGCCTGCCGGGAACGATCGATAACGACGTTGCCGGTACTGACTACACCATCGGATTTTTTACCGCGCTGCAAACCGTTGTGGAAGCCATTGACCGCCTGCGCGATACTTCATCGTCTCACCAGCGGATCTCTATTGTTGAGGTAATGGGGCGACACTGCGGCGACCTGACGATGGCAGCGGCGATTGCCGGCGGCTGTGAATTTATCGTGCTGCCTGAAATTGAGTTTAAGCCAGACGATCTGGTGGAAGAGATTATGGCGGGCATCAGTAAAGGCAAGAAGCACGCAATTGTGGCGATTACTGAACACGTTTGCGATATTGCCGAGCTGGCGAGATACATTCAGGAAAAAACCCACCGCGATACGCGCGCAACCGTTTTAGGTCACATCCAACGCGGTGGCTCACCGGTGGCTTATGACCGAATTTTGGCATCCCGTATGGGAGCCTATGCCATCGATCTGCTGCTGCAGGGGTACGGCGGGCGCTGCGTCGGTATTCAGAATGAGAAGATGGTGCACCACGACATTATTGACGCTATCGAGAACATGAAGCGTCCGTTTAAGAGCGACTGGCTGAAGACTGCGAAAGAGCTGTACTAATATCCAGGCTGTTATTCATCAATAATGCATAAATAAAAACGCCCGGTGCGATAAACACCGGGCGTTTTTCAATATACTCTTTTACTTCGCTTTTTTAGCTTCAGCAGCGGCTTTCACGATAACTGCGAACGCGTCAGCTTTCAGTGAAGCTCCGCCAACCAGCGCGCCGTCGATGTCTGGCTGTGAGAACAGCTCAGCGGCATTGGCTGCGTTCACTGAACCGCCGTATTGAATGATGATCCCAGCGGCGACCTGTGCATCGTGTTTTGCAATGTGATCGCGAATGAACTTGTGTACAGCCTGCGCCTGTGCGGGAGTTGCTGACTTGCCTGTGCCGATTGCCCAAACAGGCTCATAGGCGATAACGGTATTTTCCATCGCTTTGACGCCCAGCGTTTTTAATACGGCGTCGATCTGCCTAGCGCATACCGCTTCTGTTTGGCCTGCTTCATTTTCTGCTTCGGTTTCACCGATGCACAGCACAGGAACAAGTCCGGCTTCTTTAACAATGGCGAACTTCTCAGCAATACGCTCGTCGCTTTCTTTGTGGTAGGTGCGGCGTTCGGAGTGGCCGATGATGATGTATTTGGCACCAACGTCTTTCAGCATGTTGGCCGACGTTTCTCCGGTAAACGCGCCGGATAGGTTAACGTCAACGTTTTGTGCACCCAGCATAATGCGGCCGCCAGCCAGCTCGTGCTTGGCCAGATCCAGATAGATAAACGGTGGTGCAATCGCGACGTCGCAGCCGTCAACGCTGCTGAGCTCGTGACGAAGGCCTGCTATCAGCTCGTTGACCATGTGTCTGCTGCCGTTGAGCTTCCAGTTTCCCATAACTAGTGGATGACGCATATTTTTTCTCCAATCGTGTTCTATGGTGATAGCGTTGAATGCCGCGGCGTTATTAAACGCAGATCGCGACAGAGATGGCTTGGTTCATAGTATAGAGTGACCAAGTCAAGAAGGCTTGGCTTTTTGTTCCACTCTGTGAGCCATTTAGACTTTATTGCGCTATTTGTCAGATAGCGACAGCTTAATCGGTTCAAGTGCGAATGTTATACCCTTTTCGCCGCTGTCCGCTACGACAAAACGGAGTGTCCCCTCTGTTTGCTGATAAAACGGTTCGCCTTTGCCTTTTTTCAGCAGTTCAAGCGCCTTTTTGCGGCAGGCCTGCGGAGTTTGTGTGGGTTCAAAGATAAGAATGAAGGCGGCCATGTAGCTGGTCATTAGTTCGGCGGCGGCTTTCTCTCTTTTGGCTGCGCTTTCTGCCGTTTCCGGCACTGAAATGGGCATGGCTGAAGGAAGATAAGTAAGCTGTAGGCTCTTTATCCTACGCTGGCTTTTTTCCAATGCGGCAGAAGTATAAAGCGTTTCATTAATGCGGCCAGCAGCGCGCAGCAGCGGAGATTTCTCTTCCCGAGGCATGATTATTTTATACTCTTCTAACGCCATCTGAGGGTTATCGGCGTTGAATTTTTCGCGAAACTGCTGGATCGTCAGGTTAAAGGCGGGGGCGTCTTCTCGTAGATAGGGAGCCATAGACTGCTCTGACTGTCCAATGCGCAGGGCGGCTGCCGGTTCTTCTGCAGCTAGGGATAACGATGCTGTACTGAACGAGATGGCTAAAAGAAAAAACCGTAACGCTGCCGTTTTCTTCAACATGTGATTTTCCTGATGATTGACTACAGCGTCGCGCACTATCGCGACGCTTTGCTAAATAGAGAATCTGTTTACCAATACTGCTCACTGGTAATGTGGCCCGGCTTGCGGCGCAGGTGCTTTGACATGGCTCTTTGCTGTTTGAGCAGCTGTTGCGTGTCTTTGGTCATTTCGGGGTTGCCGCACAGCATGACGTGGCTGCTGTCAGGGCTGATTTTCAGGCCAACGCTGTTTTCAAGTTCACCGCTTTCAATCAGCGCAGGGATCCGACCGCGCAGCGACCCTTCAGCCGATTCACGGCTGACGACTGTTTGGAGGCGAAGCTTTCCGCCATAGCGCTTTTCCAGCTCCTGCATTTGGGGCAGATAGCTGAGGTCGCGCTGATAGCGAACTGCGTGCACGAGCACAATGTTGTTAAAGCGATCGAGATCTTCGCCCAGTTGCAGAATAGAAAGAAAAGGGCCAAGCGCAGTACCGGTGGACAGCATCCAAAGCGTATCGGCAGAAGGCACTTCTTCCAGCACGAAAAATCCTGCGGCCTCTGCTGTGATTAGCACATTGTCGCCTTCTTTAAGGGCGTGAAGCTTAGGGCTTAGCTTGCCTTCAGGAACCGTGACCAGATAGAACTCTAGGTCGGGACTGGTGGGTGAGTTAACGTAGGAATAAGCGCGCTGCACGCGCTCGCCGCCGACGTCTAGCGCCAGCTTGGCAAACTGCCCGGCGGTAAACGCATGTACGGGGGCGTTAATTTTCAGACTGAATAAACTGTCCGTCCAGTTGTTGACGTTGACGACTTTGCCGGTAACCCAATCCGCCATGAATATCTCCTCACGGTGCAGCTGCCTCAATCGATTGAAGGCGTAACGATACAATACGTTTAGAATACCACTTATTTTCTCCGAGCTTGAGCGATTTCAGCCGCCAGCCCTTGAGCAAACAGACAATTTCATGCCGACAGGGCATTGACGAGCAATAAAAGCAGCAGTAACATTCGGCCAACTTGACGGCGAGTAGCGCAGCCTGGTAGCGCAACACGTTCGGGACGTGTGGGTCGGAGGTTCAAATCCTCTCTCGCCGACCAAATAAAGAATCCCCGGTGTACTTCTGTACTCCGGGGATTTCGCTTTTTAAGCCGCTACTGTGGGTAAGGGATCCAGTTAGCGCCATTGAGGCGAATGTAGTATTTATCCTGATATTTCATAACCACAGTATTGGACGTTTCCGAGACTGAGGGCGTTTGGGGCAGGTCCTTCGTCAGGCTCTGCCAGTCAATCTGCTCTGCCTCGAACAGCTTACCGTCAAGAGTGCGGTTAACCAGTTCTGAAACAGCCAGATAGCTGCTTGGTTGTGAAACGTGAAGCGGCTGACCGGCAGAGGGCGCCTTTTCCCCGATCAGGCGAATGCCCATGGGAACGTGGGTAATACTCGGACTGGGGATATCGCGAAGGCCGGACACCTGCATTTTGTCGCCAACCAGCGCCGCTCCGTGTTCAGGGACAATAACCACCATAATTTTTCTGCCAGACTTATCCAGCTCGTCAAGAAACGCGTCGAGGTCGTCAAACAGATCCTGTAGCTTTTGTTTGTACTCGACGGGCTTGTTTGTTGTGGTGCTGCGGTTACCGTCGTGAAGCTCAATGGTGTTATAGAACGTGGCTGTTCTCGGCGAGCTGTCTTTCTGGCGAGCCTCAAGCCACGCGCTTAGCATACCGAGATCGCTGTAGACAGGCTCTCCGTCAAAGGCAACCAGCTCTGGCTTTACGTTTCCTGGCGGAAGCGGCTGTGCCTGTATGCCGGCATACTCTCTAAGCTCTTGCAGGTAGTTGCCGAACTTGCCTGAGTGATCCATGACGAGATCGTTTTTAAAGCCAAGCGCTTCGAGATTATTAAACAGGTAGCATTGTCTTTCCGCTGAGCTATACAGCGCTGAGTGAGTGGGTTGGCCGCAGCTGGCTCTAGCCAGGCGAATGGCTGCCGGGCCGCTATAAGACGTTGCTGAATTGAAGTCGTCGAAAACGAGGTTCATCTTCTTCCAGAGAGGATGATCTGCCAGGCCAGAGGCCTGCATGTCTGACCATGAGAGTGAACAGATATTGATAATCAGCAGGTCGAAAGGAACGGCGTCAGCGGGCAGGGCGGTTGGAAAGGCTGTGGATAGGCCTTTCTGCTGCTGAACGAAAGCGTCGTAGTAAGCTGACAGATTCTGCTCTGTCGGCGGGCCGGACATGTCTAACCCGTTTGAGCTTTGAGCTGTACCAGAGGCCGCGCCATTCGTCGGGGTTGAAGTTTGTGTTGTTGAGGCGGTTGGTAACAAAGAAACGGCTGGGCCGTCCAGCGTGATAACGTTTAGCCAGACCAGAGCGGCGACGATAAACGGCGTAAAGCGCAGCCACTGAGAGGCAAACAGATAGCCAACCCACAGCGCGAAGGCCGCGCCAATCCAGCTCCAGTTGATAAAGCGCTGTAGGAATTCCAGCATGTAGCTCAGGCTCATATCCGTTGCCTGACTGCGCAGAGTCACAATGCTATCCAGACCGGGAAGCCAGGTATCGTGATAAAACAGCCCTAGGCCGACGGGAATGGCGACTACATTACGCAGCGTTCTGAGCCACCCGGTCGGAAGTGGGAATAGCACGGCTGCGGCAAAAACCAGATTTGCGAGCGGATGAAAATTGAGATACCCACCCCAGAGGAGAGCAAATTTGACCAGAAAATAGTAGTTCCACCCGCGAAGCCCTTGCCAGTTTTTCCATACTCCACCTTCGGCAGGTGCAGGTACAGGGGACATATTTTCACTTTTCATCATATTTATTTCAGTTATCCACAATAATCATTTTTATTTTGGTCAATAACATCATGTATTAAAGCATAGCTTGATTATTATTGTTGATGGAGCTATCTCGCTAAATAATGTTAAATTGCGACGAGAGTATTAAATAATTCCCTCGCACATTTTTTTGTATATGTTTTAAATCGAGATTCCGTTTTTTGTTCGTTGGATCTCTGATAATATGCTAGCACAATCTGGCAGTTAGAAAATGTTATTTCTTTTTGACCTTCCTGAGTTCCTTATTGCCAATAAAAGGCGAAAATCTATTTGGCTTAGGGGGTTACGTTTTACCTGTTAAGAGCAAAATTCTTGTTATCGTCTACACTACATAAAGTGGCTTAACCGATTGAGTTGTAAACATGAGCGACGAAATTACGGACACTGGCAAAGGCCAACAGGGATGGAGTTTTACACGAGGAGCGTTAACTTCTGGCGGCGACAGCGGCGATATTGCTGCTGTGGTTGAGGCCTATCATCTTTCTTCTGTTGACTACCGAGACTTCTCCAGCGCCAGC
Source organism: Leminorella richardii (assembly GCF_900478135.1). Classification (NCBI taxonomy): domain Bacteria; kingdom Pseudomonadati; phylum Pseudomonadota; class Gammaproteobacteria; order Enterobacterales; family Budviciaceae; genus Leminorella; species Leminorella richardii. The sequence goes on from NZ_LS483470.1 coordinate 178,064, forward strand.
GCACGGGCGTCTGCGCTATCGCATTGGCCTTTGTTGGCTGAATTGAATAACAAAAAGGCCGCGATATGACAAAATTTGTCGCCGTTGACGGTATTCGCGGAGGATGTGGGGCAACGTCTGTATGCGCTTCCCTAGCCTGGGCTCTCGCTCAGCGCGGGCAGAAAGTATTAGCGCTGGATTTTAGTGTCTCCAATTTGTTGCGGCTCTATTTTAATCATTCATGGAATGATAGTGAGGGATGGGTTTTAGGCTTTATTCAATCAGGGCAAATAGCGCCAATAAGCTACACATCAAAAATAGACTATTTACCTTTCGGATTATTAAATGAAGAGCAGCGTTTGGTTTTAGAAAAGAGACTAAATGTTCAAAATAATGAGTCAGATAATAATAAAAAAAATGCGCTTTCTTTATTTAAAAATCTGAACCATGACTGGGTGCTTATAGACACCTCCTCCACTCTTTTGTCATTGAAAGCGTTAGCTTATTCACTGGCGGATTTTTCTATTTCTTTACTCAATCCCGATCCGGCCTGTGCGACATTGATAAAACAAAATGCGTCACAAAGCGGTCGCTATTTTCTGATAAATCGGTTTTCTCCCACATTTTCTCTTCAACAGGACGTTTATCGCCTTTGGCGCAGTGATTTGGATAACCTGATCCCCGTGGTGCTTCATGCCGACGAAGCGATGTCAGAGTCGCTGGCGGTAAAAAAAACTCTGGGTGAGTATCTGCCGGGCAGTATGGTCGCGCATGACGTTGACACGCTAAGCGAGTGGTGTCTGTCGTTGGATCGCGGGGTTCGCTAGACATGCGTCCGCTAAAAACTACTCTCGGCGCTGTTATTCCTACGGCTCCTCTGAAGGCCGCTGCCGAACGGTATGATGCCTATCGCCGTTCGGGAAGCTGGCCGCTGACTGCTCTGCTGTACTGCGCCGGCTATGTGTTGATGTGGTGCATTTTTTGCTTTGAGTCACCAGCCTGGCAGCGGGTTAGTCAGCGAAGTGCAGCGCTGTTTCCTCAGGTCTCTTCCGATCGGCCGCGCGCAGCGGATGTCGTTCGCTATGCGGTTCAGAGCGCCTGGCTTATCGCTGTTCGGCAGCAGGCGTCGCCCTCTTTTCTGTTGCTGCGCCGCTGTGGCAACTATTTACGCCTGCAGTACCTTCACCATCACGGCCAGATAACTCAGTGGCTTCACCACTTGCCGGAATTAGCCCGAAGAAGAAAGTGGGAGTCCCGCTCGGAAGAGCAGCTGGAGTCGCTGCACCCTACCTTGCGCAAGTGCGTGTTTATCTTTTTCAGCCTGCTGGCCGCCGTGCTGGCTATTATCTGTATTTCCCAGCCGTTCGATCTGTTTGCGCAGTTTATTTTCGTCCTGCTGCTGTGGGGGATTGCGATGGTGATGCGGCGCATTCCCGGCCGTTTTGCCTCCCTGATGCTGATCGTCCTGTCTTTGACAGTGTCCTCTCGCTATATCTGGTGGCGCTATACGTCAACCCTCAATTGGGACGACCCCTTTAGCCTAGTTTGCGGTCTGCTTTTGCTGATGGCGGAGACCTATGCCTGGGTTGTGCTGGTGCTGGGCTTTTTCCAAACCATTTGGCCGCTTCACCGTAAGCCTGTACCGCTGCCGCAGGATCTTGAACAGTGGCCGAGTGTGGACATCATGGTGCCTACTTACAACGAAGGCCTGAACGTGGTGAAGCCCACGATTTACGCCGCGTTAGGTATCGATTGGCCAGAGGATCGGCGGACTATCTACATTCTTGATGACGGTAATCGACCCGAGTTCCGAGCCTTTGCCGAAGAGGTCGGCGTTGAGTACATTGCACGTCCGACTCACGAACACGCCAAGGCGGGCAATATTAACCACGCTCTGAAACAGGCCAAGGGTGAGTTTGTCGCCATTTTTGACTGTGACCACGTGCCCACTCGCTCTTTCCTACAGCTCACGATGGGCTGGTTTTTTAAAGACAAAAAGCTGGCGATGCTGCAAACGCCGCACCACTTTTTCTCTCCCGATCCCTTCGAGCGTAACCTTGGTTCTTTTCGGCACACGCCTAACGAAGGCTCACTGTTTTACGGTCTGGTACAGGACGGTAATGACATGTGGGACGCGACCTTTTTCTGCGGCTCCTGCGCCATCATCAAGCGCACTGCGCTAGATGAGGTTGGCGGCATTGCGGTAGAAACCGTAACTGAAGATGCGCACACCTCTTTACGCCTGCACCGCGCAGGCCACACTTCGGCCTATATTCGCATTCCGCTGGCGGCAGGTTTGGCGACGGAAACCCTGTCTGCGCATATCAGCCAGCGCATTCGCTGGGCGCGAGGCATGGTGCAGATCTTCCGGCTGGATAACCCGCTGCTCGGTAAGGGGCTCAAGCTTAGCCAGCGGCTTTGCTACGTTAACGCTATGCTGCACTTTCTGTCGGGGATCCCTCGTCTTATCTTCCTGACCGCGCCGTTGGCCTTTTTGTTCTTCCATGCCTACATCATTTTCGCCCCGGCGTTGGCGATAGCTCTGTATGTGCTGCCGCATATGATCCACGCCAGCTTGACCAACTCACGACTGCAGGGGAAATTCCGCCATTCGTTCTGGAGTGAAATCTATGAAACAGTGCTGGCATGGTATATCGCTCGGCCAACAACAGTAGCCCTGTTTAACCCCCACAAGGGCAAATTTAACGTCACGGCTAAAGGGGGCCTGGTAGAGAACAGTTACGTCGACTGGGTCATCTCTCGCCCCTATTTTATTCTGGTTGTTCTGAATATCGCTGGTCTGGTTGCCGCCGCCTGGCGGATCCACAGCGGTGCTGAAAACGAAATTCCTACCGTGTTGGTTAGCGCCGCGTGGGTAACCTATAACCTGATTGTTTTAGGAGGGGCGGTGGCGGTTTCTGTTGAAACCAAGCAGGTTCGCCACTCTCACCGTATTGAAATCTCCATGCCTGCTGCCATTGCTCGAGAAGACGGGCGGCTGTTCCCCTGTACGCTGCGAGACTATTCCGATGCGGGCGTAGGGCTTGAAATGCTACAGCCCGATTTGGTCAAGAAAGGGGAAAGGCTGGTGCTGATACTCAAACGTGGTACACAGGAATTCGCTTTTCCCTGTGAAGTGATGAGGGCGTTCAACAACACGGTTGGGATCCAGCTTCATCTGGAGACCACCCAGCAGCATATTGATTTTATGCAGTGCACCTTTGCCCGAGCGGACACATGGGCTCTATGGCAAAACAGCGTACCCGAAGATAAACCGATGAGCAGTATGCGTGACGTGTTGATGCTCGGTCTTCGCGGCTATCAAAAAATGCTCGAATATTCACCACCTTTCCTATACTCAATTTTGGGACGGATGGCGACGGTTATCGTTTGGTTAACGTCGTTTTTGCCCCAGCGTGTTAGGCAGCCAAAAGAAGCGGCACCAATATGAAAATAGAAAAATTAACAGTAAAACGCAGTAGCCTGAAAGGACGCCAGCTATTGGGCATGGCGATGCTAAGTTTGGCAGGTGCGGTTTATGCCGCGCCGACCGATATGCCGACTACGCCTGTTGCACAGTCAGAAGAGGCAGTGGTTGCCCCTGAAGCAGTCGCTGGCGTAACAAACGATCGGTCTCAGGCCCCGGTTCGTAATGATACGCTGTCGTTTAAAACGCTGGCGCCAGAAGGTAGCATGGTGCTTAGAGGGATCCAAAATACATCGCAGATGACCTTTACGGTGCGCAGTGATGAAGTGGTTTCTCAGGCGGTGCTCAATCTGGACTATACGGTTTCTCCCGCGCTGCTGCCTTTGGTGTCTCATATCAAGATCTATCTTAACGACGAGCTGATGGGCATCGTGCCTGTTAATCAGGAGTCTCCCGGAAAGCGCGGGACGATGACACTGCCGCTTAATGCGCAATTTATCAGCGACTTTAACCGGCTTCGCCTAGAGCTGGTGGGGCACTATAAAGACGTCTGTGAAGATCCAACCCACAGCAGTATCTGGATTGATATCAGTAAAGGCAGCTCGGTTGCCCTGACTTACCAAAAGCTGGCGGTGAATAACGATCTGTCCCGCTTTCCTGAACCGTTTTATGACAGCCGCGATTTCCGCCCGCTGACGCTGCCGATTGTGTTTGGCGCTGAGCCGGATATCGAGCAGCAGCAGGCTGCGGCGATCCTGACTTCGTGGTTTGGCACTCGGGCACAGTGGCGCGGTCAGAATTTCCCCGTGCTGTTTAACCAACTGCCGGAAAGCAACGCGGTTGTTTTTGCTACCAACGATCGCCGTCCTGACTTTCTGAAAGACTACCCCGCTGTTTCCGCACCGACGGTAGAAATGATCTCTCATCCGGACAATCCTTACGTCAAGCTGCTGCTGGTTTTAGGGCGTGACGATAAGGATTTGCTGCTTGCGGCACAGGGCATCGCGCAGGGGGAACCGCTGTTTCGCGGCCAGAGCGTGACCATTGACGACGTTAAACAGCTGGCGCCACGTAAGCCTTACGATGCGCCAAACTGGGTGAATACCGATCGCCCTGTCAGATTAGGGGAGCTGACCTCATACGCAGAGCAGCTCAGCGTCTCCGGCGGGCGTTTGTCACCGATCGACTTAGATATGCGGCTGCCGCCTGACCTGTTTTTATTGCGCAGTCAGGGCGTTACGCTGGATCTGAAATACCGCTATACGCCACCCGCGTTCGTTGATGATTCGCGCCTGAACGTCAGTCTGAACGGCCGTTTTTTACAGGCATTTCCTCTGAAGCCTTATGAAGATAAAAGCCTACAGGTGATGCACATTCCGGTTATTCAAGGGCTGCTGAACACGGGAGAAGAGGTGTTTATTCCCGCTTTCCAGCTGGGAGGCAACAACCGCCTGCGCTTTGATTTTGACTTCGTTTCCAACATAGGTGCCAGCACGGTAGACGTTTGCCGCACCATGACACCGGTAAAACACGAAGCCACCATTGACGATAACTCAACCGTCGACTTCTCAGGCTATCGTCACTATTTGGCTATGCCCGAGCTGAAGGCGTTTTCCCAGTCTGGTTTTCCCTTTAGTCGGATGGCGGATCTATCCGATACGCTGATCGTGATGCCCGAGAAGCCCAGTGCGTCCCAGCTCACCCTGCTGTACAACGTATTAGGACAGATGGGCTCGGAAATTGGCTACCCTGCGCTGGGGATGACCATGACCAATAGCCCAGATGCTAAACAGTATGCAGACAAAGACGTACTGCTGATTGGCGCGCTGCCGAAGTCCATCGAGCCGGAGAAGAGTGCTGAAATTCTTATCGATCGGGTAAAAAGCCAGCTGAATCGCCCAGAAAGAAATCGGCTGGATATTCGTGCCGACGATATCAATAAAAAGCCCACAGAGCCTACACCTCAGGCCAGTGCATCGGTAAGTTCGGAAGGCGCCATTGGCGCAGTGACCGGATTCCAGTCCCCCTATAACGAACAGCGCAGCGTTGTAGCTCTGATGGCCAGCGGTGAAAGCGGCTATCAGCTGCTGGACGACGCGTGGCGAGACAGCGGCAAGCGGGCGGCCATGGTGGGATCGCTGGCGATTGTACGCGACTCTGGGGTTAACAGTCTGCGGGTTGGCGATACCTACTATGTCGGGTATTTGCCGTGGTGGGACAAGCTTTGGTATCGGCTGTCCAACCATCCGATCCTGATGGCGGTTGGCGCGGCGCTGAGCGTGATATTGATAGCCATCATGCTGTGGCGCGGTCTGCGCATTATCAGCCGCCGTCGTCTGTCTGGCAGTGAAAAATAGCCTATGAAACGGGTTATGGTACTGCTGTGCTGTCTTATGTTTACCGGCCAGGTTTTGGCTGACGAGTGCGGCTGGCCGCAATGGCAGAGCTTTAAGCGCGACTACGTCAGCCGAGACGGGCGGGTCATTGACCCTGCCGACAGCAAAAACGTAACGACGTCGGAAGGGCAGAGCTATGCCATGTTTTTCGCGCTGGTTGCCAACGATCGCGATGCCTTCGGTAAGCTGTTTTCCTGGACAGAAAATAATCTGGCTAAAGGCGATCTGGCTGCTTATCTTCCCAGCTGGCTGTGGGGCAAGCGCGAGGACGGCAAGTGGGGCGTTCTGGACAGCAATTCGGCTTCCGATGCGGATTTGTGGATTGCCTACTCGCTGCTTGAAGCAGGTCGGCTATGGCATTCTCGCGTCTATCAAGTAGCCGGCGCGCGGATGCTTAAACGTATAGTAAAAGATGAAGTGGTGAACGTGCCCGGGCTTGGGAAAATGCTTATGCCCGGTCGGGTCGGTTTTATTGAGGCGGATAAGAGTTGGCGGCTGAATCCAAGCTATCTGCCGCCGCAGCTGTTAGCGCGTTTAGGGCGAGATAGCCGAGAGATGGCTGAGATTGAAGCCTCAACGCAAAAGATGCTGTTAGAGGCTGCACCAGCGGGCGCGGCGGCTGACTGGATTTTGTGGGAGAAGGATAAAGGCTGGCGCAGCGATGAGAAAACCGGTGCCAAGGGCGATTATGACGCAATTCGTGTCTACCTCTGGCTGGGGGCACTAGCGGATGACGTGCCCCATAAGGCGGAGCTGATTTCTCACTACCAGACAGTGGCTCGACTCACTCAGGAAGGCGGTCTTCCTCCAGAAACGATAGATACCCAAACGGGAAAAGGTAGCGGCACAGGGCCCATTGGTTTTTCCGCGGCGCTACTGCCCTTTTTAGCAGGTACGCCCGCACAGTCGGTGCAGCGCGAAAGGGTATTAGCCAATCTGCCGGGGAAAGATGCCTACTATAACAGCGTGTTGACACTGTTTGGGCTGGGATGGGATCAGCAGCGCTACCGCTTTACTTCACAGGGAGAGTTGCAGACGTCTTGGGAGAAAGGCTCATGCGAATCCATCAACTGACAATGGCTAATATTATGGTGTGCCGCTATTCTTCTTTGCCGCTTTCTGGGGCATTTTTACATCGACTTTCACTGCCTTTAGCTCTGCTTCCGTTCGCGCTTTCTCCGCTTGCCATGGCGGACACAGTCTCTCCCGAGGCCTGGTTACAGGAACAGATCCGTCTGGGTGAAACGACACACCGAGATGACTTGGTCAAAGAGTCCCTTTATCGACTGGAAAAAATCAGCCCAAATAGCCCTGAAACGCTGTCGGCCCAAATTCATTACGCACTGCGTCAAGGGGATGTGGTAAAGGCGACTCAGCTTTTGGATGCATTGGAAAAGCGCGCCCCCAAAAGTGATGTCTACTTAATGGCAAAGCTGGAAGTGGCGCTTGCCCAGCCAGAGGGGAAAAATCGTCTCCAGCAGGCACGCCTCCTCGTCGCCGGTGGGCAGCTTAGTGAAGCGAAAGCTGCATTTGATGAGCTGTTTGCGGGAAAAATGCCGACGCTCGATCTGGCTATAGAGTACTGGACGATGGTTAGCCGTATACCGGGAGAGCAGGATCGTGCCTTGGGCCAGCTTGAGGCGCTCCAGAAGCGCTATCCCTCATCAAGTTCTTTGGGGATATCTGTGGCGAATACGCTGTTTGCAGAGGGTAAGTCTCAGCAGGCTTATCAGGTGCTCGAAAGTGTGGCTCGCCACCCAAGCGGGGTGAGCCTCGCTGCTGAGCTATGGTATAGCAAAATTAAAGACGCGCAGGCCAGTGAACAAAGCATCGCTCAGCTACAGCGTTTTATCTCTGTGTTTGATGGGCAGTCGGAGGCGGCTGAAGCAAGAGCAGAACTGCTGCGTCAGCAGGCGTTAATGAGCGACCCTGCCTACCGGGCCAGAGTTCGAGGCTTGGAAATGATAGAAAAGGGTGAAGGGCAGCGCTCTATTGCCTCTCTTCAACAGGCGCTCACCGCGTCGCCCAACGATCCTGAGTTGCTGATTGCTTTGGGGCAGGCCTATTCCCGCAGCGACAATCGCCAGCGGGCGCTGGCAGAGTTTAACAAGGCAAAAGAGAACGATAAGAGCGGTGAATATGCGGGCAAGCTAAATAGCCTGATTCAAACGAACCGCTACTGGCTGCTTATTGACAGTGCAGAGAAAGCGCTGAAAAACGGTCAGCCTGAGCGTGCTGAATCCCTTTATCGTCAGGCAGAAACCGTTGATCCGACAGACGCGCAAAGCCTGATAGGTCGTGGTGACGTAGCGCTGGCGCGCAACGATACGTCAGCGGCTGAGGCTTTCTATCAGCGCGCCCTGCGGCGAGATCCCAGCAGCGGTAGCGCTGTCCGCTCTTTGGTGGCTTTATATGAAAAACAGTCGCCGGAAAAGGCTATCGCCTATCTGCAAAGCCTGCCTGCATCAGTGAAAAAAGCCATGAGCGGTAGCCTGAACTCGCTGACGGCAGAAAGTCTGAAACAGCAGGCCGAAGCGCTGGCGGCGAAGGGCAATCTGCAACAGGCAGAAGAAAAGTATCTTCAGGCGCAGAAGCTGACGCCGGACGATCCATGGCTAGTGTATCGGCTCGCCAACGTTATGCAGGAGCGCCAAAGAGGGCGCGAAGCCGATCTCGCGTTTAGCCGAGCGAAGGAGGCGCATCCGCAAAGCGCAGACTGGACCTACGCCTACGCCCTTTATCTGTCGGGCAGCGGGCGGGATGATTTGGCAACAGAGCAGATTCAGCGGCTGCCGACCCGGCAGTGGGATGACAGCGTGCGCGAGCTTTCTGAACGGCTAAAAGCACAGCAAATTATCGCCGAGGCGGAACAGATCCGCACCCAGCAGGGTGAGGACGCAGCGGTAGCCTTTCTTCAGCGCCAGCCTGAAAGCACCCGTATCAACCTGACGCTGGCCGAGTGGGCTATGGCGCAAAATGACGCTGCGCGAGCGCAGGAACAGTATCGCTATATTCTGGCGCGAGAGCCAAACAATAGGGACGCGCAGTTAGGCAATATTGAAGCCGAGATTGCTGGTGGCCAGCTTGAGGACGCTAAAACCGCGCTGAACGCTTTGCCGTTTAGCGCAGAGGAAAATGACCTTGGCACTGCCCGCCGTCTGGCTAACGCCTGGGCTTTGGTAGGGGAACCTGAGAAATCAGAAAGCCTATTTGCTCAAATGATGACTTCAGCAAGGCAGGCTACGGCTCGACCAGATATGGACCGCGCCCGCTTTCTGCGAGACGCGGCGAGCTCAGCCGGGGCGAACGGGGATCCCAAAGCGGCGTTAGAATCTTATAAATACGCCATGGCCTCCTACGGCATCATCCCGTCGGCTGACGTGGATGATGAAGATTTCACCTACGCTATGCGGCGAGACGATGCGGACGACTGGCTTAAGCGGGGCATCAAGTCTGATGCGGAATCTATGTATAAGCAGCAGTCCACGACAGTCACTCTCGATCATGACTACTGGGGTTCCAGTGGTACCAAAGGTATCTCTGACCTTAAAGCGCAGACCACTATGCTGCACGTTGCTTTCCCTCTTGGGCGGGGCAGCGGATTTTTGCGCACCGATGCGGTCATGATGGACGCGGGAAGTTTCAAGACGGGAAGCAACGGTAAATATAAAGAGAAATTCGGCACTTGCCGCGAAGTGGGATGCAGTAAGGACAAAAGCCAAAAGGCCACCGGAGCCAGCGTAGCGGCGGGCTGGCAGGACGACCGCTGGCAGGTAGATCTCGGCACTACGCCAATGGGGTTTGAAGTCGTGGACTGGGTCGGCGGCGTAAGCTACAGCAGCGCCTGGCGAGATCTGGGCTGGACCATGACCGCCTCTCGTCGACCCATATCCAGCTCTTTGCTGTCGTTTGGTGGTGCTGTCGATCCCTATACTGGAACAACCTGGGGCGGTGTGCGTAAAAACGGCGTTCAGCTTGATTTGAGCTATGATCAGGGCGGACCGAGCGGCCTGTGGGGGAACGTTGGCTTTCACCAGATTACCGGTAAAAACGTCGCGGATAATGAAAGAGCTCAGGCAATGGCGGGCTACTACTATAAGCTGATTAATGAAACCCATCGTCAGGTGCGCGTTGGCGTCAATACCATGTGGTGGCACTATCAGAAGGATCTGAGTGAATATACCCTAGGGCAGGGGGCTACTATAGTCCGCAGCAGTATATGTCGTTTTCTCTCCCGGTTCTCTATCGTGAGAGAACGGATAACTGGTCTTGGGAACTCGGCGGCTCGGTATCGATTTCACACTCTAAAACGGACGGCGGCCTGCGCTACCCGCTGCAGGGGCTGATACCAGACAGCCTTCCGGACAAACGCGCCCCTGAGAGCGGCAGCAGCGGCTCAGGTACGGGCTACACGGTGCGTGCTCTAATTGAGCGTAGGCTTACGTCTCATTGGCATATCGGCGCTGGCATCGATATTCAGCAGGCGAAAGACTATACTCCAAGCCACGGGCTGGTATTTTTACGCTACTATGTTGAACCTTGGTCTGGCGATATGGATTTACCGCCCCAGCCGCTTACGCCATATGCTGACTTTAAGTAGCCAGCAAGAGGTGTGGGTGAGCAGCTGTCTGCTGATGTTTATTACGGTAGAGACTCAATGTAATACTTTTCAGCTCGACTGCCGCGGCAGAACGATCGGCGACGGCCTCCCATTTTCGCGATAACTCTGCGAAAATGGCGACGTGCGGCAAAACTTATATCCGGAGATGACGCTTTGCTAGTCAAACGCTCATTGACAATCAAACAGATGTCACTGGTAACGCTGGTTGCCGTGGTGACCATTTGCCTTTTCATTGCGGTGCAAATGTTTGATTTTATCCAGCAGCGCCGCGGCGATTCTCTGACTCAGTTGAACAACATTGGGCGGGCGATTTCTCATCCGGTTGAGCGCGCACTGTGGAATCGCCGCCTGAAGGATACTCAGCAGATCCTTGATGCGCTGGTGGAACGAGGGGCATTGGGCCGGGCTACTGTATTGATGAATACAGAACTGGTTTCTGTTCACAGTGAGAAAGTGAGTCAGGAAGAAGTGCCGGTGCCGTTTGCACTGCTGCTCTCTTTGCCTATTTCTACACAAATCCCTCTTTATTCCCCTGAGCATAACGCTATTGACCCGATGCCTATTGGCTATCTGATCCTAGATGGAGACTCTTACAGTCTGTACCAGACGACCCTCAAGAGATTCGCCACCGTGCTTGTCACCTATTTGCTGCTGGCGCTAATGCTCTCCATTGCCATCAGCTGGTGTCTGAATCGACTGCTGGTATATCCACTGCGCTCGATTGCCAACGACCTGAAGGCCATGTCAGAAGACGGCATTCAGTACCATCAGCTTACGCTCCCTCTTAGCCATCAGGACGATGAGCTGGGCATGCTAATCCGCAACTATAACCGCAATCAGGAAGCGCTGGCCCAGGCATACAGACAGTTAAGTCACCTCAGTACGCGGGATCCCGTGACGGATTTGCCAAACTACGCGCTGTTTCAGGAGCTGTTAAAGCAGCAGATAGCCAGTAGCCAGCATGATAAAACGCCGTTTAGCCTACTGTTCGTCAGTCTGGATTCGCTAAAGGACGTCTTTCAGGCCTGGGGGCAGGAGGCGGGCAACCATCACCTGTTTGAAGTAACACGGCGGATTCAGTCGTTACTGAGTCCGCACGCAGTGCTGGCTCGGCTGCACGGTGAAGAGCTGGTGATTATGAGCCTGCTGTCGCAGACGCCTTTGCAGGCGATGCAGTTCGCCAAAAGGCTGGTGGATACGATAAGTGAGCCGATTGAGGCTAACGATCTGTCCCTTTCTCCTATTCTGAGCATCGGCATCGCACAGTATCCCAGTGACGGTGAAGACGTCGATAGTCTGATAGGCAACGCTCAGGCAGCGGTGCTGCTGGCGCAGCGCAGAGGGAAAAATCAAATCCTGTTCTTTGAGTCGGATATGACCAATGACATCCAGCAGCGTATGCAGCTGGAGAGTGAAATTGTCAAAGGAATACAGGAGAATCAGTTCCAACTCTATTTACAGCCTCAAATCGATATTGCCACAGGGCTTCCCGCTGGCGCTGAGGCGCTGATCCGCTGGCACTATGCGCCGGATAAGGTTCGCTATCCGATCGAATTCATCCCTCAGGCGGAAGAAAGCGGCCTGATTTTGCCGTTAGGGGAGTGGATTCTGGAAGAAGCCTGCCGCATTCTGTCTGAATGGAAAGCGGCCAACGTGCCCATGACGCTGTCGGTAAATCTGTCGGCTATGCAGCTACAGCATGAAGGATTGATTGAACAGCTTTCCTCCCTGATTTCCTGCTATGATTTTGAGCCCAAGCGCTTAGTGCTTGAGCTAACGGAAACAGGCTTTATCTACGATATTGAGGCAGTTCTGCCAACGTTAAAACATATTCGTGAGCTGGGGATCTCCATTGCGCTAGACGATTTTGGCAGCGGATACAGTAACCTTAACTATTTGCAACGCCTCCCCGTTGACGTGCTGAAAATAGATAAAAGCTTCATTGATGGATTACCGTATCACGATGCCTTAGTGAAGATTGTCTACTCTATTGCACAAACTCTTCGCCTGAAGCTGGTTGCCGAAGGCGTCGAAAGCCGGGCGCAGGCTGACTGGCTGCTGGCAAACGACATCCGCTACGCGCAGGGCTATCTGTTCTCTCGAGCCATTCCTTACCAGAGTTTTAAAGATACCTATCTGTCGGCATTCTTTGACGCCGATAGGTGACAAGTGCCTTTCTATCATTGGTTTTTTGTTCTGCCTGAATGAGTTAGTTTTGGGCTTTGAGTACGTAAAAACCATCTCCATGATGCGATCCAGTTCATAATTCTTCATTTTTACTGTTGTCTTGCCGAGATTTTAATATTCAATGTGTTAAATAGATGTTATTTTTCCGCGCCTAGACCGTGTTGCCAAATAATAATTAAGGAAACATCATGAAAATATCCATTTTCAAATCGCTCTATATTCAGGTGTTGATTGCAATAACGGTTGGTGTACTGTTGGGGCATTTCTATCCTGAGATTGGGGCGTCGATGAAGCCGTTAGGGGATGGCTTTATCAAACTGATTAAAATGATCATCGCACCGATCATCTTCTGTACCGTCGTTACCGGTATTGCAGGAATGGAGAGCATGAAGGCCGTTGGTCGCACCGGCGGTATCGCGCTGCTCTATTTCGAACTGGTGAGCACGTTGGCACTGATTATTGGTCTGATTGTGGTTAACGTTATCAAGCCTGGCGCCGGTATGAACGTTGACGCTTCTCAGCTGGATGCCAGTGCTGTTGCTGCCTATGCTGATGCGGCTAAATCACAAGGGCTCGTTCCTTTCATTCTGGACATTATTCCGGGTAGCGCTGTAGGGGCGTTCGCCAGCGGCAATATCCTTCAGGTGTTGCTGTTTGCTGTACTGTTCGGCTTTGCCTTACACCGTCTGGGAGAAAAGGGTCAGCTGGTCTTTAACGTTATTGACAGCTTCTCTCGCGTGATTTTCGGCATTATCAACATGATTATGCGTCTGGCTCCTCTTGGTGCCTTTGGCGCCATGGCCTTTACTATCGGTAAATACGGTGTGGGATCTCTGGTCCAACTGGGGCAGCTCATTCTGTGCTTCTACCTGACTTGCGTTATCTTCGTTGTGTTTGTGATCGGGGCGATTGCCAAGGGCTTCGGCTTTAACATCTTCAAGTTTATCCGCTACATCAAAGAAGAGCTGCTGATCGTACTGGGTACTTCCTCGTCAGAATCCGTTCTGCCGAGAATGTTGGAAAAAATGGAACGTCTGGGCTGTCAAAAATCGGTAGTAGGCTTGGTTATACCAACTGGATATTCCTTTAACCTTGACGGTACGTCTATTTACCTGACAATGGCGGCGGTCTTTATCGCTCAGGCCACCAACACTGAGATGAGCGTACTGAACCAGATTACTCTGTTGGTAGTACTGCTGCTTTCTTCAAAAGGTGCTGCAGGCGTAACGGGAAGCGGCTTTATCGTTCTGGCTGCAACCATCTCTGCCGTTGGTCATCTGCCGCTGGCCGGTTTGGCGCTGATTTTGGGTATTGACCGCTTCATGTCTGAAGCTCGTGCGTTGACTAACCTGATTGGTAACGGCGTGGCTACCGTTGTTGTCGCCAAGTGGTGTCGTCAGATTGATAATGACAAGCTTAACCAAGAACTTAATAATCAGGGTGCGGCAAAAGAACAAGCTGCATAATCCCTGCTAAACGGTTTAGTTCATAGGAAAACCGCTCGCCTCGGCGAGCGGTTTTTTGTTTGCTTCGGATGGATGAAAGAGCGGTATCCGCGGTGAAAAACAAAGGAATACAGCAAACGTTTTTCTTAAAAAGTCGGCGTGAAGCAACGGCTACTTTATGGGCATATGTTTGGAGTTCTGGCGGTAACACGAGAATAAGATGCGATAACAGCGCCTCTGTAGTAGTATAAATACCTGCTTAGATGGTTTCCCTCGGTTTCTGGTCGCGTATTGTCCCATTATTCCCTTATGGCTTGTCGCAGTTCCGATTCTCTGCATAATGTTACTATTTGCAGGTTAGCCATCAGTTTTATTGTCAAAATCGCGGTAGCATTGAACGACATCTCGACGGTCTGCTTCTAATAAATTATTACAACAGGGATGCCATCATCAGCTGATATGCCACTATAAAAGGCACGCTGATATAAGCAGTAAATGAGGTTTCTAATATGCACAGTCAGTATTTATTTTCTGCGCTCGGCGGGCTGATGTTCCTGGCAGTGGGGGCCAGCGTTCAGGCAGAGCCGCTGCGAGCCGATCCGGCCTGGCAGGTAGGAAAGCTGGATAACGGGTTTAAGTGGCAAATACTCGCCACTCCTCATCGCCCTACCGATAGCGTAGAGGTTAGGCTGGAGATTAACACCGGCTCTTTGCAGGAAAGCATTCCCCAGGTTGGCTTTTCCTACCTTTTACCTCGCTTGGCGACTGCCGGCACAACACACTTTCCTCATGAGAACCTTGTCGCGCTGCTGCCTCAAATTACAGCGACCGGAGGCACTAAGACGCTGGTTGAGGTCTCCTATGACTATACGCGCTATAACCTGAGCTTTCCGACAAACCGCCCTGAGCTGCTGAAAGAGGCGTTTAGCTGGCTGTCCGATGCGGTAAACCGGCCCGAAGCAACCAGCGAGCAGCTCCAGTCCGTTCGCGCAGACTGGCTGTCGCCGAATATTGCTCTGCCTCAGGGAATGAGTGAGCCCTGGTGGCGGTATCGTATTAAAAACTCTTCTATGGTAGATCACGATCCAGGGCAGACCGTTACGGAAGGCGCAACGGTAGAGCAACTGGCTGAGTTTTATGACAAGTGGTATACCCCAGACGCAATGACTCTGTACGTTGTTGGCAATGTCGATCGTCGTCTGCTGGTTGAACAAATCAACAAGGCCTTTGGTGATTTACAGGGAAAAAGAGAGAGCCCTGCGACGATAGCTGCGCTAAGTGCGCTGCCGCCAAATCCCGTTAATTTTTTATCTTCGACGGTAGACAAAGATCGACTGACGCTGGTGTGGGATGAACCTTGGCACCCCGTAGTTGCCACTGAATCGCTGAATCGCCAGTGGTTAAACGAAGCGGCGCAAGAGCTGGTTTCTCTTCGACTGAGTCAAAAGCTGGTCAAGAGTGGGCTAAAGGGCGTTTCTCTGGGCTTTGACTGCCAGATTATGTATCAGCGCAATGTGTGCAAGATAGCCATTGACGCACCTTTGGCAGGCCTGCGGCCAAGCCTGAAGTACGTTGGGGGTGAAATTGCTAAGCTGAGCAACGAGGGCGTGACCGAAGCGGAATATAATGCGCTGCTGGCGGAGAAAAAAGAGCGCCTCGCTCAGGTGATGGCGACCTACGCAAAGACCGATACTGCAGCCATTATGGAACAGCGACTGCTGGTAGAAAAAAGCGGCTCTATCGGCGTCTCTCCTGAACTCTTTATGCAGCTCAGGCAGGCATTTTTAGACAACTTAACGCTACAGGCGGTGAATGCCCATATTCACCAGCGGCTGACAATAAAACCGACCCTTGTGCTGCGCCAGCCAACCGGAGAGGCGGAAGAGAACGTTAAGGAACTCTCAGAAATGCTTGAGGGCATTGTTGAGCCAGCGATTAAGAGCTAGCCTATCCCGATCTTTTCTGCCCCATCTTTTTGAAGACGCGGGAAGAGAACGAGGCAACGAGAGGTAAAGAAAAAGCGGCTTCAGAAATGAAGCCGCTTTTTTATGTTTAATCATCAGGAAAGCGGGTGACTATTTTGGCATCGCTTCCTGAGGAATAATGGCGCCACGGTACTGAATGACGGTGCTGGCAGTTAAATGGCCGCGCTCCGCTGCTTTTGTCGCTGAGCCTCCCAGCAGCCGAACGGACAGGTAGCCTGCGCTGAAGGAATCGCCCGCGGCAGTCGTGTCCACGACGCTTTCCTTAGGCAGCTTCACGGCGGGCACTTCTTCAATGCTGCCGTCTTCAAGTGAAACAAGGCAGGCGTCAGAGCCGCGTTTTATCACAATTTCACTCACGCCCAGCGCGCGGGTACGGCTGATGACGTCCTGATAGGGTACCTGCCCCCAGAGAAGGTCTTCATCATCTAGCGTCAGGAAGGCAATATCGGTTTGAGACAGCACGTCCTGATAGGCGCTTTGAGCCTCTTCCCGGCTTTTCCACAGGCGTGGACGATAGTTGTTGTCAAAGATGACTTTGCCACCGTTTTTACGGCATTCGGCTAAAAGAGCTACCAGCTTCTGGCGGCTTTGCGCATCGAGAATGGCAATACTGATGCCGCTTAAATAAAGATAGTCGAACTGGGAAAGCTGCTGGCACAGGCTGTCGGCCTCTGCGGATAAGAGCCAGTAGCGAGCCGCGGCTTCGTTGCGCCAGTAGTAGAAGGTTCTCTCGCCGGACGGGTCGGTCTCAATATAGTAAAGCCCCGGTAGTTTATCGGCCATGCGCTGGATAAGATCGGTATGGACGTTCTCTTTTTTCCAGCTGGAAAGCATCTGGTTGCTGAACGTGTCGACGCCAAGGGCAGTGACGTAGTGCACCGAGAGGGCATCTGCGGGAACCTGGCGGGCGATATAGACTGAGGTATTGAGCGTGTCTCCGCCGAATCCGCGGCTGACGTCCTGCCCTTTTTCAGAGAGTTCTATCATGCATTCGCCGATAACGGCGATTCGTTTTGTCGTCATGGTGATACTTCCAGTTTAGCAATGGCGTAGGCTGGGAGTAGTTTTATGACTTCGGCAGAGTTAGTCAAGAAAAATAAAACGGCGTTTCAAAAATAAAAAGTATTCAGTGGAACCCAAGTGGATTTAGGGTTCTTTACGCTGATTTTCCCTTGCCGTCGCAATCCAGGCTGCACAAAACAGCGTCAGCCTCGCGAAGAAGTAGAAGAAGGCCATCAGGCCAATAATCGAGCCAAAGGCCGCACCGGAAGGTGACTTGGCAAGCTGAGGAAGGGTCATGGTCATAATGAATTTGATAACTTCAAAACCCACAGCAGCAAGCAGAGTGCCCTTTAGCAGCGCTTTAGTGTTTGGGCGAGGCTTGGGGAGGATCCAGAAAATCCACAGAAACATAAAGTAGTTAGCCATAATAGAAATGGCCAGAGCAATGGACGTCAGAGCCGGACGCAGCCAGGTTACGGCATCAAGGCCAAGCGCGCTAACGATGCTCTGCTGTGCCGAGCCCGCCACTGAAGTGAGACCGATGGTGACAAGCAGCGCGACAAGTAGCCCAATCAGGGAAGCAAAGTCTTTCAGATAGCGAAAGTGAATTTTTTCTTTTTCAGCCGGATTGCGTTCCCATACGTCTCGAACCTGAGCGCGGATGGCCTCACGCAGGTTGCCCATCCAGCTCACGCCAGAGTAAAGCGCAATCAGCAAGCCGGTTAACCCAACGGTGGTGCGCTGGCGAATAGCCGTATTGACGGTGTTTTCCAGCGTGGCGGCAAGGTTGGGGTCGGTCACGCCGGTCACAATTTTATTAATAAGGTTAGAGAGGAGTTCTGGATTCGAGGCCAGAATAAAACCCGCCGCAGCAAAGGACACCATTAGAATCGGGATCAGCGACAGAAAAGAGAAATAGGTGATTGCAGCGCCGAACTGGCTGCCCAAGCGATCGTTAAAGCGGTCAACGGCCCGCAAAAGGTGCGCGACAGTGGGGATAGCCTTGAACCTTTCCATTACGGAGACTGCCGTTTTAACTGTTTTCTTCATCGATTGAACGCTTTTGTTTTTGCCGCTTTTGGCTGATGCAATGATAGTCATACTATTGACGATATTAGCAAAGTTTGCACATAACGACAAAAAGCGTGTCGTTACGAAGGGTTACGAAAGCATACTTATCGACTATGATAGAAAAAAACGTCAAGGTTCACGGATGAATACTCATGTTTATTAATCCCAATTTTTATCTGGCGCTGCCTTTGGCTGCGGCACTGTTCTTTGCCGGGCGAGCGCTGGGATCTGCAAGTGTGGCTATTAGCTTGCGTCGTACGGCTGGCGCTGTATTTTTTCTGTTGGCACTGGTAAGCCTATCTATTCCTCTAACCTATCTGGCTGGTTCTCTTGGCGAGAACCCTGCGTACGCTAATTTTCGTGCTCTACCTTATGCAGAGCTGACCGTTTGTTTAGCTGCGCCCTTTGTGGGCAGGCTATCCTTGCTGCTGCCGCTAAATCGTGGAATAGCGCTGCTGTTTTGCCTTGTGATTACCTTAGGCTACGTTAGCCTGCCGTTTATTAAACCGATTGTTCGACCGGCGGGAGAAATTGTCGAACAGTGGCGTGATGGTATAGCCATTCAGAGTACGTCTGCAACCTGCGGGCCGGCCTCAATGGCGACGCTGATGCACCGTTTGGGCGTGTCGGCGACGCAGTCAGAGATTGCCCGTCAGTCCTATAATTCTGGTTCAGGAACGGAAAACTGGTATCTGGCTCGCTACGCGAAGAGTCAGGGATTTAGCTATCGGTTTTTGAACGAGCCGGATCTTGAAAACGTTCCCGTTCCGTCGATTATCGGCGTCAGGCTGGGGCGAGTCGGGCACTTCATTACACTGCTGTCGAAAGAGGGAGCAACCTATACCGTGGGCGACTCTCTGGATGGTGTTCATCAGCTGACTGAGGCGGAGTTTAAACAGCGTTATCGCTTTGCGGGATTTGTGCTGCAAATTGGGCGAGAATAGAGGGGAAAGATTAACGCCGGCGGCTTTACCGCCGACGTTAGAGAGCGTACGCCATTAGCGCATAGTGACGAACTCTTCTGCCGCCGTCGGGTGGATGGCGACTGTGTTGTCAAAGTCTTTCTTGGTGGCGCCCATTTTGACTGCAACCGCAAAGCCCTGCAGGATTTCATCCATACCAAAGCCGATGCCGTGAATACCGACGATTTTCTCTTCGGCACCCGCACAAACCAGCTTCATGCGGCACGGCTGGCGGTGAGAAGTGACGGCAGTGTACATCGCGGTAAAGGATGACTTGTACGTCTTCACCTGGTCGTCGCCGTACTGTTTACGCGCTTCTTCTTCTGTCAGGCCGATAGTGCCGATAGGTGGGTGACTGAAAACCACGGTAGGGATATTGCTGTAGTCCAGATGCTCATCCGGCTTGTTGTTAAA
Organism: Leminorella richardii; assembly: GCF_900478135.1. Lineage (NCBI taxonomy): Bacteria > Pseudomonadati > Pseudomonadota > Gammaproteobacteria > Enterobacterales > Budviciaceae > Leminorella > Leminorella richardii. The sequence goes on from NZ_LS483470.1 coordinate 197,553, forward strand.
CAGGCGCTCTGATAGGCGGCGCCCTGCGGCGACGGCCACAGGCGTTAGCTCAACGGCGCCTGTGTTGTCGCCCACGGCGTAAACGCCGGCAACGTTGGTGTTCTGGAACTTATCGACGGGAATATAGCCCCGTTCGTTGACTTCAACGCCCGCCGCTGACAGGTTGATGCTGTCGGTTGCCGGAACGCGCCCGATGGCCCAAATCAGGCAGTCGGTGTGGTGTTCTTCGCCGTTCTCAAGCTTAAGAGTCAGGCTGCCGTCTGCATTTTTGACCACCTCTTGCGGGATGGCGTGAGTATGCAGCTGAGGGCCTTCTGCCGCCATTACTTCTAGCAGCGTATCAACGATCATCGGATCAAAGGTTCTCAGCGGCGCGTGCTTGCGCACAAACAGGTGTGTATCTGCACCCAGCCCGTTCAGCACGCCGGCGATTTCCACGGCGATATAGCCAGCGCCTACGACAGCAACGCGCTTGGGCATAGCGTCCAGCGCGAAGAAGCCGTCAGACGTAATGCCGTACTCAGCGCCGGGTACGTTTGGAATAGACGGACGGCCGCCAGTGGCGATAAGAATATGGTCGGCGGTGATGGTCTCACCGTTGACTTCAACAGTATGGGCATCGACAAAGCGCGCGAATCCCTGAATAACGTCAACATGGTTGTTGCCAAGCACGCGATCGTAAGACTGGTGAATACGGTCAATATAGGCGCTGCGGCTTTTGATCAACGTCTGCCAGTCGAAGCGGTTGACGGTGGTGTCAAAGCCGTAGTCTGGCCCGTACAGATGAATAGCTTCGGCGATTTGCGCAGCGTGCCACATGACCTTTTTCGGCACACAGCCTACGTTAACGCAGGTGCCGCCCAGGTATTTGGCTTCAATCAGCGCGCACTTTTTGCCGTAAGAGGCTGCACGGTTAATAGAGGCGATACCGCCGCTGCCGCCGCCGATGGCGAGATAGTCATAGTGTTTAGTCATAGTGTTGCCTGCTTCTCTACGCTTAAAGAATAATCAAAGGGTCTCATAACCTACCGGAGAATAAAAGCGCTTCGGTAGGAGAATAAAAACGGAGCGTTAGCATCCGGCTCCAGCGTCAATCAGTTTGGATGACTTACTCCGGAGCGATCCAGTTAATTGACGTATGCCCGATGCCTTCCGGCACCAGCACACGATGTAGCCAAGGCAGGGCAACGGACATCTGCTGTTCCAGTTTCCACGGCGGGTTGATGACAATCATGCCCGACGCCGTCATGCCCCGGCGGTCGCTGTCCGGCTGAACGGCCAGCTCTATTTGCAGTATGTTGCGAATGCCGGTGTCTTTCAGCGCCTGTATCATTCTTTTGACCTGCTGGCGCAGCACCACCGGATACCACAGGGCGTAAACGCCAGTGGCGAAGCGCTTATAGCCTTCCTGAATACCGTCGACCACCGCCTGATAGTCAGTTTTCATCTCATAGGGCGGGTCGATAAGAATAAAGCCGCGACGAGAAGTTGGCGGAAGCTGAGACTTCAACTGCTGGTAGCCGTTGCCGCGTACTGCTGTTGCCCGCGGATCTTTGGCAAACTCTTGGCGCAGAAGAGGAAAGTCAGTGGGATGAAGCTCTGTCAGGTGCAGTTTGTCCTGTTCGCGCAGCAGGTGGCGAGCAATCAGTGGAGAGCCCGGATAGTATTTCAGGTTGCCGCCTTTATTATAGGCGCTGACCGCAGACAGGTAGGGTTCAAGCTCGGCAGGAACGTCATCGCGCTGCCAGACCCGAGCGATACCCGCTAAAAACTCACCGGTTTTTTCTGCATGCTCGCTACCCAAATAGTAGCGCCCCGCGCCGGAGTGAGTATCAAGATAAAGAAAGGGTTTTTCTTTTTCTTTAAGGGACTCAATGATAAGGCTTTGGACGGTGTGCTTCACGACGTCGGCATGGTTACCTGCGTGAAAACTGTGGCGATAGCTGAGCATGACGTTTTAGGCTTTCCTGTTTTTTGAATTTCTATTTAGATCAGCTTGTTATTTTGACTCCAAGCCGCTGTCTCTGCGCCTATTGTAGCCGTCCGCATGTCATTAACCTACTTAATTTGGCTGGCTCGGCGTTTTTTACTGGGGCAGCCGGCGTCGTTGAGTAAAATAGCTCAGTGAACCGAAAACGACGGAAGGGTTAACGTGACAAAGACATATAGTATCTTAGGCCAGTTTTATGAATTACCCGATGTCGCCTATTTTTACGATAGCCTGTCGCTATTAGACCTCAGCAAAGAGATTAGTGACGAGGTATTGCATCTGGATGAGGATTTACTGCAAGTCTCATTTTCCGATGCAGACGAAACCACAATTGACGTCGGTTGGTACCCTTCGTTTGACGAAGCGGGGGCGTTTGTCGTTATAGTGATAAAAAACCGCGACTGGGATTCGCCGCTGTTTAAGGCAAGTGCCGGGTGGGATAAGGCGGATTTAAACAGCAAGATTGAACAGGCGTTGGATGTCGCGCAGCCTGGAAACTAATCCCCGTCCTTCACCTTCAACAAATGCGCCAAAAAGCGCTGGAGCGCATCCGACGGCAGGTCGTTTTTCCGCCAGAATACGCCGACGCTCCCTCTCTGCTCAATGCGCGACAGGGGGAGGATAGCCAGCTGTTCCTGACTTGCGTAGAGCGTAATGGCCTGTTTTCGGGTGACGAACATTTTCAGGCGCTGTGATAGCGCGATTTTACCGCTCTTAAAATATCACCGATTTCAGCTATCGCTGTCGCTCCCCGTTGATTTCTACCATAATGAGCCCCATGTTATTTCCATCTGCATAATTCAAGGATCGCCGCTATGACTAATCCGCTGTTAACCTCTTGGGCGCTGCCCCCGTTTTCCTCTATTCGTCCTGAAGACATCGTTCCTGCGGTGAATGCTGCACTGGACGACTGCCGAGCGGCGGTTGAGCGCGTTGTTGCGCAGCCGGGCCGTTTACCTGGGAAAACCTGTGTCAGCCGCTAGCGGAAGTGGACGATCGCCTTGGAAAAATTTGGTCGCCGGTAGGTCACTTGAATTCAGTGAAAAACAGCCCGGAGCTTCGCGAAGCCTACGAGCAGTGCCTGCCGATGCTGGCAGAGTACGGCACTTGGGTTGGGCAGCACAAAGGGCTGTACGACGCCTATCGCAACCTTAAGCAGGGCGCGGCGTTCTCCTCTTTAAGCAAGGCGCAGAAAAAGGCGGTGGATAACGCTCTGCGAGACTTCGAGCTGTCCGGTATCGGCCTCGAGCCGGAAAAGCAAAAGCGCTACGGTGAAATCGTTTCTCGTCTGTCTGAACTTGGTTCTACCTACAGCAACAACGTGCTGGATGCGACCATGGGCTGGAGCAAGCTCATCACGTCAGCGGACGATCTGACCGGCCTGCCCGAAAGCGCGCTGGACGCCGCCAAAGAGCGGGCGGCGGCAAAGGAGCAGGAAGGCTGGCTGCTGACGCTGGATATGCCAAGCTATCTGCCGGTGATGACCTACGCCGACAACCGCGAACTGCGCTATGAAATGTATCTGGCGTTTACCACCCGCGCTTCCGATCAGGGCCCGAACGCTGGCAAGTGGGACAACGGTGAAATCATGGCTGAAACTATGGCTCTGCGCCATGAATTGGCTCAACTGCTTGGCTTTAACACTTATGCCGATAAGTCGCTGGCGACCAAAATGGCGGAGAACCCGCAGCAGGTGCTCGACTTTTTAAACGATTTGGCCAAGCGCGCCCGCCCTCAGGGTGAGCGCGAGCTGGCAGAGCTGCGCGCCTTTGCCAACGAGCACTATGGCAAGACAGAGCTGGAGCCGTGGGACGTCAGCTACTACAGCGAAAAGCAAAAGCAGCACCTGTATTCCATCAGCGACGAGCAGCTCCGCCCCTATTTTCCTGAACAGCGCGTGGTGGAAGGGCTGTTTGAAGTTGTCCGGCGCGTGTTTGGGATTACTGCCAAAGAGCGCACCGGCGTTGACGTTTGGCATCCGGAAGTGCGCTTTTTCGATCTGTTTGACGCGAAGGGCGAGCTGAAAGGCAGCTTCTATTTGGATCTGTACGCCCGTGAGCACAAGCGGGGTGGCGCGTGGATGGACGACTGCATTGGCAGCCTGCGCTATGCCGACGGCCATTTGCAAAAGCCTGTTGCCTACCTGACCTGTAACTTTAACCGCCCGGTTGGTGACAAGCCTGCTCTGTTCACCCACGATGAAGTCACTACTTTGTTCCACGAGTTTGGCCACGGCATCCACCATATGCTGACCCGTATTGATACTGCTGGCGTGTCTGGCATTAACGGTGTGCCTTGGGACGCGGTCGAACTTCCCAGCCAGTTTATGGAAAACTGGTGCTGGCAGCCGGAGGCACTGGCCTTTATCTCCGGTCACTATCAGACCGGTGAGCCGCTGCCACAGGCAATGCTGGACAAAATGCTGGCAGCGAAAAACTACCAGGCCGCGCTGTTTATTCTGCGCCAGCTGGAGTTTGGCCTGTTTGATTTCCGCCTGCACGCCGAGTATCAGCCTGAGAGCGGTGCGAAAATCATGGAAACGCTGTCCGAGGTGAAAAAGCAGGTCGCGGTGATGCCATCTCCTGCGTGGGGGCGCTTCCCGTACGCCTTTAGCCACATCTTTGCCGGAGGCTACGCAGCGGGCTACTACAGCTACCTGTGGGCGGAAGTACTGTCGGCTGACGCCTTCTCGCGCTTTGAAGAAGAAGGCATTTTTAACACGGAAACCGGCAATTCTTTCCTAGACAATATTCTGTCTCAGGGCGGTTCCGATGAGCCGATGATGCTGTTTAAAAACTTCCGCGGTCGTGCGCCAGAGTTGGACGCCATGCTGCGCCACTACGGTATTAAAGGGTAATCGTGCCGATTTTTCTCAGTCACGAAGCAGGCGCCGATCCCGGCGCCTTGTCTCTTTTAGCGCAGCGCTGGGGGCTAGTGAGCGATGAAGCCGCGCCGCTGGCGCTGGTGTTGACGTCGGATCGACTTGAACTGCGCAAGCGCGATGAGCCTAAACTGGGTGCCGTATATGTTGATTTCGTCACTGGAACGATGGCTCATCGTCGGCGATTTGGTGGCGGGCGCGGTGAAGCGGTAGCAAAGGCGGTTGGTATTAAAGGCGACTATCTTCCCGACGTGGTCGACGCGACGGCGGGGTTAGGGCGCGATGCGTTTGTGCTGGCCGCCGTTGGCTGTCGGGTGCGGATGCTGGAACGCCATCCTGTGGTTGCCGCCCTTTTGGATGATGGCCTCAGGCGCGCCTATGCCGATGAAGAGATAGGTCCCTGGCTGCAAGAGCGGTTAACGCTGCTGCATGCTTCAAGCTTAACCGGCCTTGATAGCATTTATCCGGCGCCGGATGTGGTGTATCTCGACCCCATGTTTCCTCACCGCCAAAAAAGCGCGCTGGTTAAAAAAGAGATGCGGGTATTTCAGTCGCTGGTCGGGGAAGATGCCGACGCAGATGGTCTGCTGGAGCCCGCCTGTCGGCTGGCTAAGCGTAGAGTGGTAGTAAAGCGGCCTGACTATGCCCCGCCTCTGGCGGACAAAGCGCCTTCTGTGTCAATCAAGACCAAAAGCCATCGATTCGATCTTTACGTGACTCTGTAAAAGCGGCTATTCGTCGTTGCTGCTTTGATTAGGATCGATTTCTATCAGTGCGTCCATATCTTCCCAATACATAAAGGCTCCGCCGTTAAAGTAGTGGGGATAGCTGTCGACGATCAGTTGGCGGTGTTCTTCACTTTGCCATTCCAGAGGAAGAGTGACGTCAATATCAGGGTTGCGCTGCTTTAGGTCGTTAAGACGCGCCTGTAGCTCTTCGTGAACTTTCTGTTTAACCAGCGACTGCTCTCTGGCTATTTCATCTTCAAAGGAGGGATAGGAGTCAAAAGGCCTTGCGGAACATAGCGCAACTGATTCTTCAGACGTCAGGTCGGGGTACTTTTCTCTTAGGCGCTGTAGGCGTTCGGGGGGCACTTCGGCTGGAGTAATTTCGAGACGCCCGGCGTGTAAATACGGCTGTAGTATACTCATCAGCTTTTCAGGAACGGCGCCAGGTGGGCGGGAAAAGGCCAGAGTAATGAGTTCATTAAAACTCAGGTCTTCAATATTTTCTTCTTGTTTCTGTAAATCGCGACCGTTATCTACGACCAGTCGAAGGTGGTTCTTCCTGAACTCTTTCATTGCATATTCCTGCTAAATATTAGGAGCCGCGTTAGTCGCAGCCCCTAGTTTTCTACTATTTTTCTACTCTATCACAGAACGCCTTGACCCAGCATCGCGTCGGCAACTTTGACGAAGCCTGCAATGTTTGCGCCGCTGACGTAGTCTGTCTGTGCACTTTCGCCGCCGTAGTTAACACAGGCCTGATGGATATCGAGCATGATGTGCTGCAGACGCTGATCGACCTCTTCCGCTCTCCAACTGATGCGACCCGCGTTTTGTGACATTTCCAGCCCAGAAGTGGCAACGCCACCTGCGTTCGCCGCCTTGCCCGGTGCAAACAGCACGTTGGCTGCCATCAGCGCTTCGGTCGCGTCGATGGTGGTCGGCATGTTGGCGCCTTCGGCAACCGCCTGTACACCGTTTTGAATCAGAAGCTTGGCGTCCGCCAGTTCCAGTTCGTTTTGTGTGGCGCACGGCAGAGCGACGTCAACCGGCACTGACCACGGGCGCTGGCCTTCTAGATACGTCAGACCACGCTCGCTGGCGTAGTCCTTGATGCGACCATAGCGGCTATTTTTGATATCCATCAGGTGCGCCAGCTTGTCGGTGGTAAAGCCCTCTTCGTCAACGATAGAGCCGCCGGAGTCGGAAGCGGTGATGACTTTGGCACCCAGTTCCATCGCTTTCTCAATGGTGTACTGCGACACGTTGCCGGAGCCAGAAACGGAAACGCGCTTGCCTGCAAGCCCTGAGCCGTGACGCTTAAGCATTGCTTCGGTGAAGTAAACCAGACCGTAGCCGGTTGCTTCCGGACGAATCAGGCTGCCGCCAAAAGAGAGTCCCTTACCGGTAAAGACACAGCCAGTGTTGTTAGACAGCTTTTTCATCATGCCGGCCATGTAGCCGACTTCGCGGCCGCCAACGCCGATATCGCCCGCAGGGACGTCGGTATCTGGCCCCAGATGGCGGTAGAGTTCGGTCATCAGCGCCTGACAGAAGCGCATGATTTCACCGTTGCTTTTACCTTTAGGATCGAAGTCAGAGCCGCCTTTGCCGCCGCCCATAGGCAGCGTAGTCAGCGCATTTTTAAAGGTCTGTTCAAATCCCAAGAATTTCAGGATAGAGAGGTTAACGGAGGGGTGAAAGCGCATGCCGCCTTTGAATGGCCCGATAGCGGAGCTGAACTGGACGCGCCATGCGCGGTTAACCTGAACGATACCTTTGTCATCAAGCCATGAAACGCGAAACTGAATAGCGCGCTCCGGCTCAACCAGACGCTCTAGCAGACCCTGCTCGGTATAGCGTGGGTTTTGCTGCAAGAAGGGCAGAGTGACGTAAACACTTCGCGCACCGCCTGTAAAAACTCAGGCTGATTGGCGTCGCGTTTTTGGAGCATGAGGAGAAAATCGTCCACAGTTTTGTATTGACTCATTGGTATCATTCCTGTCTTTGTTTTTTTATTTCATCCACGAAAAAGCGCTATTCAGGAGGGTGAATATTAGCGGACTTCATGAGAATGTGATGTATGTGCGTTTTTGACTATAGCATTAACCAACGGTGATATAGCAAGGGTTTTTTGACGGGATTTTTTTATTATTTAAAACGGTAAGGCAAATTATTAGAAGCAATTATCTGAATGTTTTAGAGATTAAATAAACTGATTTCCTTATTTTTCAATGGATTTAACATTTTGATTTTTATGAACAATATTTTCATTAAGGAGATTTTTCTTTTATTGCTACAGAAGTATCGGGCATTCATGAACGGAATATGCAGTATATCTCTCTATTATTTTGGAGGCTTAATTTATATAAAATCGATAGGGTGGGTGAGAACATTAATACACAGCCAGAGAGAATATATCATTTTCAGACATAAAAAACGCCCGCATCGGCGGGCGCTATATTACTCAATATCAACTACGGATTATTCTTCTTCATCTCTTAAAGGAACGATCAGCATATCGATATGGACAGTGTTGATAAGCTGACGAGCGGAAGACATCAGTTTGCTCCAGAAGTCCTGATGATGGCCGCACAGCACCAGATCGATGTCGTATTTCTTAATCGCATCAACCAGTACTTGGCCTAAATCACCGCTGCCGCTCAGGGTTTCAGCGATAGGATAGCCCGCGTTTTGTGCCAGCTCTGTCAGCGCATCGTGGGTCTCTTCAGAGACGCGTTTTTGCATGTCGCCCATGTTAACGTCAATCAGCCCAGTGTACAGATCGGAGTAATTGACATCCACGTGGATCAGAGAAACCTTCGCATCGTAAGGCCGAGCCATTGATACCGCTTTCTCTACCAGAACGCTGCTTTCCGGGGAGAGGTCAACTGCAATCAGAATGTGTTTATATGCCATAAGAGAACTCCTTCTGTAGGATCCGCTAACTTCTTTAAATAAATAATAGCACCAGTGCGCCCGATGAAAGTGGTAGGTCGATCACAGCCTACGTGAACAATCACGGTATTGCACAATCTCATCGTCGCTTTGAATATAAAGTAACGTGCTTTTGTTGGCTACCACTGTGTGGCTGATTGTTTAATTATTGTGACATTCCACGATTCAAACGCAAAAGAAAGGCCCGCCTAAGCGAGCCTTTCACTAGAAGAATCATTGATTAAATAATCTGTAGAGCAATCCAGTAAAGCCCGGAAGATAGGCCAACGGCGACCGGCAAGGTCAGTACCCAGGCCATAAAGATGCTTTTCACGGTTTTGCTTTGAACGCCGCCGCCGTCAACCAGCATGGTTCCGGCCACAGCTGAGGAAAGTACCTGTGTGGTGGATACTGGCATACCGGTATAGCTGGCAACGCCGATAGACACCGCTGCCGTTACCTGAGCCGAGACGCCCTGAGCGTAAGTCATTCCCTTCTTGCCAATTTTTTCACCGATAGTGACGGCGACGCGGCGCCAGCCCACCATGGTACCCAGTGCGAGCGCCAGAGCAACGGAAACGATAATCCAGATAGGCGCGTACTCTACGGTGATCAGCAGGTCTGTGCGCAGGTCTTTAATGTAGGCTTTATCCTGTGACGTGGTTTCCGGCAGCTTGGTGACTTTTGCTGCGGTATCGGCAACGCACAGCAACAGACGACGCAGCTGGCCGCGCTGTTCAGCAGGAAGCTGGTCGTAGCCCGTGATGCCTTCAATCATGCTCTTAGAGTGGCCGATGGCTACCAGAGAGCGGCTGCTGTCACAGTGATATTCTGTGGTCGAAGGGATTGCGGGCAGAGCGGCAGTATTCGTTTCTCCGACGATGTGTGGAATAGCATCGCGGTGCGTTTCATAGTACTGCTCTAAGTGGGTCAGCGCATCGCGCGTGCGGGCAATGTCATAGCCGCTGGCGCTCATGTCGACCACGAAGCCAGCCGGAGCTACGCCGATAAGCACCAGCATCAACAGACCAATACCTTTCTGACCGTCGTTCGCACCGTGGGAAAAGCTGACGCCGATAGCGGACAGGATCAGCATGATTCGGGTCCAGAACGGAGGCTTACGCTTGCCGTCCTTCTTTTCGCGCTGAGCAGGCGTCAGGTGAATGCGCTGACGCTTTTTGTTTCCGCTCCAGAAGCGACGAAGAACAAAGATCATCGCCCCAGCAATAATCAGGCCGACCAGCGGAGATAGGATCAGTGACGCGAAAATCTGCAGCATTTTAGGAATGTTCAGCGCGTCAACGATAGAGGTATTGGTCACAATCGCGTTGGTGATGCCAATGCCGATAATAGAACCGATCAGCGTGTGGGAACTGGAAGCCGGAATGCCGAAATACCAAGTGCCTAGGTTCCAGACGATGGCCGCGAGCAGAATAGAAAACATCATGGCTAGGCCATGTGTCGAATTTATGTTGAGCAAAAGGTCTGTTGGCAGAAGGTGGACAATCGCATAAGCAACGCTTAGTCCTCCCAACAGCACGCCAAGAAAGTTGAACACACCGGCCATTACGACAGCGAGCTGTTCACGCATAGCGCGGGTATAAATAACGGTCGCTACCGCGTTAGCTGTATCGTGAAAGCCGTTAATGGCTTCATAGAACAAAACGAACAGCAGCGCGAGACCCAGCATAAGGGCAGTGTGGAATTCTAGACCTGCAAATATGTTTAGCATAAACCTAACTGTCTGTAGTGGGAGGACGGGCGCATTATCAGCAGAATTGCGTTGGTGGAAAAGGGAAAATTCACTTTTTTTTCTCTTTTGCTAGCGGATTTACAGGCTTTTACAAAGGTAACGTATTGTTATCTTTACCAATAGTGAGAAACAAAAAGTGCATCTCTTCTGCAACGAAACTGTTTCTTGGCTGGTGCCCGCTGCGGCGGATCGCTACAATTCCGCCAAAGATCCGTCGTGTTGGCGTACGGATGAACAAAATGGAGTATCAGGGTGGCAGAGCGAGTAGATGCAGTAGTTATCGGTGCGGGAGCGGCGGGGCTTTTTTGTGCCGCTCAGGCGGGGCAGGCCGGAGTGAAGGTGGTGCTCGTTGATAACGGCAAAAAGCCTGGCCGCAAGATCCTGATGTCTGGCGGTGGTCGGTGCAATTTCACCAATATGTATGCTGACCATACAGCCTATCTGTCAAACAATCCGCACTTCTGTAAGTCTGCGCTGGCGCGTTATACCCAGTGGGACTTTCTTGATTTGGTAAACCGATATGGCATTGCCTGGCACGAAAAGTCGCTGGGGCAGCTGTTCTGTGACGAATCGGCGCAGGATATTGTCGATATGCTGCTTAGCGAATGCGAAAAGGGCAGCGTTGACTTTCGCCTGCGCAGCGAAATTCTGTCGGTGTCAAAAAGCGAGCGCGGCTTTTTGGTGCAAATGGCGAACGGCGAGATAGAAGCCGACTCTGTTGTTGTCGCAACAGGCGGACTGTCGATGCCGGGGCTGGGGGCATCGCCTTTTGGCTACCGTTTGGCTGAGTCGTTTGGCATCCCAGTGCTGCCAACAAGAGCCGGTCTGGTTCCCTTTACGCTGCACAAGCCGCTGCTGACTCAGCTTGAGACGCTGGCGGGCGTTTCTGTTCCAGTTGTTGTAACGGTGCCGGATGGAACCAGTTTCAAAGAAAGCCTGCTGTTTACTCATCGCGGCCTGTCTGGCCCGGCTATTTTGCAGGTCTCTAGCTACTGGCAGGGAGGTGAGACCGTGTCGATTAACCTGCTGCCAGACCTCGATGTCGATGACTTCTTCCAGCGTTCGCGAGAAGAGCACCCGAATCAGAGTGTGAAAAATACTTTAGCCCGCTGCCTGCCAAAGCGGCTGGTAGAGTGCCTACAGGCGCTGGATATTGTTCCAGACGTCGCACTTAACCAGCTTTCTGCCGTTCGTCGACAGGCGCTTGTCGAAACCCTGACGGACTGGCGCATCCAGCCCAACGGTACTGAAGGTTATCGTACGGCGGAGGTCACGCTGGGTGGTGTAGATACTGACGCGCTGTCGTCCAAGACGATGGAGGCTACGAAGGTGCCTGGACTTTACTTTATTGGTGAAGTGGTGGACGTTACCGGCTGGCTTGGAGGATACAACTTCCAGTGGGCATGGAGCTCTGCATGGGCCTGCGCGCAGTCGCTGGCTCAGAAATCCGGTTAAGGTAACCGTATTTAAATAAAGAAAGAGTCGTCTATCTTAGCTGGCTGTCTTTACTGCCCCGACGGTTGTAGCCAGCGATGTGCTGATGCTTTTTGTCCAGCTTCTGCTGGCAAGTGATGCAGTACTGTACGCCGGGAAGCGCAACTCGGCGTGCCTGAGGGATCTCTTCCCCGCATTCCAGACAGTAGTGGGCGCTTTCCCCATCGTGGAGCTGTGCACGTGCTTTCGCGACAGCGTCGGAAATCGTACTGTCGATTTGATCCTGTACGGCGCCGTCGGCGACCCATCCGCTTGCCATTAGTTTTCCTCCGTATAGGCTTCGTAATGTGAGAAAAAGCTATCTTCTCTTCTTCTACTACTATGGCGTCATTTTATGACCGTGCAAGACATGTGGTTAATTCACACACTTTTTGTTTTTTATCCATATGATATTTAATGGAAAATAAAAATAATCGCGCTTTCTTCATTTTTGTGTAAAAAAGAGCTTTACAGGTGATATTGATAATGATTATTATTTCCATGTTTTCAAGGGGCGGTCAACATGTCCACCTCGGGAAAGCACGACATTGCTCACATTGCTTCCAGTGTTTATTTTAGCCAGCCTACGTGCTGGCTTTTTTTTATCCAGAGGGACCCGTCAGGTTTTGGCTGCTCTATGTCGGTATTTGCCGAGGTGCAACAGGTTAATGTTACAATGGCGCGGTTGCACTTTTGGCTCAGAGACGACCCCCTATGGATATCAGTCAGACCGATCTTATTCTTTCTTTGCTACAGCAGATGTGTGTGTATCTGGTCATTGCCTACCTGCTGAGCAAAACGCCGCTGTTTATTCCTCTGATGCAGGTCACCATCCGGCTGCCCCACAAGCTGCTCTGTTATTTTACCTTTTCCATGTTTTGCATCATGGGCACCTACTTTGGCCTACAGATTGACGACTCTATTGCTAATACGCGGGCGATGGGGGCAGTGCTCGGAGGCGTGCTTGGCGGGCCTTCCGTTGGCTTTTTTGTTGGCTTGACGGGCGGGTTGCACCGCTACTCTATGGGGGGAATGACAGCGACAGCCTGTATGCTGTCTACTATTGTTGAAGGTCTGGTTGGCGGCCTGCTGCATCGCTATCTGGTTCGCCATAACCGCATGGATCTTCTGTTTCAGCCTCTAACCGTTGCTGCGATTACGCTGTTTGCCGAAGGGCTACAGATGCTGATTATTTTGCTAGTAGCGAGGCCGTTTTCGCAGGCGGTACATCTGGTAAACGACATTGCGCTGCCGATGATGATTACTAATACCGTTGGCGCAGCGATGTTTATGCGCATTCTTCTCGACCGACGGGCGATTTTTGAAAAGTACACTACCGCCTTCTCCGCTAAGGCACTGCAAATAGCCGCTCGATCGGAAGGGGTTCTGCGAGCCGGATTCGATCAGAAAAACAGTATGCGGGTTGCCCAAATCCTCTATGAAGAGCTGGGCGTCGGGGCGGTGGCTATTACCGATCGGGAAAAGCTGCTGGCCTTTATCGGCATTGGTGCAGACCACCACCTGCCGGGCACACCGATTACCTCTCACCATACTCACAAGGCGATAGAGAACAATCAGGTTGTTTATGCTGACGGCAATGAAGTGCCTTACGCTTGTTCAATCAATTCGGGCTGTAAGCTGGGCTCTACGCTAGTGATTCCGCTGCGTGGTGCAGAAAAAACCGTGATTGGCACCATTAAGCTTTATGAACCCAAGAGTAAGCTGTTTTCCTCAATTAACCGCACGCTAGGTGAGGGCATTGCCCACCTGCTGTCGGCACAGATCCTGACCGGTACGCTGGATCACCAAAAACAACTGCTCTCACAGTCAGAAATCAAGCTGCTGCACGCGCAGGTTAACCCTCACTTTTTGTTTAACGCGCTTAACACCTTGTCGGCGGTTATTCGCAAAGACCCAGACCGGGCGCGTGGCCTGGTGCTTTCGCTATCCACCTTTTTCCGTAAAAACCTTAAGCGCAGCAACGATGAGGTTAGCCTGAGCGACGAGATGGAGCATATCAACGCCTATCTGGAGATAGAGAAGGCGCGTTTTGCCGATCGCCTAACTGTGGATATCGATATTTCCCCTGCCCTCGGGCCGCTGCTGTTACCGGCGTTTTCTCTTCAGCCAATTGTTGAGAATGCGATTAAGCACGGTACATCGCAAATGCTGAGCGAAGGGCATATCTGTATCAGAGGCTACGGCGACAGCTCGCAGATGCGCCCGGCGCTGGTGTTGGTGGTTGAAGACAACGCAGGCCTGTACCAGCCAAGGCCAAACGGTGACGGGCTGGGCATGAATCTAGTCGATCGGCGCATTAAAGCACGATACGGCTATGAGTACGGCATTACTGTTGAGAGTGAGCCAGACCGCTTTACGCGAGTGGTTATTCGACTGCCGGCGCTAGGGCGCGATGATGTCATAGACGACCTAATGTCTGAGCGGGTAGAGGCACAGTAGTGAAAAAAAATCACCTATGGGAACCTTACGTATAAAAGCGAAAAGAGGGTTGATTTTTTCAGCGCCTATGCGGCTAAATGGGCGCTCTATTTAGCCGGAGCTTTTTGCGTGACGCTTGACCACGTTATCCAGATGACCATGAACTTTGTGCGCGACCACCAGGCTTGGGGGCCGCCAATTGTTTTTTTCTTGGCGTTTGGAGAGTCGATTGCGTTTCTGTCGCTGCTTATTCCTGCGACAGTTATTCTGCTGGGTGTTGGCGCGATTATTGGGGAAAGCGGCATCGGATTTTGGTCTATGTGGCTCGGCGCCTGCGCTGGGGCATTTTTTGGTGACTGGGTGTCCTACTGGCTCGGCTGGCGCTATAAAGAGCGCGTTGCTCACGTTTGGCCACTGTCGCGCAATCCTAATCTGTTAGTTCGAGGTCAGCATTTTTTTGAGCGCTGGGGCGCGCCCGGCGTTTTCATTGGCCGTTTTTTCGGCCCGCTGAGAGCCACGGTGCCTTTAGCCGCGGGCGTGTGCAATATGCCGCTTCGCTCTTTTCAGGTTGTGAATCTACTGTCTGCGATGCTGTGGGGATTCGTCATGCTGGCGCCTGGCGCGTTTGGACTTCAGTGGGCGCTGCATTATCTGCGTTTTTAACGCCGCGTTGCTGCATATTTTGCGGGAAACCTTCCAGTTACAATTAAATCATTCTGGACATTCATACAGTATTTCCTTACTTTTACCAGCTAGACGAAATAGGCAACCGGAGGCTTGGTGGAAAACAGCTTAACGATCGCGATCGGCGCAGCGCTGGCGGGGTTTGTCGCTGCATTGCTGATATCGATGCTGGTGAATCAACGTTCGCGCCTGCGGCTAGAAAATCAGCTTGAGCTGCAGGCGGCTCAGCTTGAGCAAAGCCTGAGTGAAAGGGCTGAACTCCGAGCCGAAAAAGAGTTAATGCAGAAAGTGCAGCAGGAGCAGCAGATAGAGCTTCGCAACGTGCACGCCCATTTGGCTGCCGCTCAGGAAAAGGCTCAACAGCAGGCGCTGTGGCATGAAGAGTGTGAGCGTCTGAATCAGGAGCTTCGAGGGCTGCAAAGCGTTAACAGCGTGCTGGAGGCGGAACTGAGGGAAATGTCGACCCGCCTTGAGGAAACGAGATTTGCCGCTGAAGAAAAGCAGCGACTGTTGATTAACAGCGAACAGCGCCTAACGGTACAGTTTGAAAACCTGGCTAATCGCATATTTGAGCAGAGCGGGCGCAAAGTTGATGAACAAAACCGACAAAGTCTGGATCGGCTTTTACTGCCGCTGAGCGAACAGCTGGAAGGCTTTCGCCGTCAGGTGCAGGAAAACTACGGTCAGGAATCCCGAGAGCGCCACACGCTTACCCATGAAATTCGCCATCTGCAACAGCTTAACGCTCAAATGGCGCAGGAAGCCCTTAACCTGACCAAAGCCCTGAAGGGGGATAACAAAACCCAAGGTAACTGGGGGGAGGTAGTGCTTGCCCGAGTGCTGGAGGCTTCAGGTCTCCGGGAGGGTTATGAATATCAGACTCAGGTCAGCCTGCAAAATGAAGGGGGCAACCGCCAACAGCCAGACGTTATCGTCAGGCTGCCGCAGAATAAAGACGTGATTATCGATGCGAAGATGTCGCTGGTCAGCTATGAGCGCTACTTCAATAGTGACGACGATCAGGAACGCATGCAGGCACTGCATGAACACATTGCATCGATTCGTTCCCACATTCGACTGCTTAGCCGGAAAGACTATCATCAGCTGCCCGGGCTTCGCTCTCTGGATTATGTGCTAATGTTTATTCCCGTTGAGCCCGCTTTCCTGTTGGCTATCGACAGACAGCCCGAATTGATTAGTGAAGCGCTGCAAAATAACATTATGCTGGTAAGCCCAACAACACTGCTGGTGGCCTTAAGGACCATTGGCAACCTTTGGCGCTATGAGCACCAAAGCCAGAATGCGCAGCAGATTGCCGAACGAGCGGCTAAGCTGTATGACAAAGTCCGGCTGTTTGTTGACGATATGGCAGCGCTGGGTGGAAGCTTGGAAAAGGCGCAGAGCAGCTATCGGCAGGCGACAAATCGACTGTCTGAGGGACGGGGCAACGTTCTGGGGCAGGTAGAAAGCTTTCGATCTCTAGGCGTGGAGGTTAAGCGGCCAATAAGCGCAGAGCGACTTAAATCCCCTTCTGAGGATGAGTTACCGGATATATCGGATAGCCAGAATGCACTGGAAGATTCTTCCAATATTGAGCGGATTTAACAAAAAAGAGTTATTGGTGGGTATGTTTCAGAGTGTTTCTGGTAGACTAAATCGATTCACGGAAATTTATAGCATTTATTAAACCTTCAGGCGTTAAAAATGATGAACGATCCGCAGGAAACCACGCACTTCGGCTTCCAAACCGTAAATAAAGACGACAAGGCCAGTATGGTGGCTAACGTCTTTCACTCCGTCGCTTCCAAGTACGATCTGATGAACGATTTGATGTCATTTGGCATCCATCGCGTTTGGAAACGTTTTACCATCGACTGTAGCGCTGTACGTGAAGGTCAGAAAGTGCTCGATCTGGCGGGCGGTACTGGCGATCTGACGGCAAAATTTTCCCGCATGGTCGGTGAAAAAGGCAGCGTTGTTCTGGCGGACATCAACGACTCTATGCTGAAGATGGGGCGTGAAAAGCTGCGCAACATGGGCATTGTGGGTAACGTGAATTACGTTCAGGCTAACGCGGAAGCGCTGCCGTTCCCTGATGACTATTTTGACTGTATCACTATCTCTTTTGGCCTGCGTAATGTGACCGAGAAAGACAAGGCGCTGCGTTCAATGTTCCGCGTGCTGAAGCCGGGCGGGCGTTTGCTAGTGCTGGAGTTTTCCAAGCCTAACGCCAAAGTGCTCAATTCGGCCTATGATGCCTATTCGTTCCATATTTTGCCGAAAATTGGCGAGTGGATAACTCGCGACGCAGACAGCTATCGCTATCTGGCTGAGTCTATCCGTATGCACCCCGATCAGGAAACCCTGAAGGGCATGATGCTGGAAGCTGGATTCGACAGCGTGGACTACTTTAATCTGACGGGCGGCATAGTTGCGCTGCATCGCGGCTACAAGTATTAATACTGCTGCCTGATTGATAAGCACCGAAACGCTACGCGGCGTCCTGTTTTATACGGAGTCGCATAGCGTTCATTAACGGTTTTAGTATTAACAAGCTGGCTGTCTTTTTGTTTGTTTCATTATTGTTAAGTTTTTTTATGCTGTAGCATAATGTGACTGTACAGAATAACTCGTTAATAAAAATGATGTTTTTCTCTTTTTCCACGCCGTACATTTTCTGTATGAAAGTAACGCCCGCTGTACTCCTACACCATTCATGATTACTATGGCTCAATGAAATTGATATTTCAGACAGCGCCTTTTGTCTTGATCTCTTGCCCTTTAATGGCGGAGGTATAGACGGACATGGCGAGGTTTGAACGGTTTTTCTGACAAGGGATCGCTATGCTGCTTGTTCCTCTGGTTTCCGGCCTGATAGAAACGTCGTTAAACAGCCTGCTTTTTCGCGATCGCAGCATGCTGCCTGCAAGCCACCGACTGGCGGGAAAAACGCTTACGCTCAGCCTGCAAGAGCTCTCTACGTCCCTAACGCTGGTGTTTAGCGTGAACCATATCGATGTTGTGAGTCAGTGGCAGCAGCCTGCCGACTGTACTTTGACAACGAGCCTAACAACGCTCTTCTCCCTGCGCGACCGTCAGCGGCTGTCTGCGCTAATGCGCAATGGTGAAGTCAGTGTTGATGGCGACATTCAGGTTGTTCAGCAGTTTGTCACGCTTATTGATTTAACCGAGTGGGACGTAGCCGAATGGCTGTCGCCCTATATCGGCGATGTTGCTGCGGAAACGCTGAGTCAGAGCGTTCAGGGCAGCGTTAAAAACATAAGCCGCTGGGCCTCTCGCCAGCAGAGCTATTTAGCCCAGTCAGTGACTGAGGAGTGGCGATTGGCGCCGGGTCGCCTTGAGGTTTTACATTTTAGCGACTGTGTGGAAACCCTAAGCAAGGATCTGGACGCGCTGGCGCAGCGTATCGAGCTGCTGGAGCGTACTCGATGACCCCTTCTGAGCTACTGCGGCTGTACGCTATTGTTCGAGTGTTTTTAACCTACGGGCTGGATGAACTGATCCCCAAAATGCGCCTTACCTGGCCTCTTCGCATGGGATGCCGTTGCCTGTTCTGGCTGCGTAATCAGCATCAGGAAAAGCCTCTGGGGGAACGACTTCGCCTAGCGCTGCAACAGCTAGGTCCGGTATGGATCAAGTTCGGGCAGATGCTTTCTACACGTCGAGATTTGTTTCCCCCTGCGATCGCCGATCAGTTGGCCTTACTACAGGATCAGGTGTCCTCATTTGACGGCAATCTTGCGCGCCGCCAGATTGAAGAGGCCATGGGTGGCCCGCTGGAGCGCTGGTTTGACGGTTTTGACGTAACGCCGCTGGCATCGGCTTCTATTGCACAAGTGCATACCGCAACGCTGAAAAGCAACGGTCAAGAAGTGGTGTTGAAGGTTATTCGCCCAGACATCAAACCCGTCATTGAGGCAGATATTCGCCTGATGTACCGCCTTGCCGGATGGGTACCAAAGCTGATGCCTGACGGACGCCGTCTGCGTCCAAGAGAAGTGGTGCGTGAGTATGAAAAAACGCTACTGGATGAGTTAAACCTGCTGAGAGAAGCGGCCAACGCTATCCAACTGCGGCGTAACTTTGACGGCAGCCCAATGCTTTACGTGCCGGAGATTTACAGCGACCTTTGCCATGAAAACGTGCTGGTGATGGAGCGGATCTACGGTATTCCCGTCTCTGACATTGACGCTCTGGTAGCAAACGGAACGGATATGAAGGTGCTGGCGGAGCGAGGTGTGCAGGTCTTTTTCACCCAAGTTTTCCGCGATAGCTTTTTCCATGCCGATATGCACCCGGGCAATATTTTTGTCAGTCGGGAAAAGCCGGATGACCCTCAATATATCGGCATTGACTGCGGCATCGTTGGCTCTTTGAGCAAAGCGGACAAGCGCTATTTGGCGGAAAACTTTATCGCCTTTTTCAATCGAGACTACCGTAAAGTGGCCGAACTGCACGTGGATTCTGGCTGGGTTCCTCCGGATACCAATGTCGAAGAGTTTGAGTTTGCTATTCGCACGGTGTGTGAACCTATTTTTGAGAAGCCGCTTTCCGAAATTTCCTTTGGTCATGTTCTATTGAACCTGTTTAACACCGCGCGGCGTTTCAACATGGAGGTTCAGCCTCAGCTAGTACTGCTGCAAAAAACGCTGCTGTATATTGAAGGGCTCGGACGCCAGCTCTATCCACAGCTGGATTTGTGGACCACGGCAAAGCCATTTTTAGAGTCGTGGATGCGGGATCAGGTTGGCATTCCCGGCGTGCTGCGCACGCTGAAAGAAAAAGCGCCGTACTGGGTAGAAAAACTGCCGGAACTGCCTGAACTGTTTTACGACAGTTTGCGGCAGCACAAAGAATTACGAAACAGTATTGATACACTCAGTGCTCGGCTGAATGAACGTGAAGCTAAGCGTTGTCGCTCTTACTATCTGTTTGGCGTAGGCGCTACGCTGCTGGTGAGTGCGACCATGCTGTTCATCAATCAGGTTCCGCTCTGGCCACTCTGCCTTGCGGGCGCGGGTTTGGCGGCTTGGCTGATAGGCTGGATAAAAGCTGCCTGAGAAAATTTATTGCTATAGTTTAGGGGAACTGCCGTATATAATTGGCGGCGAGCGTAACCTTAACCCACGATTTATAGAGGCATATTACAATGGGTGGAATTAGTATTTGGCAACTGCTTATTATTGTTGCAATTGTCGTGCTGCTGTTCGGAACGAAGAAACTGCGCACACTAGGATCGGATCTTGGCGCATCGGTGAAAGGCTTTAAGAAAGCCATGAGTGAAGACGAGCCTGCGGCGAACAAAGAAGAAGCTCAGAAAGAAAAAGACGCTGATTTTGTCGTTAAGTCTATTGAAGAGCAGCAGGCAAACGCGACTAAAACCGAAGAACAAAAGAGCCAGAATAAAGAGCAGGTGTAATCCGTGTTCGATATAGGTTTTGGTGAAATTGTACTGGTGCTGATCATTGGTTTGATCGTGCTCGGCCCAGAGCGGCTTCCTGTTGCGGTGAAAACAGTAGCTGGCTGGATCCGAGCCATGCGCTCGCTGGCATCATCGGTACAAAATGAACTGACTCAGGAACTGAAGCTGCAAGAGCTGAAAGAAAGCCTGAAAAAAGCGGAACAGGCTGGTCTACAAAATCTCTCTCCAGAGCTGAAAGCGTCGATGGAAGAGCTGAAAGAGATGGCCAGTGGCATGAAGCGTACGGTACAAAGCGATCTCAATAAGGCCGCCGAGTCGCTCAATGAAACACCTGCTTCTGGTGCTAGCGCGACCTCTTCTGCATCCAGCGATGAGGAGCCGCCGCGCGTCGTTAGCGATCCTGCATTGAATCGTCAAAGCGTTCCTCCGGTGGACTCGATGGCGAAGCCGCAGACTGAGGCAGTCGAAGACGTTCCACCCAGTACGGGCGTCGAGCCTAAGCCTGAAGACGCCGTGCCGGAAACAGTATCCCCGTCCTTAAGTAAAACCGATGGCGAAAAATAACCCATGGCCGTAGAAGATACCCAACCGCTGATCAGCCATTTGATCGAACTGCGTAGCCGACTGCTGCGCGCGATGGTCTGTATTATTGTCGTGTTTTTGGCGCTGGTTTATTTTTCCAACGATATCTACCATATGGTTTCTGCGCCGTTGATGAGCCAGCTGCCGGAAAAGGCCAGTATGATCGCGACAGACGTAGCCTCGCCGTTTTTAACGCCGATTAAGTTAACGCTGATTGTCTCGGTTTTCATTTCTGCGCCCTACATTTTGTACCAGATTTGGTCGTTTATCGCCCCTGCGCTGTATAAGCATGAACGCCGTTTGATGATGCCGTTGCTGTTTTCCAGCACGGCGCTGTTTTACCTCGGCATGGCGTTTGCCTACTTTGTTGTTTTCCCTCTAGCCTTTGGCTTCTTTGTGAAGACGGCGCCGGAAGGCATTTTGATATCGACCGATATCAATAACTATCTGAACTTCGTCATGGCGCTGTTCTTTGCCTTTGGTGTGTCGTTTGAAGTGCCGGTTGCCATCATCCTGCTGTGCTGGAGCGGCGTCACGACGCCTGACGATCTGAAGAAAAAGCGTCCCTATATTATTGTTGGTGCTTTCGTTGTTGGCATGATCCTCACGCCGCCGGACGTCTTTTCTCAGACGCTGTTGGCGATACCCATGTGCATTCTGTTTGAGATCGGCCTGTTCTTTTCCCGTTTCTACGTAGGTAAAGGCCGTAAAAGAAACGCTGAAGGCGACGAACAGGATGATGAGGCTGACACCGATGGCGAAGATGAAAAGCCTTCTGCCTGACGTTTTGCCGTGACAGACCTTTTTTGACCAGGCCGCCTTTTTGGCGGCTTGTGTTTTTTTACTGGAGCTAAAAACGTGTTTGATATTGGCGTTAATCTGACAAACCGACAGTTTGCTGCCGATAGGCCTGACGTAGTTGAGCGGGCTAAGCTGGCGGGCGTAAAGGGGATGCTCATCACCGGTACGTCTCTAAAAGAGAGCCGGGCAGCGCAGGAGCTGGCGAGTCGTTATCCCGGCTACTGCTGGAGCACGGCAGGGGTACATCCTCACGATGCCTCGAGCTGGTCAAACTCAGGGGAGGAGCAGATTTATCGTATCCTTGCTGAAAAAGAATCGGTTGCCGTTGGCGAATGTGGTTTGGACTTTAATCGTAACTTTTCAACCCCCGAACAGCAGGAAAACGCCTTTTCTGCCCAGCTAGCAATGGCAGCAGAGCTGGATATGCCGCTGTTTCTGCACTGTAGGGATGCCTACCCGCGCTTTATGTCGCTCCTTAAGCCGTGGCTGTCAAAAGTACCCGCGGCAGTGGTGCACTGCTTTACAGATAACAGACAGGCGTTGGACGACTATCTTTCTCAGGGGCTATACATCGGTATCACCGGGTGGGTATGCGACGAGCGGCGCGGCCTTGAGCTGCGTGAGTTGGTGCCTCTAATCCCTGCTGACAGGCTGCTGCTGGAAACCGATGCTCCCTATTTACTGCCGCGAGATCTGTCTCCGAAGCCTTCATCAAGGCGTAACGAACCGGCCTATTTGCCGCATATCCTGCATCAGGTCGCCGCACTGCGCGGGGACGACCCGATAGAGCTGGGAGAAACCGTTTACCAAAACGCGCTGCGTCTGCTGGGTATTCGTCAGGGCGATTGAGGCGTATGATGAGAGATATCACGACGATAGACTCTTCTCTCATCATCGACAAAACAGAATAAGGAGAACATGTGTGAGCTACGTTATTCCCGGGGCCTTCCCCCATCGCCGTCTGCGCCGCCTGCGCGCTCATGACTTCAGCCGTCGCCTTGTGTGTGAAAATCAGCTGACGGTTAATGACTTAATCTATCCGGTATTCATTATGGAAGGGGAGAATCGCCGTCAGGACGTGCCTTCTATGCCGGGCGTAAGTCGAATGACGGTTGATATTCTGGTCAAAGAAGCCGAAGAGCTGGCTAAGCTTGGCGTACCGGTGATCTCGCTGTTCCCTGTGATTGAACCGAGCCTGAAAACGCTGTACGCAGAAGAGGCATACAACTCCCAGGGGCTGGTACCGAGAGCCGTCAGAGCGCTAAAAGAAGCTGTGCCTGAACTGGGCGTTTTGACCGATGTCGCTCTTGACCCTTACACCGTCCACGGTCAGGACGGCATTATCGATGAGAGCGGTTACGTGATTAACGACGTGACAAAAGAGATTCTGGTGCGTCAGGCGCTGTGCCACGCCAGTGCCGGTGCTGATATTGTTGCTCCCAGCGACATGATGGACGGTCGTATTGGCGCCGTGCGCCAGCAGCTTGAAGAACAGAGCCTCATTAATACTCAGATCATGGCCTATTCTGCTAAGTATGCTTCCTGCTACTACGGGCCGTTCCGCGACGCCGTCGGATCTAGTGGAAATCTGAAGGGGGGTAACAAGAAAACCTATCAGATGGATCCGGGTAATGGTAATGAGGCGCTACAGGAAGTGGCTCAGGATTTACAGGAAGGCGCGGATATGGTGATGGTAAAACCGGGGATGCCCTATCTGGACGTTATTCGTCAGGTTAAAGACACTTTTGCCGTACCGACGTTTGCCTATCAGGTTTCCGGTGAGTACGCGATGCACATGGCTGCCTTTCAGAACGGTTGGCTTCAGGAGCAGCCTGCGGTGCTAGAGTCACTGCTGTGCTTTAAGCGCGCGGGAGCTGACGGCGTGTTGACCTATTTTGCTAAACGCGTTGCCCAGTGGCTGCACGATGAGGCTTCTCGTCGCTAGTGAGGGTTGGGGAGCGGCGAGACCGTTGCTCCCCCGCATTCAAAGAGGCGCTAGATAAGAAATTAATCTCGTTTTTCAAACTGTGCGTTATCTATTCGGTGTTCCACCTGCTGATTAATCAGATTTAGCAGCAAAATAGAGCGCGTTTCACCGTCTGGTTCAGCATAGATTGCCTCCAGCCCTTCGAAGATCCCTTCAGTAATAAATACTTTATCTCCACTTTTAGGCACTGACGGCGCGATGATCTGCGGCTGGGGCTGCATCATCATGCTTTTAATTAGGCTAAACGGCACTGTCACCGGGTAGCGGCCAAAGCGGATAAAGTGGCTGACACCGCGGGTTGAGCTAATGGTGGTGGTGTGGATCCTTTCGGGATTCAGCTCAATAAACAGATAGTTGGGGAACAGCGGTTCGCTCACGACTGTTTTTTTCCCCCGAACAATTTTCTCTATCTGATACATGGGGCTAAAGCAGGGAACATCCTGACGTTCGAGATGCTCTCGGGCTCGGGTCAGCTGCCCGCGTTTACAGTAAAGTAGATACCATGATTCCATACACACGCTCGTCATACTTCAAGTTGCTGAACCCGCCTTAAGCATAACAAAAGCACGAATGAATAAATATAAGGTGGTATGCGTTGGTCGATTAATTAGACGATTAGGATTATTCTGGTAGGGAGAATCCAAGCAGCATGCTTTCCTGCGGCGCTGCCTACGGCAACGGCTCAACAGTCAATGATTCTGACTGGCGATATTTTAGCCATTGGAATGGGCATAAACGGTAGACGATCACAGTAAATATGTGTGTGCTCCGTATAATTTCGCAGTGAAAATAGGGCCTGCGC
Source organism: Leminorella richardii (assembly GCF_900478135.1). Taxonomy (NCBI): domain Bacteria; kingdom Pseudomonadati; phylum Pseudomonadota; class Gammaproteobacteria; order Enterobacterales; family Budviciaceae; genus Leminorella; species Leminorella richardii. The sequence goes on from NZ_LS483470.1 coordinate 222,050, forward strand.
CGGCTGTTTTTCCGCTGTGTAGGCGGTTAGCTGCGCGCTTGGGTCTGAACGTTAAACAAACTAAACAGAGGTAGACTTTATGGAACTCATATTGTTGAGTAATGGCAAAACGTCCGGCGATGCAGAGCTTTTAGGCTATGCGAAACAGCAAATTATGGCCGTTATTGAACGCCAAAAAGTGGCGAAAGCAATATTGATTCCTTATGCCCTGATTCGTAGTGATTATGACGATCGTGCGCGTGACCTGGAAAAAAGCCTCGGCATTTCCGTCACCAGCATTCACCACTTTGATAAGCCAGCGGAAGCCATTGAACAGGCTGAGTGTATTATCATCAGCGGTGGCAATACCTGGATGTTGAATCAGATGATGCATGAGAAAGGGCTGATTGTGCCTATTCAGCGCGCGGTGCGCGAGCGCAACATTCCCTATATCGGCTGGAGCGCTGGCTGTAACGTCGCTTGCCCGTCCATCAGAACCACTAACGACATGCCGGTTCGCAGCAGCGTTGTGCTGCCGTCACTGGGGCTGTTCCCCGTTCAGATCAACCCACACTACATCGACGCTCACCTAAGCGGCCACATGGGTGAAACCCGCGATGAGCGCATTGCCGAATTCTGTGCTGTGAACCAGTCAGAATCGGTTGTGGCAATTCGTGAAGGCAGCCTGCTGCAGATTTCCGGTAACGATCTGACCTACTTCAGCGCCAAAGGGCAGGGATTCAAGATTTTCCGCCACGGCCAAGAAACAACAGAACATATGGACACTAAAGCGTTGAGTAAACTGGTGCCGTTTACCTGCTGTTAATTATTGGTAATTAGAAGTAAAGTAAGGGAAACCTTCTATACTCATCATGTTTCAGGCGGTGGAGTTTCTACCGCCTGAACTGTCTGGAGTAAAGCACCCTACAATTAGCCAGCGGTAAAAGAGAGCGAATGAAATATCGAGACCTCCGCGAGTTCCTGGCGCTGCTTGAGCAGCGGGGAGAGCTTAAGCGCATTAAACAGCCGATTGACCCCTATCTGGAAATGACCGAAATTGCCGATCGCACGCTGCGGGCAGAAGGCCCGGCGCTGTTGTTCGAGAATCCGAAAGGCTACGACATTCCAGTGCTGTGCAATCTGTTCGGTACGCCCGGCCGAGTTGCGCTAGGCATGGGACAAGAGGACGTTAGCGCGCTGCGCGAAGTGGGAAAACTGCTGGCGTTTTTGAAAGAGCCTGAGCCACCCAAAGGCTTTCGCGACTTGATGGACAAGCTGCCGCAGTTTAAGCAGGTGTTGAATATGCCAACACGGCAGCTGGCTTCTGCGCCCTGCCAAGAGCAGATTTGGCAGGGAGAAGACGTTGACCTGTCCAAACTGCCGGTTATGCACTGCTGGCCAGAAGACGTTGCACCGCTGATTTCGTGGGGGCTCACAGTAACAAAAGGGCCTCATAAAGCACGCCAGAACCTAGGCATTTACCGCCAGCAGGTATTGGGAAAGAATAAAATTATTATGCGCTGGCTGTCCCACCGGGGCGGCGCGCTGGACTATCAGGAGTGGTGCCAGCAAAATCCGGGAACGCGTTTCCCGGTGGCGGTAGCCCTTGGCGCTGACCCTGCGACACTGCTAGCGGCCGTGACTCCCGTGCCGGATACGCTGTCTGAATATGCCTTCGCCGGGTTGTTGCGCGGCTATAAGACTGACGTTGTCAAATGCGTCTCTTGCGATTTGGAAGTGCCTGCCAGCGCGGAAATCGTGCTGGAGGGCTATATTGAGCCGGGAGAAACCGCTCCCGAAGGCCCCTATGGTGACCATACCGGTTACTATAACGAAGTCGACAGCTTCCCAGTTTTCACGGTGACTCACATTACCCGCCGAGCCGATGCCATCTATCACTCTACCTATACCGGCCGCCCGCCGGATGAACCGGCCGTGATGGGGCTGGCGCTGAATGAAGTTTTTGTGCCTATCTTGCGCAAGCAGTTTCCGGAAATTGTCGATTTCTATTTGCCGCCAGAGGGCTGCTCTTATCGAATGGCGGTAGTGACCATGAAGAAACAGTACGCCGGTCACGCCAAGCGCGTGATGATGGGCGTCTGGTCTTTTCTTCGGCAGTTTATGTACACCAAGTTCGTTATTGTTTGCGATGATGACATTAACGCTCGCGATTGGAAAGACGTTATCTGGGCGATAACCACTCGGATGGATCCGGCGCGCGACACGGTGCTGATGGAAAATACGCCGATCGACTATCTCGACTTTGCTTCTCCAGTTTCTGGCCTTGGCTCGAAAATGGGGCTGGATGCCACAAACAAGTGGCCGGGAGAAACGCAAAGAGAGTGGGGGCGTCCGATAGTTAAAGATCCTGAAGTGTGTGCCCGCATTGATGCGCTTTGGGACGAGCTGGCCATATTTGAATCGGGGAAAACTCCCCGCTAGTATGGGACACGTATCGCTTAACGGCATTTTTGATTTTTTAATGACCCCGTTTTAGAGGGAAGACATGGCAACGTTGAACTGCAAAATCGCCTCTGTGGAATCCATTACCGATACGGTATTTCGCGTGAAGCTCACGCCGGAAGCGCCGGTCTCTTTTCAGGCAGGTCAGTACCTGCTAGTGGTTATGGACGAGCGAGATCGCCGACCGTTTTCTATGGCGTCGACACCCATGGAGAGTGAATCGATAGAACTGCACATCGGTGCATCTGAGTTCAATCTGTACGCGATGGCCGTTATGGATCGACTACTGACGGAAAAGAGCATCGGTGTAGACATTCCTCACGGTGAAGCCTGGCTGCGTGAGGACTCAGAGCGACCAATGCTGCTGATCGCAGGCGGTACTGGATTTTCCTACGTTAACTCCATCCTGATGACCGCGCTGGAACGCCAGCCAGAGAGAAAAATTTCTCTCTACTGGGGCGGCCGTGAAGCCGAGCATCTTTATGATATGGGGCGTCTGGAAGCGCTGACAGTTCAGTATCCTAATTTGAACGTGGTCGCGGTTGTTGAACAGCCGGGCGAAGAGTGGCGAGGCCGTACTGGAACCGTTCTGGCTGCAGTATTAGCCGACTTTGGTTCTCTGTCAGACCACGATATCTACATTGCCGGTCGCTTTGAAATGGTCAAGATAGCCCGCGACCGTTTCTGCCTTGAGCGCGGCGCTGATGAGAAACGCATGTTCGGTGACGCTTTCTCATTTATCTGATACCTGTTTTATCTGCAACTACCCGCGGGGCGCTATAGCCTCGGCGGGTTCGCCATTTCACAGCACGCCTGAGCGCTTTAACGAGAGGGAACTATCGCCATGACGGATTTACTGCATTCATCACTTCTACCGCTGCAGGGAGGGATTAATTTCCGCGATCAGGGCGGTAACGTGGGCATTGACGGCCGCAGGGTTAAACCTGGAAAGCTGCTGCGTGCCGGCGCGCTTGACCGACTGACAGAGAAAGACTGCGGCTACCTTAGCCAAATCCCGTTAACCCATATTATTGATTACCGGGATGCCGATGAAGTGGCGCTGCGGCCAGACGTGATCTGGCAGGGTGTGAACTACGATAACGTTCCCGCCAATCCGCTGACGGACGACGTTAACGCAAACTTTTCCAAGCTCACAGACGAAGGGCTGGCGTCATTTGACGCGGCTGACTTTATGAATCGCCTGTATAACCAGTTGCCGTTTGATAACCGAGCGTACCGCCATCTGGTTCAGGTGATGCAGCAGCCGGGAGATGGCGCACTGGTGCAGCACTGTGCGGTGGGGAAAGACCGCACCGGAATCGGCTCTGCGCTGGTGCTGCTGACGCTGGGTGCATCAAAAGAAACCGTCATTGAAGACTACATGCTGACGGAAACGACTCTTGAACCTTTCCGTCAGGAAATGATGGGGCATTTGGCTAAGCAGCTGACTCAGCAGCACGGTATCGACAGCCTGCACTACGTGATGTCAGCCAAAGAAGCGTTTATTGGCACAGCGCTAAAGGCCATTGAGCAGCGCTATGGCAGCACCGACAGCTGGTTGGAGCAGGAGTTTGGCTTAACGCTGAGCGTAAGAGGGATGATTCAGGACAAGTATCTGGAGTCCTAATTCATTAGGCCGCTTCCTCATGAGCGAGGAAGCGGTAATCGACAAGATTACAGTAGAATGCGCAGCATGCGGCGCAGAGGTTCAGCAGCACCCCACAGCAGCTGATCGCCAACGGTGAAGGCTGACAGATACTCAGGACCCATGTTCAGCTTGCGCAGACGACCAACCGGGGTTGTCAGCGTGCCGGTCACGGCAGCCGGTGTCAGTTCACGCATGGTCAATTCGCGGTCGTTTGGTACCACTTTTACCCACTCATTGTGCGATGCCAGCAGGCTTTCGATCTCGGCCAGAGGCACGTCTTTTCTGAGCTTTAATGTAAACGCCTGACTGTGGCAGCGCAGCGCACCGATGCGAACGCACAGGCCGTCAACCGGAATAGTGCTGGCGGTATTCAGGATCTTGTTGGTTTCTGCTTGACCTTTCCACTCTTCGCGGCTTTGACCGTTCTCCAACTGCTTGTCAATCCAAGGGATTAGACCGCCCGCCAGAGGAACGCCAAAGTTGTCGACCGGAAGCGTACCGCTGCGAGTCAGCTCAGTGACGCGGCGTTCGATATCCAGAATAGCGGAAGCGGGATCTTGCAGCTCTTTTGCAGCAACGGCGTGCAGCATACCCATTTGCGTCAGCAGTTCGCGCATGTGGCGAGCGCCGCCGCCGGAGGCTGCCTGATAGGTGGCGACAGATGCCCACTCAACCAGATTATTGGCGAACAGGCCACCCAGTGCCATCAGCATCAGGCTGACGGTACAGTTGCCGCCTACGAAGGTTTTTACGCCCTGATTGAGTCCCTGATCGATAACGTGCTGGTTGACGGGATCGAGAATAATGATCGCATCGTCTTTCATGCGCAGGGTTGACGCGGCGTCAATCCAGTAGCCGTTCCAGCCGGTAGCGCGCAGCTTTGGATAAATATCGCTGGTGTAGTCGCCGCCCTGACAGGTGACGATGATATCCAGCGCGCGCAGCGCGTCGATGTCGTTTGCATCTTGCAGCACTCCGCCCTGTCCGGTAAAGGAAGGCGCAGCCTGACCCGTTTGAGAAGTAGAGAAAAAGACGGGGCGAATAGCGTCAAAATCGCGTTCTTCAATCATTCGTTGCATCAGAACGGAGCCAACCATGCCGCGCCAGCCGACAAAACCGACGTTTTTCATATTCAGTATCCTAACCTTGCGGTAATCAATGAGCGGGGTGGGGGCGGCCTGTTGCCGCACTGCCCTTATATTTTTGCTGAGTTATTCTGCACAGACCTATTCACATTACAAAATGTATCCGGCGGTGCAAGTAAATTTATTCGATATGAATAAAATATTTAGCAATAAAACTTATAATCCGGCGCGTCTTAAGGGGAGCTAGCCTCAATGGCTGGCCTTACGTGCCATCAACAGCAGCCCTCCGATGAGGATAAACAGTGAACCAAACAGACGATTGAGAAGCTTCATTTGGTGCGGCTGGCGGATCCATTTGGCAACCCGACTGGCCAGCAGCGCGTAGCCGACCATAACGACGATATCTACCGCAATGCTGGTCACACCGAGGATCAGATACTGAGCCGTCTGGGGCTGATTGGGAATAATGAACTGAGGAAACAGCGCCGCCAGAAACACAATGCTTTTGGGGTTCGTCAGGTTTACCAAGATGGCACGCTTAAAGCGGCCGCTTTTTGGCAGCGATTGAGACACCGCATTAAGATCCATCGCCCCCGCCGCCCGCCACTGCTGGATACCGAGCCAAATCAAATAGCCGGCTCCGAGCCACTTCAGGACGATAAACGCCATCTCTGACTGTGACAGCAGCGTGCCCAGCCCCACGCCCACCAGCGCAATATGGGCAGCAAGGCCAACCTGTAGACCCGCAATCGCCGGAAGGGTGCCGCGAAAGCCATAGGTGATACCGGTGCTCATAGTGTTAATAGCGCCGGAACCGGGGGACAGGCTAAGAACGATCGTTGTGACTAAGTAGGTTAGCCACCACTCGAGAGTCATAGTTAAGGTTCTACATCGAGAAAGGATAACGAATATTTATCACGCTTTTGCCGGCGGTTGCCAGTGGTGAACAGAAATTTTTACACACTGTTTTAAGCAGATGACAGGGAAAAAGAGGTATCATATTTTCATTATGACCCCCTGTTTGTTGCATTCACGCTCGACTGTTTTTCTTTGTTTCTGAAAAGAAGACAGGCCAATGAGGCGACGCTTATGACGGAAGACTATCTTTCTTTAGAACTGAAACTGCTCCATAGGGAAAAGCGCTTTGCCGCATTTTCTGCCGGGCCTCTGTCAGATTTTTGGCAGCAGCGGCAGGAAGCGGGCTTTATGGGCGTCGCCGGCGTTGAGATTACCTATGTGCGGTTTACCTCTTCAGAACACAGCCGCGCCATTGTGATAGCTCCGGGCAGAACAGAGGGCTACATCAAATACCAGGAGCTGGCCTACGATCTCTTTCAGTGCGGCTACGACGTTTGGATTATTGACCATCGCGGGCAGGGCTTTTCCGGTCGCCTGCTGGAGGACGGCCAGCGCGGGCACGTGGAAGAGTTTAACGACTACGTTGCAGACTTTGAAACCTTCTGGCAAACCGCCTTCACTCCGGCTCGCTATGCGAGCACGTTTCTTTTAGCCCACTCAATGGGGGGCGCTATTTCGGCGCTGTTTTTGGCACGTCATCCCGATTCGTTTTCCGCAGCGGCTCTTTGTTCGCCGATGTTGGGTATTCGCCTGCCAATGCCAAAGTGGCTGGCCAAAAATATCACCGACCTGACGGAGCGCTGGCCAAGCGTCAGGGAAAGCTATGCTGTTGGAACCGGGCGATGGATACCGTTGCCCTATGCGGTCAACATTTTGACCCACAGCAAGGTGCGCTATCGGCTTTATTCCCGCTACTTTTCAGATTATCCAGAACTGCGCGTTGGCGGGCCGACCTATCGCTGGGTTAAAGAGTCGATTGCCGCTGGGGAGCAGGCCATTGAGTTAGCACCGCAGATAGCGACACCGCTTATGCTGCTACAGGCTGGGGAAGAGCGCATTGTTGACAATCAGGCGCAAAATGCTTTCTGTGAGGCTATGGCACAGGCGGGGCACCCTTGTGAAAGCGGCGGGCCGATCGTGATTGAAGGTGCCTTCCACGAAATTCTTTTTGAGCGAGACGGTTTAAGGACGAAGGCGTTGCTGGATATTTTGCGCTTTTTCGCGCAGTATTGAGTCTGAATGTTCGATTACGTTGAATTCTTTTTTCGTTAAGGATTGATAAAAATATGTTTCCTATCGTTGCATCCGATCTGGACGGTACGCTGTTGCAGAACGACCACACGCTTTCCCCCTACGCGAAGGACACGCTGCGTCTGATTGCTCAAAGCGGTATCCATTTTGTATTTGCAACTGGTCGTCACCACGTTGACGTTGGTCAGATCCGCGATGGCCTAGGCATTGACTCCTATATGATCACCTCCAACGGCGCTCGCGTGCATAATCCGCAGGGCGATTTGATCCTGAGTCATAACCTTGACCCGAACATCGCCTATGAGCTTTACCACATTGTGGCGGATAACCCCTATATCGAAACTCACGTTTATCGCAACGATGACTGGCTAACTAACCGCGACAGTGAAGACTTAAAGAACTTTCATCAGGAATCAGATTTCAGCTACCAGCTGTTTGAGCCGGATACGATGGCGACAGACGGCATCTGTAAGGTGTTTTTCACCAGCTTTGAACACGATCGTCTGCTCAAGCTGGAAGAGACCATCAATCAGATTTATGGCGATCGCGTTCACGCCACGTTTTCTTTGGACTACTGTCTGGAAGTGATGGGGGCAAACGTCTCTAAAGGCCGTGCGCTGCAGGAAGTGTCTGGGCTAATGGGTTACGGCCTGAAAGACTGCATTACTTTCGGCGACGGTATGAACGACGCGGAAATGCTGTCAATGGCCGGTAAGGGCTGCATTATGCAAAACGGTTCACCCCGGCTGAAGAACACTCTGCCACAGCTGGAAGTGATCGGCAGCAACGTCGATGATGCCGTGATGCACTATTTGAGAAGAATGTACCTGTAGTGGGTAGATTAGGTAGTAAAAACGGGCGCCTTGGGCGCCCGCTCTGTTTATAACGTCGTTACACACTATTTATGCTGCTTCTGCTTTTCCAAAAACTTCACTGCCATATCGGGGAAGTCAGAGAACAGCCCGTCAACGTTCGCCTGATTGTACATGATGTCCAGAAGCTGGTTCATGTCGGTGGCGTAGGGTGGTAGGGCATCAGCGCGCAGGGTGTAGGGATGTACCACCATTCCGGCCTTGTGGGCTTCCTGCATCATGGGGGAAAGCACTGCTTTTCCCGGTTTGGAGGCCTTCACGTCAAGCAGCATTGGGTACTGAGGGCCAATGCCGTCGGCATACTTGGCGATTTCGCTCATGGCACCGGGCTTAAACATCCAGTCGTAGCTGTAGTTCACCAGCTTACCCTGTGCATCGGGCTCGAAGGTCTCTTCCCAGTCGGTATAGGCAATAAGCTGAACCAGCTTCAGATCCATGCCCGCTTTGGGCATCAGTTCGGTCTTGATGCGTTTAAGTTCGTTGAAGTCAAAGCACTGAAGGTAAACGTTGTCGCTTTTCTTGGTGTAGCCGTATTTTTTCAGCACTTCCAGCGTTTTGGCAGTGATGTCCTTGCCTTCGCTGCGGTGGAACCAAGGGGCTTTGATTTCCGGATAGATACCAATATTTTTACCGGTAGAGTGGTTCAGACCCTGCACAAATTCGATTTCGTCTTCAAACGTGTGGATGCGAAAATCGGATTTACCCATTGGGAAGCGGCCGGGGTAGCTCTGAACTCTCTTGCCGTCTTTAATATCGAAACCTTCAGTGAACTTCAGCGACTTAATTTCGTCAAGAGTAAAGTCGATTGCGTAGTAGCGGCCGTCTTTACGCGCTCTGTCAGGGAACCTGTCGGCTACATCGGTTACGCGATCAAGGTAGTGATCGTGCAGGACAATCAGGCGATCGTCTTTGGTCATAACCAAATCCTGTTCCAGAAAGTCTGCACCCTGCTGATAGGCCATCGCCTTTGAGGCTAGCGTGTGCTCAGGCAGGTAGCCGCTGGCACCACGATGGGCGATAACAATTTTGTCTGCCTTTTGTGCTGCCTGAACGGCTGGAAGCAGCGCCATTCCTAGCACCATGCCTGCTAAAAGCGTTTTAAAACCTGTTCTCATCCTTTTCTCTCCTACTGTTGTTGTAAAAGCGCGATCGCCGCCGTAAGGCTGAAAAGCGCGCAGCAAACGGGTTAAGCCTTGTGGCTTAGCTGTTTTTGTTACATGACTGATGGAAATAGTATTTGCGCTAGGTGACGTCCGTGTGACGCTGGCAAATAGGGTTTGAACTGCGTTTTTATTGCTGTGTGACGTGATGGTTTGCGCTGCGGCCTGATAAACAGGCGCGCAGCGCGACGTTATTTCAACGTGTACGGATTAGTTACCGGCCTGCTTGGCCAGCATTTCCGCTTTGTGCTTGTTTTCGCTCAGCATGGTCATGATGAGCAGAATAACAGCCAGCACACAGCCGCCGATCATCACCATAAAGCCGCCGTCCCAACCGAAGAAGTCAACGGTGTAGCCGACGATAGCGCTTGCTGCGACGGAGCCGCCCAGGTAGCCGAACAGACCGGTGAAGCCTGCGGCAGTACCCGCCGCTTTCTTCGGAGCCAGCTCCAGAGCGTGCAGACCGATAAGCATAACAGGGCCGTAGATCAGGAAGCCGATGACGGTCATACACAGCATATCGATGCCAGGGTTACCCTCTGGGTTCAGCCAGTAAACGACAGTGGCGATAGTTACCAGCACCATAAAGAAGACGCCGGTTGCGCCGCGGTTGCCCTTGAACACTTTGTCTGACATCCAGCCGCACAGCAGAGTACCGGGGATACCTGCGTACTCATAGAAGAAGTAGGCCCAGGATGACTTATCCAGTGCAAAGTGCTTCACTTCTTTCAGGTAGGTTGGTGACCAGTCCAGAATGCCGTAGCGCAGCAGGTAAACGAACACGTTAGCAATGGCGATGTACCACAGCAGTTTGTTCGGGAATACGTACTTCATGAAGATTTCTTTCGCGCTCAGTTCTTCTTCATCTTTTTCCGTATAGTCAGGCGGATAGTCGTTTTTGTACTCTTCAATTGACGGCAGCCCGCATGACTGCGGCGTATCGCGCATCAGGGCAAAAGCGATCAGAGCAACGATGATGGCGCAGAGAGCCGGCATGTAGAAAGCGGCTTTCCAGTCGTTAAACCACGCCATACCCAACAGGAACAGCAGAGGAGGAATACCGCCGCCGACGTTGTGGGCGCAGTTCCAGACGGAGACGATACTTCCGCGCTCTTTCTGTGACCACCAGTGAACCATGGTGCGACCGCACGGCGGCCAGCCCATACCCTGGAACCATCCACAGATGAACAGCAGCACAAACATGATCATGATGCTGGAGGTTGCCCATGGCATAAAGCCCATCAACAGCATGACGACAGAGGCGAGGATCAGACCCGCAGGCAGGAACACGCGAGGGTTAGAGCGGTCGGATACGGAACCCATAATGAACTTGGAGAAACCGTAAGCGATAGAAATACCGGAAAGGGCAAAGCCCAAATCGCCGCGGCTAAAGCCCTGCTCTACCAGATAAGGCATGGCCAGAGCAAAGTTTTTGCGAACCAGATAGTAAGCGGCGTAGCCGAAGAAGATCCCCATGAAAATCTGCCACCGAAGGCGGCGATAAGTCGGATCGATCTTATCCTGCGGTAGACGCGCGATGTGCTGCGCGGGTTTAAAAATACTTAGCATAGTGCCTCCACTGGCAGTCATTTATCTCTGTATTTTCGTATGAGTGTAATAATTAGCGTGATCATCGATCGGATGCTCACAGTATTTTCATTATCGCTCAGTGCGTTGTTATCCATTATCTCGCTACTGGCATTTTTTAGCGGTGAATTACCGTCATTTCTTCACTTTTGCCGAGCGAAATGTATCATCTTTTTAACTTAAAGTGTGGAATGTTAATGCAAGTGTTGTGATTCTTATCACACTAATGTTCTTTTCTGAGCGAATTGAATCTAATTTTGCTCGAATTTGTTCCTTATCAAACAAAATTGGCGCAGGATATGTTTAAATAAAACCATAGACGTATTCCAGACGTTGAGAACGACAGCGGGAGCAATTGATAATGAGCGTTTTTCCTTCAATCGAGACGGATGTCATCATCATTGGCGGCGGCGCCACCGGCGCTGGCGTAGCGCGAGACTGTGCTCGTCGCGGGCTGCGCACCGTTCTGTTGGAACGACACGATATTGCTACTGGCGCAACGGGGCGTAACCACGGCCTGCTGCACAGCGGCGCTCGCTATGCCGTCACGGATGCCGAATCGGCTCGTGAGTGTATAGAAGAAAACAAAATTCTCAAGCGCATTGCGCGTCACTGTGTAGAGCAAACCGACGGCCTGTTCCTGACGCTGCCGGAAGACGACATAGCGTTTCAATCTACCTTTATTGACGCCTGCCGTGCCGCAGGTATTGACGCTCAGGCAATGGATCCTCAAGAGGCGCTTCGCTTCGAGCCGTCCGCTAACCCTGACATGCTCGGCGCCGTCAGAGTGCCAGACGGCACCGTTGACCCGTTTCGCCTGACAGCCGCAAACGTGCTGGACGCTCGCGAGCACGGTGGGCAAGTGTTCACTTACCATGAAGTTATCGGCCTGATCCAAGAAGGCGCCCGCGTAGTTGGCGTTAAGGCTTATGACCACTATCGCAAAGAGATGCGCGAAATACGCGCTGCTATTGTGGTTAACGCAGGAGGTATCTGGGGTCAGCACATTGCTGAATATGCAGAGCTTCGCGTGCGCATGTTCCCCGCCAAAGGGGCGCTGCTGATCATGGGGCACCGTATCAACAACCGCGTGATTAACCGCTGCCGCAAGCCTGCTGATGCAGACATTCTGGTACCGGGTGACACTATTTCCCTGATTGGCACCACCTCGACCCGCATCCCGTATGACGACATTGACAACATGATCGTAACGCCGGAAGAGGTGGATGTGCTTATTCGTGAGGGCAGTCGTTTAGCGCCGAAGTTAGCACACACTCGCATTCTTCGCGCCTACGCGGGTGTTCGTCCGCTGGTGGCTAGCGATGACGATCCGTCAGGCCGCAACGTCAGCCGGGGAATCGTGCTGCTGGATCACGCGGTGCGCGATGGGCTGGAAGGCTTTATCACCATTACAGGCGGCAAGCTGATGACCTATCGCCTGATGGCCGAGTGGGCAACGGATAAAGTGTGCGAAAAGCTTGGTCATAAAGGTGAGTGTACAACGGCTCAAGAGGCTCTGCCCGGCTCTCGCCAGTCAGCGGAAGAGACGCTGGGGAAAGTCATTTCTCTGCCTTCGACGATTCGAGGCTCAGCGGTTTACCGCCACGGCGATCGCGCGACCGAACTGGTGAGCGACGATCGTCTGGACAACAGCCTGGTGTGTGAGTGCGAAGCGGTCACCGCCGGTGAAGTGCGCTACGCCGTTGCATCACTGAATGTGAATAATCTTATCGACCTGCGCCGCCGCACTCGCGTCGGCATGGGCACCTGCCAGGGGGAGCTGTGCGCCTGCCGCGCAGCCGGGCTACTCAACCGGTTTAAAGTAGCGACGCCCCAACAGTCGCTCACTCAGCTTTCGACTTTCCTGAATGAACGCTGGAAGGGCGTTCGCCCAATCGCGTGGGGAGACGCGCTGCGGGAAAGTGAATTCACCAGCTGGGTTTATCAGGGGCTGTGTGGTCTGGATCCCTCATCCAGCGTGGAGAAGAGTAATGAAATTTGATGTAGCCATTATTGGCGGCGGCCTGGCAGGCCTTTCCTGCGGTATTCGACTTGCTCAAGAGGGCAAACGCTGCGCGATTATCAGCGCCGGTCAGAGCGCGCTGCACTTTTCGTCCGGCTCGCTGGACTTCCTCAGCTATCGCGCTGACGGCTCAGTGATTGAACGCCCGCTGGACGCGCTGGCGGAGCTTGGTCAGGAACACCCCTACTCAAAGTTGGGCAAAGAAGCCGTTCTTCGTATGGCAAAGCAGGCGGAAGGTTTACTGGCGGAGTGCGGGCTGCAGTTCTACGGTTCGATTGACCAAAACCATCGACGGGTAACGCCGTTAGGAACGCTGAGAGCAACCTGGCTCAGCCCCAATGAAGTGCCCGTTGCCCCAGTGAGCGGGCATTTACCGTGGCAGCGCGTTGCCGTGATTGGTATTGAAGGTTTTCTGGACTTCCAGCCGCAGCTGGCAGCCGCATCGCTGGAAGAACGCGGTATTGAGACCGTTACCGACTATCTGCACCTTCCCGCGCTCGATCGCTTAAGGAAAAACCCCAGCGAGTTTCGCGCTTCCAATATTTCACGAGTGTTAGATCTGCCGGAAAACCTTGAACTACTGGCACAGGAAGTGACGCGTCTGGCTGAGAATGTTGACGCTGTGCTTCTTCCTGCCTGCATCGGGTTGGAAGATACTCACGCGATTGAGACACTTCGCCAGCGAGCCGGCAAGCCGGTGATGTTAGTACCCACTTTACCCCCGTCACTACTGGGGATCCGCCTACATCAGGCACTTCGCCGACGCTTTCAGCAGCTTGGCGGCCAGTTTATGCCCGGTGATTCGGTACTGAAGGCTGAGCTGAAAAACCAGCGCGTAACGCGCATCTATACCCGCAACCATACCGATATCCCTATCGTTGCTGAGCACGTTGTGCTGGCGAGTGGTAGCTTCTTTAGCAACGGACTGATTGCAGAATTTGAGCGCGTTTATGAGCCCGTCTTTGGGCTGGACATTCTCGACGTGCCTCACCGCCCACAGTGGACACACAAGGATATGTTCGAACCTCAGCCTTACCTGCGCTTTGGCGTGAAGGCGGATGAGAAGCTGCACGGTACCGTTTGCGGGCAACCGCTAAGCAATCTGTACGTCATCGGCGCTGTGCTGGGAGGATACGATCCGCTACAGCAGGGGTGTGGTGCAGGCGTCTCTCTGGTAACAGCACAGTATGCCGCAGAGCAGATCCTTTCTGAGGTGGAGGTGGCGCAATGAGCCTGACGACTGACAACAGCTTTGAAAACTGTATCAAGTGCACCGTTTGCACAACGTACTGCCCCGTTGCGAAAGTGAATCCTAACTATCCGGGGCCAAAGCAGGCCGGGCCGGACGGTGAGCGCCTGCGGCTGAAAGATCCGTCTTTATACGATGAGGCGCTGAAGTACTGCACCAACTGTAAGCGTTGTGAAGTAGCCTGCCCTTCCGATGTGAAAATCGGCGATATCATCCAGCGCGCGCGCATTGACTATGCGCCGACCAAATTTAAGCTGCGGGACGCAGTTCTGAGCCATACGGATCTGATGGGAACCCTGTCCACGCCGTTTGCACCGCTGGTGAATGCCACCGTGGGTCTGAAGCCGGTAAAGGGCATTCTGGACAGCGTGCTGAAAATAGACCATCGCCGCGATTTGCCAAAATACTCTTTCGGCACCTTCCGTCAGTGGTTCCGCAAGCAGGCGGCGAAACAGCAGGCGTTTGCCGATCAGGTCGCGTTTTTCCACGGCTGCTTTGTTAACTATAACCATCCGCAGCTGGGGAAAGATCTGGTGCGGGTGCTTAACGCCATGGGAATGGGCGTTCAACTGCTGAAAAAAGAGAAGTGCTGCGGCGTCCCTCTTATTGCTAACGGCTTTATCGATCGTGCGAAGAAGCAGGCCGGTGTGAACGCGGAGTCGCTGGTTGATGCGGTGATCGGTAAGGGGATCCCCGTTGTTGCAACCTCTTCAACCTGTACATTCACGCTACGCGATGAGTATCCACACCTGCTGGGTGTTGATACCACGTCGGTGCGCGACCAGATTGAACTGGCGACGCGCTTTATTTACCGCCTGCTGTCTGAAGGGCGGGAGCTAAAGCTCAAGCATACGCCGATGAAGATCGCCTATCACACGCCTTGCCATATGGAAAAAATGGGCTGGACGGCCTATACCCTCGCGCTGTTGGAGCGGATCCCCGGCGTTGAGCTTATAGTACTGGACTCTCAGTGCTGCGGCATTGCCGGTACCTACGGTTTCAAGAAAGAAAACTACGAAACCTCTCAGGGCATTGGGGCTTCGCTGTTCCGACAAATTGAAGAAAGCGGTGTGGATTTTGTGGTCAGCGACTGCGAAACCTGTAAATGGCAAATTGAAATGTCGACCACTAAACGCTGTGAACATCCGATCACGCTGCTAGCGCAAGCGCTGGCAGACTGAAAGAGTAAACGATTATGGGAAGACCCGAGAGGGTGTTTTCCGGTCAACGTTAACTCTGACGAATGACCGGTTTCTGGCAGGAGAGTGTATTTTCTGTTTCAGGCGACCTTATAGGTCGCCCGTTTTTTTTCTACGGTACTTGTACTTTGCGGTTTTATGGCTGAATTTTCAGTGAGGTGATAAACGCCTCAACCGCTTTTTCCGCATCGGCCTGCTGTTCAGCAGGATAGGTAAGCTGGATAGTCAGTAACTGCTCACCCACTTGACCAAGCAGCGTAGACGAGTAATTTTTATTGCCGTCGATGCGCACCAGCGTATCAAGGCGCTGTAGAGTTTGCCCGCTGACTTCAATAGGCGCCTTTTTCAGCAGCGTTAATTCGCTATCGCGCATTTTCTGCTGTGCTTCCATACGGGTTATCAGGTTATCCAGCGAGTCGGCAGGCATCGAGCTGCTGATAACAATCAGCATCTTTTGCGCGGCGTTGTCGGCAAAAATCGCCATATTCGTAGTTTGAGAAGGGCTTTTGCCGCTTTGATCCTGTAGGCCGTCAGGAACAGTAAAGCTGACCTTTCCACCTAAAACCTGAGTTTGGCCACCGGAAGCGCCGGGCTGTGCAGCAGAAGAACCGTTTTCAGCAGGTGCTGTTGGTGTGTCCTTATTACCGTCACAGGCGGTGAGGCTTACAGCAAACAGACACAGACCCATAGTTTTGATTAACTTCTGCATGGCACTTCCTTTATCTCTCATATAGTTATCGGGGCATATTTATCAGAGCTCTGGCAGCAGCATTATTTTTCACTGCCGCCACGCCCGCGTAAAGTATAAAAATATCACCAAGATCCGGTGTGCGCCAAAATTATCTCGATTATTTAGGCCGCATCGTGTGAAAGCTTGGGCGATGACTGGATGTGTACCAGCCGCTTTAACAGCACGTTCAGCAGAATACCGTACATCGGCAGGAAGAACAGTGCACAGATAAGCAGCTTGAACACGTAGTCGACCAGCGCGATCTCAACCCAGTTTTCCGCCATGAATGCGTTGCTGCTCTTGTAGAAGGCAATAGAGAAGAACGCAATGGTGTCGCTGAGGTTACCAAAAACAGCTGAAACGCTGGGAGCTACCCACCAGGCTTTTAGCTGGCGCAGTCGGTTGAAAACGTAAATATCGAGAATTTGCCCTAGCACGTAAGCCATAAAGCTGGCGATAGCGATACGGGCGACCACCAGATTGATCTGGTGTATGGCCTGATATCCCTGCCATGAGCCCTCGTAAAACCAGGTGGACAGCAGGTAAGAGATAAGCAGTGCAGGCATCATGACGACCAGAATAATGCGCCGAGCCAGCGGTGCACCAAACACCCGAACGGTGAGGTCTGTCGTCAAGAAGATAAACGGAAAGGTAAACGCGCCCCAGGTGGTATGGAAGCCAAAAATGGTGATAGGCAGCTGAACCAGATAGTTGCTGGAGGCAATAATCAGAATATGGAAGAACGAAAGCCATAGCAGCGCTTTAAGCCGCTGTTGTGCGGAAAACTCAAACATGTTGTGACCTTTTTAGTTAAACGGCTTGCGCCTGCTGGGGTGAGGGAACCCAGCGCTGTATAAAATCAGTATTGTATAAAATATGTTCGCCGACGAATCGAGCGCCGCAGATGATACCGCGTTATTCGACGAATGCAATCGGAGATTGCAGCGATGCGTGGCTAAACGCGGCGTTTGGCGCTTTTTACGGCATTTTCGGCGCAGGCGTTGGCGACTGTTCTGATCCCGGCACGCTGCCGAAACGGGCGTCCGCCGCGTTCCACTCTTCAACCGCCTGACGCAGCTCTTCTTTAGTTCTCCCGACGAAGTTCCACCACATAAGCACCTCTTCGCCCAGCGGTTCACCGCCAAGCAGCAGGATGCGGCTGTTTTCTTTCAGCGTGAGCGGTAGTTCAGCATTGCCAGAAGAGAGATAGGCCAGTTCGTTTTGGCTGAAGGCCTCTTGCCCAATCAAGGCTTCACCTTCTAAAACGAACAGGCCGTACTCAAAGTCTTGTTGAAGAGGCACTGTGAGCTGCGCCTGATGGTGATTGGCGATGTCTACGCCGACCAGCTCCGAGAAGCTTAGCGTTGGTGCGCGATAGCCAGAAAAGTCCCCTGTCAGCAGCGTGAAGCTAACGCCATCGCGGCTCCATTTTGGCAGGTTAGGGTAGTGGTCGAAACGCGGCGGCATGTCTTTGACGGCAGCAGGTAAGGCTATCCACAGCTGGACGGCGTGCAGTGTTAGCGATCCCGGTACGGCGTTTTCCGAGTGGGATATTCCGCGCCCGGCTGTCATCAGATTAACCTGTCCGGGGCGGATCACCTGCTCATAGCCCAGGCTGTCGCGGTGCAGAATTTCTCCTTCTAGCATCCAGGTAAATGTTTGCAGCCCCGTGTGGGGGTGGGGAGCAACGTGCATACTTTGCGCATCGCTTTGGAAAACGGCAGGTCCTGCGTGGTCGAGGAAGCACCAGGCACCGATAAGGCGACGCTCTTTAACAGGCAGCCCGCGGGCAACGGGGATGCCGCCGACGTCTTTTGTTCTGGAGACGATGCGCTGAAGAGCGGGCTGTTGGGGCGGTGTTGATGAGTTCGACATGGCTTTCTCCTATTCCTTTCGCGTACGTCTAGTGTATTCGTTTGGCTTGCGCTCATTGTGCATCGTATTAAACTAGGCAAATCGGTTTTTAGACAGCTTTTTAAGACAGCAGCAGGTTTCCTATGACAGACGCGTTTGCCAATCCCGACCGTACCCTTGATGCGTTAGGGTTACGCTGCCCAGAACCCGTTATGATGGTGCGCAAAACAGTGCGCCACATGGCAAGCGGGCAGACGCTGCTTATCGTAGCTGATGACCCGGCGACTGTCCGCGATATCCCCGGTTTTTGCCGCTTTATGGACCACGAACTGTTGGCCGCGGAAACTGAAGATACGCCTTACCGCTACCTGATCCGCAAGGGCGATGCCTGATTTCTGGCACCCGTCTAGATATGCAGTGACCTGACGATCGTAAAGTGGCCTAAAAAATAGCACACCGCGATCGCCGCACTGGCGGCTTTGAACGGCAGGTAGTATTTATCCGTCAGCCACAAGATGGCTGACATCAACAGCAAAACGCTGCCAATAAGCTGGCTGAAGGCCATGTCGTTAGGTGCAGCCAGGTAGCTGCTTGTCGTTATTCCTACCATCAATAGCGTGACTGCCAAATAGGCAGCGGCTGGCCAACGCATATCTGCCAGTCGGTTCCACAGCAGCGCCATGATAGTTAGCCCAACAGCAAGTAAAATCACAACCGGCGGCCAGTAGAAGCTGAGAGCCAGCGATGACGCAAAGCACAGCGTATAGGCCAGATGGGAAACAATTAGCGCACCGACAGCGTACAGCACGCGCTCTTGGGAAACCGCCTGAACGATGTCCGCTGCCAGACTGGCCAGCAATCCAATGGGAATAAGGTAGCTGACGCCGGTGAGTTCGGGAGATTGCCAGGCCCACAGCAGCATAAGAAGCATCGTGACGGGTTTAAACGCCCAGCGCTGCCAGCGAGGGCCGCGATAGGCCGCATCAACGTAGATCCAACCGGAAAATATGACGGCTAAAAGAGGCCAGCTCATAGGTTTATCCTTCAGGCTTTCAAGCGGTTCGATAACTTAAGTGTAGGAATAACCCGTTAGTTAAACAATGAATAATGCCGTTTCCGCTAGTGAAGTCGCATTCTTTCTGCGGTTATGTTAATTTTTTGGCGAGTTCGATATTCAGTGAGATAAAGCAACGAGATGAGTCAAGAAAAGCCGCTGTACCGCATTCAGTTTATGAACAACGGTAAAAACTATCAGCTATACGTGCGCGAACTGACGCAGAGTTCGCTGTTTGGCTTTGTTGAAATCGGCGATTTTGTTTTTGACAGCGGCAGCTCGCTGCTGGTTGATCCCAGCGAAGAGCGGCTAAAAACGGAATTCTCTGGCGTTACGCGCAGCTTTATTCCTATGCATTCTGTTATCCGCATTGATGCAGTTGCTGAACAGGGCAGCGCGCGAATTTCTGAACTGGGCGATAACGTCACGCCCTTTCCCTATTTTCCCGGTAGAAAGGGCTAGCGGTATCGCCTAACTGTTACTGACCGCTTGGCGGCTTTTGCTGAAATTTGCTCTGCCATGCCAGCAGTTCAAAAACGCCAAACAGCAGGATCCTGACGGCCTGGGCGTTGCCCATTTTCTCTCCATCCTTCGGCAGCGTAGATTTAAGCAGCGCCAGCTGTAGCCCGTGCATAAACAGCGTAAATCCGGTCGCGACGTACAGAAAGTACTTTAGCGGGCTGGGAAAGGGGCTAAACAGATTGAGCAGCAAAAAGCCCCAGACGACAACCATCATCAAACGCCCTATGTTAATCACCAGCTGTTTCATATTCACGTCATTCCTGTTCTGTGTGTTGTGGCGCTGATAGCGGCTGGCGCTGGTAGAGCCGATAGGCAACCTGACCAGCGACTTTTTCCCGATGAAGCTGCCAGGTTGGCGGTACGGCTACCGCTGCGCTTTCTGACTCGGTTTCGACATAAATCCACGCCTCTTCTGCGAGCCAGCCACGCTGCTCTAGTAGGGAGACGGTTTCCGCCAGCAGCCCTTGACGAAAGGGCGGATCGAGAAACACCACGTCAAAGGGTGACGGGCTTCCTTTAAGCCAGCTTAGAGTGTCAGTATGGACTACCTGACCGCCGCGGGCATTTAGCAGCGCCAAATTTTTTTGCAGCCCCTGTGCAACAGAGCGCTCGGCTTCCAGCATGACGACCTGCTCGGCATAGCGAGAAAGGGCTTCAAATCCGAGGGAGCCGCTGCCTGCAAAGCAGTCCAGACAGCGTGCCTCCTGAAGGACTGGCGCTAACCAGTTAAACAGCGTTTCTTTTACCCGATCGGTCGTTGGCCTTAGGCCTGGGCTGTCCGGCACGGGCAGCTTTCTGCCTCGCCACTGCCCGGCGATAATGCGGATTTGACCAGCCTTACTGGGGGAACTCTTTTTACTCATAGGGCGGCTATTGACCAGAAAAACGATTAAGGGTTTATGGCGCTATTATAGCGAGAGCCGGTAGATTTAAAAATGCGTCAGGCACGGCCCGCGTAAATGCGTTTTCTTACGCGCGCTTTTTCGTTGCTGAATGGCATGATTTTGATGGGTCAGATGTTAATATAAAGCCGTTTATCGCGCCGGAGAGTGTTAGACTTGGGCAAAGACGTGAACGTAATGGCGAGTGTGGAGGTTGTGGTTACAGCATGGCGAAAGACAAAAAGCGCGGTTTCTTTTCCTGGTTAGGGCTTAACCGTCAGAGTGAAGACACTGAAAAAAATGAAGAGGCGTTGCCTGAACAGGAAGAAGGCGCTGCCGCAGGGAGCGATGTCGCTGAGCATCCGGTAACTGAAACCCCCGCCGACACAGCGGTCATCGCTGATACCGCAGGCGAACGCTTGCCGGACATCGAGGCTGATAGCGCGCTTGAGGATGAAAAAACCGAGGCAGACGAGACTGCTGAACTCGACGTTCTGGAACCGGCAGAAAGGGATACCGATCGACTCGAAGACGCTGCGCTGTCTGCTGACGTCGCACGCGTTGAGCAAGAAGAGGTTGAAGAACAGCTTCAGAACGCACCTTTTGACGAACGCGAGCTCGACGAGGCCGAAGAAGAAGCCATTGAGGATATCGCTCAGGAAGAGTCCGTTGAGGATGCTCCTTCTGAGTGGGAGCAGGACGAGCCTTTTGACGAAGGCGAGCTTGACGACGCTGAAGAAGAGGCCATTGAGGACATTGAGCAGGAAGAGGCCGTAGAGACGCCGCTTTCCATGCAGGAGCAGGAAAGGCCAACTAAAGAAGGCTTCTTTGCCCGCCTTAAGCGAAGCCTGCTGAAAACCAAGCAGAATCTAGGCTCCGGCTTTATGGGGCTGTTTCGCGGCAAGCGCATTGACGATGAGCTGTTTGAAGAGCTGGAAGAGCAACTGCTTATCGCTGACGTGGGCGTTAACACGACCAGTAAAATTATTGCCTCGCTGACTGAACACGCCAGCCGCCGCGATCTGAAAGACGCGGAAGCGCTGTACGAGCGGCTGAAGGACGAAATGTCCGAGATCCTCAAGGCGGTCGATAAGCCGCTGGACGTCAGCGGCCACAAGCCGTTTGTGATCCTGATGGTGGGCGTTAACGGCGTGGGCAAAACCACCACTATCGGCAAGCTGGCGCGCCAGTTTCAGGCACAGGGCAAGTCAGTCATGCTGGCTGCGGGTGACACCTTTCGCGCCGCAGCGGTTGAGCAGCTTCAGGTGTGGGGGCAGCGCAATAACATTCCGGTTATTGCTCAGCATACCGGTGCCGATTCTGCATCAGTGATTTTCGATGCGATCGAAGCGGCTAAGGCGCGCAACGTTGACGTGCTGATCGCCGATACGGCAGGGCGCCTGCAGAATAAGTCCCACCTGATGGAAGAGCTGAAAAAGATTGTGCGGGTGATGAAGAAGCTGGATGAAGAGGCGCCTCACGAAATTATGCTGACCATTGACGCCAGTACCGGCCAAAACGCCATTAGCCAGACTAAACTGTTTAGTGAGGCAGTAGGGCTCACGGGGATCACGCTGACTAAGCTGGACGGTACGGCAAAGGGCGGGGTTATTTTCTCTGTTGCCGATCAGTTTGGCATCCCTATTCGCTACATTGGCGTTGGTGAAGGCATTGATGACTTACGGCCTTTCCAGGCCAACGACTTTATTGAAGCGCTTTTTGCCCGAGAGGACTAAGCAACAATGATTCGTTTTGAGCAGGTCAGTAAGGCCTATTTAGGAGGGCAGCAGGCGCTACAGAGCGTTAGCTTTCATCTCCGGCAGGCCGAAATGGCGTTTTTAACCGGCCATTCCGGCGCGGGTAAGAGTACGCTTTTAAAGCTGATTTGCGGCATTGAGCGGCCAAGCGCGGGGCATATCTGGTTTTCCGGGCATGACGTGAGCCGCCTGAAGCCAGCAGAGGTGCCCTTTCTGCGCCGCCAAATTGGCATGGTCTTTCAGGATCATAACCTACTGGCGGACAGAACGGTTTATGACAACGTGGCTCTGCCGCTGATTATCTGCGGCGCGTCTCCTGAAGAAATTCGCCGTCGCGCGTCAGCGGCGCTGGATAAGGTCGGTCTGTTGGACAAGGCAAAGTGCCTCCCCGTTCAGCTTTCCGGTGGCGAACAGCAGCGGGTCGGCATCGCCCGCGCGGTGGTGAACAAGCCCGCGGTACTGCTGGCAGATGAGCCTACCGGCAATTTGGACGACGAGCTTTCGGTCGGGATCCTGAAACTGTTTGAAGAGTTTAACCGCGTTGGCGTAACGGTACTGATGGCGACTCACGATCGGGGGCTTATCGCCAGCCGTTCCTATAGGGTTTTGACCCTTTCCCACGGAAGAATGGGAGGAAGCAGCGATGCGTAGTCGTAAGCCTCAGGTGAAAAAGAGCGCGCCGCCGAAGCCAAAAGCAGCGAAGCGCGAAAGCGGTGGCTGGCGCGAACAGTGGCGCTATGCCTGGCGCAATACGACCATCGACATGCTGCGACAGCCTATTGCGACGCTGATGACGGTTGCGGTGATTGCGATTTCGCTGACGCTGCCAAGCCTCGGTTATCTGGTGTGGAAAAACGTTGGTACGGCGGCGGCAAAGTGGTATCCCACGCCGCAGGTGACTGTCTATCTGGAAAAGAGCGTAGCCGATGATGCGGCCAGCGCTTTAGCCGAGCAGATTAAAGGGATGGAAAGCGTTAAAAGCGTCGACTATATGTCTCGCGACAGCGCGCTAAAAGAGTTTCGCGAGTGGTCGGGATTCGGCTCTGCGTTGGACATGCTGAGGGAAAACCCGCTGCCTGCGCTTATCGTTGTGACGCCGAAGTCTGATTTTCTGAATACCACATCGCTAACGACGCTGCGCGACGCAGTTGGCAAGCTGCCCGGCGTCAGTGAAGTCAAAACCGACGACAGCTGGTTCTCTCGCCTGTCTGCGCTGACGCGGCTGGTAGGGTCGATTTCAGGAACAATCGCGGTACTGATGGTGGTAGCGGTGTTCCTCGTTATCGGCAACAGCGTGCGGCTTAACATTTTTAGCCGGCGGGATACGATAAGCGTGATGAAGCTTATCGGCGCGACGGACGGATTTATTCTGCGGCCGTTTTTGAACGGCGGCATGCTGCTGGGGCTGTTTGGTGCGGTGCTGTCTTTAATTATGTCGCAGGCGCTGGTGTGGATGCTGAGCTCATCGGTGACTCAGGCGGCCAGTGTGTTCGGCGCGCTGTTCTCCATTGACGGCCTAAGCTGGGATGAAAGCCTGCTTCTGCTGCTGGTATCCGCCATGATTGGCTGGGGTGCGGCATGGCTTGCAACGGTCAGGCATTTACGTCAGTTTACACCAGGATGAGTTATCCTCTGGTATAATGCCTCATCGATGTGCATGTCGTGCCCTGCGGCTTGAAATAAACCCGCATATCTGCTGTTATAGCAACAGGATCTCAAGATCCCGTTTCACTCAATTTGCCTGAACTTTTGAATGAAACTCGGGTCTAATTATCGAATCATGCAGCGCCGTTCAAGGCCGCTGCTGGCGACGGAAAGGCGGTACCGTCGCGGCGTGTGTAAGTCCGCCAGCGTATGTAATGACGTTTTATTTAAGAGGGTTTGAATGACTAAAGAAATGCAAACTTTGGCCCTGGTTCCACAAGGTAGTCTAGAGGCCTATATTCGGGCTGCTGGCAGCTACCCGATGCTGACAGCAGATGAGGAACGCGAGCTGGCTGAACGGCTGCATTATCACGGCGATTTGGCGGCAGCGAAGAAGCTTATCCTGTCCCATCTGCGCTTTGTTGTTCACGTCGCTCGCAACTACTCAGGCTATGGCCTGCCTCAGGCAGACCTTATCCAAGAGGGCAACATCGGTCTGATGAAAGCGGTGCGCCGCTTTAATCCAGAAGTGGGTGTACGTCTGGTTTCCTTTGCTGTGCACTGGATCAAGGCCGAAATCCACGAGTATGTCCTACGCAACTGGCGCATTGTTAAGATTGCGACTACCAAGGCACAGCGTAAGCTGTTCTTTAACCTGCGTAAGTCCAAGCAGCGCCTGGGCTGGTTTAATCAGGAAGAGGTTGAACTAGTCGCAAAAGAGCTGGGGGTTTCAAGCAAGGACGTGCTTGAGATGGAGTCCCGCATGGCCGCTCAGGACATGGCTTTTGACGCCTCGCCGGATGACGACAGCGAAAGCAGCGTCGTTGCCCCTGCAATGTATCTAGAAGATAAGTCATCTGACTTTGCTGAAAGCATTGAAGATGAAAACTGGGACAGCGATGCCGCCGACAAGCTGACACAGGCTCTAAACGGTCTAGACGAGCGCAGCCAGCACATTATTCGCGCGCGCTGGCTGAACAGCGATGAGTCCAAAGCTACGCTGCAAGAGCTGGCCGATCGCTACGGCGTTTCTGCCGAGCGTGTGCGTCAGCTGGAGAAAAACGCGATGAAGAAACTGCGCGTGGCGATTGAAGCGTAAAGCCTGTTGATAGCTCGAAAAAAAGCGTTGCCTAGCGACGCTTTTTTTATACCTCTTTTCTGACAAAAGCTAACAGGGCTTGCGAATTCGTGGCGGCGGTGGCGAAAGTCGTTATAATAGTTGAGTCTTTTACTATGGTATGTGAACTATTGGTATGTAAGCTATGGAACAATTTTCTATTATCAGCGTCGCAGACGCCTTTGAACGACTGAAGCAGGGCAACGCCGTGCTGGTAGACATTCGCGATGCTCAAAGCTTTACCACGGGGCACGCGCCTGGCGCTTTTCACCTGACGGACGCCAGCCTGAACGGATTTATGCAAAATACTGATTTTGAGCTCCCGGTGATGGTGATGTGCTATCACGGCATCAGCAGTCAAGGGGCGGCTCAGTATTTGGCGCATCAGGGATTCGAGCAGGTTTATAGCGTTGAAGGGGGCTTTGAGTCATGGTCGCGGAGCTTTCCCGACAGCGTTGTCTCCTCTTAAGCCTGCTTCCGATACCCTTATCTCGATAATCCCTCATCGCAGCGGCGCTATTGTGATAAATTAGCTTTTTTAACGTCAGTGCCTTCTCTTGAAAGGCGCTGTGATTTAATCACGTAGAGTGAGTCTGGATGATTCTACTGACCGTATTCTCCAACGCCAGAGCGGCACAGGCTTTTGCTGACTATATGGCAACGCAGAACGTTGAGATTGAGGTGCGTCGGCAGCCTGAGCGTACTGAGCTGTGGCTGCAAAACGACAGCGACGAATCTAAAGCGCGTCGCGCCCTTGAGCACTTTATTCATTACCCCAACGATCCCCGCTATATGGCTGCCAGCTGGGAGTCCGGCACTACCAATGCCGATATTCACTACCAGCGCACGCCGGTGCTTTCTTCTGTACGCGAACGGGCCGGGCCGCTGACGCTGGCGGTTATTGTCGTTTGCGTCATCGTTTATCTGCTGATGCAGCTGTTTGGCGACGACGCGCTAATGACGCTGCTGGCTTACCCTGCAGACAGCAGCCAGTATTTGGAAATGTGGCGCTGGGTAACCCACGCGTTCTTACACTTTTCCCTTATGCACATCCTTTTTAACCTAGTGTGGTGGTGGTATTTGGGCGGCCCGCTGGAAAAGCGCCTCGGAACGGGGAAGCTTCTGGAAATTACGCTGCTGTCTGCTGTGCTGTCGGGCTATGGGCAGGCGGTATTTAGCGGCAATCTGTTTGGCGGCCTGTCCGGCGTGGTTTACGCGCTGATGGGGTACTGCTGGCTCTCAGGAGAGCGGGCACCGGAAAGAGGCGTCTATATGCAGCGCTCTCTGATGGCGTTTTCTGTCGTTTGGCTTCTGGCAGGGTATTTCGATATGTTCGGTTTTTCCATCGCTAACGCGGCTCACGCCGGTGGCCTAGCCGTTGGCTTAGCGCTAGCCTGGTGGGATACATTGCCGTCTAAGAGACATCGGGGACGATAGACCCCACGCTTTATGGGCAAGGTAGCCTCGTTGTGTATAATGGATGCCATAGAGTTAGCCAAAATAATAACAAGGGCGCATCTGGGTAAGCGCATATAAGGTCTAAAAGTGAAACAAACGCAGCGACACGAGTCCATCATTGATTTAGTTCGTAAGCACGGTTATGTCAGTACTGAAGAGCTGGTGGAACACTTTGGCGTCAGTCCGCAGACGATTCGACGGGATCTTAACGAGCTGGCGGAACAGCACAAGATCCAACGCCACCACGGCGGCGCGGCACTGCTGTCCAGCTCTGCCGTTAACGCTGCGTATAACGACCGTAAGGTGATGTGGTTTGAAGAAAAGGCGCGCATTGCCGAGCGAGTAGCCAGCCATATTCCCGACGGCGCGACGCTGTTTATCGATATCGGCACCACGCCGGAAGCGGTGGCTCACGCTCTGCTGAATCATAAAAACCTGCGGGTAGTCACTAATAACCTGAATGTAGCGACGCTGCTAACCGGAAAGCCAGACTTTCGTCTTATCCTTGCCGGGGGTGAAGTGCGCTCGCGTGACGGCGGCATTATTGGTGAAGCAACGTTAGACTTCATTTCTCAATTCCGACTGGACTACGGCATTCTCGGCATCAGCGGCATTGATGGCGACGGTAGCCTGCTGGAGTTTGATTACCACGAAGTGCGCACCAAGCGCGCGATTATTGAGAATTCCCGCTGTGTGATGCTGGTAACCGATCACTCCAAGTTTGGGCGAAATGCGATGGTAAACCTCGGAAATATGGGGCTGATTGACTACCTGTTTACCGACAAGCAGCCGCCAGACAGCGTGATGAACATCATTCGTCAGCACGACGTTAAGCTTGAGCTCTGCTAGCGCACTGTCACGCGATCGTGATAGAGAAAGGGCGCTCAAACGAGCGCCTTTTGCTTTTTTAGTTGGCTCGGCACTATTTCTCTGTTAGAAAATCAACAAACTTCCTGATTTTTAACGGCACATAGCGCGAGTAGGGATAAAGCAGAATAAACGGCCGTGAAGTACCGGCATAGTTGCGTAAGACCTCAACCAGTTCGCCGCGCTGTAGTTCCTGCTCGACGGTAAACCGATAGACCTGCATCAGCCCAGCACCGCTTTTAGCAAGCGTCAGAGTGGCAAGAAAATCCTCTTGGCAGAGAAAGCGCCCGCTAGTTTCCAGCTTTATCTCTTTTCCTTGCTCTATGAATGACCAAGGTATTTTTCTGCCGCTGCTGGGCAGAGCATACTGAATGCACTCGTGGTGAGCCAAATCGGCGAGCACCGCCGGCGCGGGGTGCTGCTGCAAGTAAGACGGCGCTGCGACAACGATAAGCTCCGCGTCCTCTAGTCGGCGAGCGACTAGGCCCGAGTCGTTCAGTTCATTTCCCCTGATGGCAACGTCAAACTTATCTTCGGAAAAATCGATATTCTGATTGCTGACCTGCACATTGATCTTCATATCCGGATAGCGAGCGCAGAATTCAGTCAGCCTAGGCAGTAGGCGATAGTGCGCATACAGCGTCGGAGCGCTGATGCTCAGGACGCCCACAGGAGCCTGACCCTCGCCAGAGATCTTAGTTTCTGCCTCAACCAGCTGGCTTAGCGCTTTGCGGCAGTCCAAATAGTAGCTCTGACCGGCGTCGGTAGTGCGCATACTTCGCGTTGTTCTGATAAACAGCCTAGCCTGTAGCCGCTTTTCTAAACGGGCAACGGATCGGCTAACGGCAGCTGGCGTGACTCCCGCCGCATTGGCTGCTGCCGTGAAGCTGCCGGTTTCAACGGTAAGACAAAACAGCTCGATACTGCCCATTTGGATATCATCAAAGTAGCGCTGCATGACGATTTGTCCTTATTTATTACATGATGTATCAATTAAAGTTCTTTTTGGCTCATTTTTCAATTGAAGAGAGTGTATTACCTTTAATGCACGGCAAATGGTTGCCCCGATGAGGACGTATTAATGAGCAGAGTAAAAACGGTGATTGTGACTGGTGCATCAAGCGGTTTGGGTTTTGCTATTGCAGAGGCCTATCTGGATCGTGGCTATAACGTGGTGGCAAATGCCCGTTCGCTGGCGCGTTTACAGGCGGCGGCAGACCGACTTGGTAATCCGGAAAGTCTACTGCTGGTACCGGGAGATATCGCCCTGCCCGCGACGGCGGACAGCCTGTTTGATCTGGCTGTGCAGCGCTTTGGTCAAGTGGACATTTTGGTTAACAATGCGGGCATCTTTATTGCTAAACCCGCAGTGGAATATACGACCGAAGACGTAGACACCATTGTTGATACCAACCTTAAAGGTTTCTTCTATCCTTCTCAGGCTGCGGCTCGGCACATGTCTCAGCACGGCTCAGGCCGTATTATTTCCATAACGGCTTCTATCGCAATGCAGCCTAATAGCAAAGTCCCCGCGCTGCTGCCTATACTCATTAAAGGCGGTTTAAACCACGCGGTGAGAGGACTTGCCCTTGAGCTTGCGCCGCACGGAGTGATGGTTAATGCAGTTGCGCCCGGCATCATTGCTACGCCAATGCATGAATCTGATGAACAAAGCGTAGAGTTTATGAAGCAGCTGGCGCCGACAGGCCGCATCGGCCAACCGCAGGATATTGTTGATGCAGTGCTGTACCTGACGGATGCTAACTTCGTGACAGGTACAGTCATGACTGTGGACGGTGGCTCCACGGCGGGCGTTTGGTAAAGGAGAGCGGGCTATGCCATACGTCAACATTAAAGTCACTGATGAAGGCGTTAGCGCCGAACATAAGCGGATGCTGATTGAGGCTGTCAGCGAATTACTGGAGAGGGTGCTGAATAAGCCACGGCATACAACCTTTGTGGTAATTGATGAAGTGGCTACCGACAGCTGGGGCGTTGGCGGTGAAACCGTAGCGGATTTACGCGGGAGGGAGCGACAAAGATAAGTCAGCCAGTGGGAATTGACGGAGCCGGCATTGGAAAGAGAGCGATGCTGGCTCTGAGCCTACGGTATTCATCCATAAAGGCGCGCTGAGTTGCGCCTGCCAACGCCTTTAGCCTGTATCTTCTCCACTCTGACGGATAGCTATCTTGCTGAGCGTTCGAAAACCGTCACCATTACCCATTAAGATAATGTGGATTTAATGTTAGCTAGATCTCGAATAAATGTTTTTATCTGGTTAATTTTCTGGCTACCTTGGCACTTTTTCGCTAATATTATTTTCGAATACGAACATTTTGAGCTTTTTCGAACATATAGAGGTAGTGAACATGGAAATAAAAGATCTCATCGTTATCGGGGGCGGAATCAACGGTGCTGGCATTGCAGCTGACGCTGCCGGTCGTGGGCTTTCCGTTTTGCTGCTGGAGGCTCAAGACCTGGCCTGCGCTACGTCCTCAGCAAGCTCTAAGCTTATCCACGGCGGCCTGCGCTACTTGGAACACTATGAGTTTCGTCTGGTCAGCGAGGCGCTGGCTGAGCGTGAAGTTTTACTACGCTTGGCGCCGCATATCGCCACGCCGTTGCGTTTTCGTCTGCCGCACCAGCCGCACCTGCGCCCGGCTTGGATGATCCGCGCAGGCCTGTTCCTTTACGACCATTTGGGCAAGCGCACCAGCCTGCCAGCCAGCAACGGCCTGAAATTTGGCGCGCAGTCTGTGCTGAAGCCTGAACTGACGCGCGGATTTGAATATTCTGACTGTTGGGTTGACGATGCGCGCCTGGTTGTTTTAAACGCTCAGGAAGTGGTTGAGCGCGGTGGGGAAGTTCGTACCCGCACGCGAGTCACTCGCGCATGGCGTGAAGAGGGTATTTGGGTTGTAGAAGCCTATGATGAAGCGGCTGGCGAAACGCTGACCTGGCGCGCCAAAGGGCTGGTGAACGCCACCGGGCCTTGGGTTAAACAGTTCTACGATCAGGGGCTACAGCTTAAGTCACCGCGCGGTATTCGTCTGATTAAAGGCAGCCACATTGTTGTTCCTAAGGTTCACAACGAGCCGCAGGCCTACATTCTGCAAAATGAAGATAACCGCATTGTGTTTGTTATTCCGTGGATGGGGGAATTCTCCATTATCGGTACGACCGATGTTGAATACCACGGCGATCCGCGCGAGGTTAGCATCGATGATAATGAAATCGGTTACCTGCTGAATGTGTATAACAACCACTTTAAGAAACAGCTGACCCGTGAAGATATCGCCTGGAGCTATTCCGGCGTGCGTCCGCTGTGTGACGACGAGTCCGACTCTCCGCAGGCGGTTACTCGCGACTATACGCTGGAGATCGCCGATGAGGGCGGCAAAGCGCCTCTGCTGTCGGTGTTTGGCGGCAAGCTGACGACCTACCGCAAGCTGGCGGAACACGCGCTGGAGAAGCTGGTTAGCTACTATCCGGGTATCGGTAACGCTTGGACGAAAAGCGGCGTACTGCCGGGCGGAGATATGGGAACCGATCGCGATAGTTACGCGAAGACGCTGCAGGCTCGCCACCCGTGGCTGCCGGAAGCGGTAGCCGTTCACTATGCTCATACCTATGGCAGCCGTGCGGAAGTGCTGTTGGCAAACCGCCACAGCCTTGACGAGATGGCGAAGCCTTTGGGCACGGCCTGTACGAAGCCGAGCTGGCGTATCTGGTTAAGCACGAGTGGGTCAAAGAGCTCGACGATGCCATCTGGCGCCGCACCAAACTGGGCATGTGGCTCAGCGAGGAAGAAAAGCGCCGCGTGGCTGAATGGCTGAAGGAAACGGTAGGCCGCCGCGAGACCTTCGCCGAGTAGCTTATCGTTCGAACCCGCCTTCGAGAGAGGGCGGGTATTTTATAGCGCGTTATCTTCTTCGAGACTTTCTAACCACTCAACTAGGTTTAGAAAAACCTCTAGTTCAGTAATTTGCTGAAGAAACCTCAAATCAATCTGTTTTTTACTGCGCTTGTGCATGAAAAACTCGGCATCCCACATGTCCGTATGGATAAATCCCTTTGCAGGATTGTACTTAGTAGGCTGATAGCTTTGCATGTTGGCTCTGAAGTACTTTAGCTTGGCAAAACAAAACTGGTATTTGTGAAACAGGATCTCCATGATGCCGTTTGTTTTCACAAAGTGGTGGCTAAAATAGAGCCTCGCCGGCGTGTTGTTTTTCGTTGTGTACCACTTGAGGTCACTCGAACTGTGCAGTGCATACTTTTCAAGGAAGCGCACTTTTTCTACCGAAAGGTCATTTTTTAATAAACGGTCCCTTTCGTCCTGCGACAGCCTTCCGTAGTCCATAGCTCTATACTCCCTTTAGATGGTTCCTGTATTAAAAGCATAACTCAATGAAATTGAGTAATAAAAAAGGGAGCCTAGGCTCCCTTACATGATTCATTTTTTACGCTATACACTAGCGATAGTAAGAGTGCTCACCGCTCTGGTGTTCTGTCAGGTCTTTAACGCCCTTCAGCTCGGGGAAGCGCGTTAGCAGCTCTTTCTCGATGCCCTCTTTCAGGGTGTAGTCAACCATTGAACAGCCGTTACAGCCGCCGCCGAATTGAAGAATAGCGTAGCCTTCATCGGTGATTTCCATCAGGGTAACGCGACCGCCGTGGCCTGCCAGCTGTGGGTTGATCTGGGACTGTAGAATATACTCAACGCGCTCGATGAGCGGCGCGTCGTCGTCTACTTTGCGCATCTTGGCGTTAGGCGCCTTCAGCGTGAGCTGAGAGCCCAGCTGGTCGGTGACGAAGTCAATCAGGGCATCCTCAAGGAAAGGTGCGCTGATTTCGTCAATATAGGCGGAAAAGCCGCTGAACTTAAGCTCGGTGTCGTTTGCCTCTACGGCATCCGGCGGGCAGTAGGAAACGCCGCACTCGGCGGTTGGCGTGCCGGGATTAATAACAAACACGCGGATCTGGGTGCCTTCTTCCTGATTTGAAAGCAGCTTTTGGAAATGGGACTGGGCAGATTCAGTAATGGTAATCATGGCACACTCAAGTAGTTGACCTTTCTTGTCGGATATAATACGCCTATTTGCTTTCACTCTTCAAGGTGCGGCACAAACACCAAACCTGCACAGAGGCCGCACCGTGGTGTAACAAAAGCTGTCCGATTTCCTCTACGGTGCTGCCGGTGGTGACCACATCGTCAAACACGGCGACGTGAAGCCCCCTGACGTCAGCCCTACAGGCAAATGCGCCCAGCAGGTTGCTTCTGCGCTGCTGAGCTTCCAGCGACTGCTGAGGGCGCGTGGCGATAAGCCGAACAAGCGCCGTCGAGTGGGTTCGACAGTCCGACCAGCGGGACAGCAGGCGCACAATGCGCTCTGACTGGTTAAAGCCGCGCCGCCAGTGGCGAAAGCGGTGTAGCGGCACAGGAAGAAGCAGGTCAGGTCGAGGTAGCCCGCGAGCCCTTCGCGCCTTTAGCCAGGCTAGTAGCATCAGTCGGGCAAGCGCTGGGGCGTATTTGTCTTCCCGGTGATACTTCAGTCGGGAGATAAGCCCCGTAAGTGGAGAAACATAGTCACTGACAGCAATCAGCTGGGACCAGACTGGGGGCTTTATCCGGCAGTTTGAGCAGGGGAAAAGTTCGCTGTCAGCGGGCAGTCCACAGCAGGGACAGCAGCGCGGCAGGGGAGGGATTTGCCCGATACACACAGAGCAAACGCCGTGATGGGCAATATGTAGCGGTTGCAGACAGAGCCAACACAGGCTATCAATAGTCAGCATAACGTATCCTTAATACTACTGGCCAATGAGGTCAAATAACGAGCGGGATAGTAGCCTATGGCATCACTGTTTAAGCAGACAATTGGCGAAGGTCAGCGCGATCTTGTGCTGCTGCACGGATGGGGGCTGAATGCCGAAGTCTGGCATTGCATTACCGGGAGACTTACGCCGCATTTTCGTTTGTACCTTATCGACCTGCCGGGATACGGTCGTAGCCGAGGATTTGGCTCACTGGGGCTTAGGGACATGGCTGAGATCGTTATGGCGAATGTTCCTACCGGCGCCCTATGGCTGGGCTGGTCGATGGGCGGGCTGGTGGCAAGCCGAGCGGCGCTGGACTCTCCCGAAAAGGTCGCAGGGCTGATTACCGTTTCGTCTTCTCCCTGCTTTGTGGAAAAAGCGCAGGAAGGCTGGCCCGGCATTCGCCCCGCCGTGCTGCGCGGTTTTGAGCGACAGCTGAGCGCGGATTTTCAACTTACGGTTCACCGTTTTCTTGAGCTTCAGGCGCTCGGCGCACCTGACGCACAGGCTGATGTGCAGCTTTTAAAGCAGGCTATCGCCGCCTGCCCAATGCCGGACGTTGAGATCTTAAACGGTGGTCTGGCGCTGTTGGACAACAGCGATCTGCGCGCTGAGCTTCGGGATCTTACCGTGCCGGGGCTACGGCTGTACGGCTCGCAGGATGGTTTAGTGCCAAGGCGAGTTGTCCCTCTCGTCGATGAACTCTGGCCGGGCTCTACGTCAAAAACCATTGCCCACGCCGCTCACGCGCCGTTTGTGTCACATCCGGAGGAGTTTTGTAGAGAAGTGATGGCGTTTGCTGGAAGGGTCTTGGGGAATAAATGCGAAGAATAACGCAGGCCTGCGTTTTTACCCGCAGGCCTGTTGGTTAGTCGATTATTTTGACGTCGTTTTTGATGTCGCTTTTTTACCCTTTAGCCGGGCAATGTCTTTATCTAACGCGCCGGGAACTTTCTTGTTGGCGATCTCATAGTAGGAGAGTGCCTTTTTCACGCTTTTCTGTACGCCGATCCCTTTCTCATACATGATGCCTAAAACAATCAGCGCATTGACGTTGCTGGATTCTGCGGCTCGGCCAAACCACTCAAGAGACTTTTGAATATCAGGAGCTGGTGCTTCGTCGTTCGCCCCGCAGGAAGTATTGAAGATCTGCGAGCAGGCATCAGTTGGCAGATAAAGAAGAGCCGCTCTGTACTGCGCGTCGTTATTTCCCAGTTCGGCAGCTTTCAAGACGTTCTCACGATACTGCTCTTTTGAGCGTGGAATGGCTTTGCCTTCACTGTCTTTCTGGGGGGAATAGAGGTAAATGAATGCCTCAACAATGTTTTGTTCAGCGGCCTTTTTCATCCAGATATTGGCATTCTCGAAGTCTTTACAAGAATCATAGTACTTCCCTAACAAAACCTGTGCGCTGGCGTCTCCCTGTTCTGCTCTGTTTCGGGTTTCATCCGGCTGCCGCAGAGTGTGGTAGCCACATCCGATGATGATAAGTTTGCCGTCTTGATAAATTTTAGTGGCAGGTTGACCGTCTATATACCGGCTTGCCGCTCGATCGTTTTCATTCCAGCTTTCAGACGTTAGCTTGCCGCTGTCTTTGTCATACACTTTTGTAAGGACGAGCGCCGTATTTTCCGCTTTTACTGTGGACTCCTGAACAAGGTGCCCTGTTTTCGGATCCCACATTTTGCGGTTACCATCGGGAGTTCCCTCTTTATAGGATGTTTCGCTAATGCGTTTACCTGTTTCTGCATCCCATTCTTTAACAACGCCGTCAATTTTGTCTGCTTTATAGGGTGTTTCCTGAATCAGCTGGCCTGTGCTTTCATCCCAGCGTTTAGCAATACCGTCCTGCTCACCGTTTTTGTACGAATCGCTGTGAATCGGCTTTCCTTTGTCTGTCCAGGTTTTATCAAATACTACTTCACCGTGCTGATAGCGAATATGGGCGACCAGTTCACCGTTTTTGGCCCATGTTTTGTAGTCTCCGTCTTTTTTCCCACTGTCGTCCCACTGTTCCTGATATTCTTTATTGCCATTAGCAAACCAGCTCTGGCGAGAAGCTTGGCGGCCTTTGACGAATGTCTCTTTAGACGTTAAGACGCCATCTTTATTGTATCTTTCGCGAACACCGTCTTCTTTACCTTCACTGTCATAGCGAAAAACGTATTTCAGTGTACCAGTGTCGTAATAGGTTTTAGATTCTCCAATCGTGTGGCCATTAGCATAAGTTTCCTCACGCTCTATTTTCCCATTTGGAAAATAGTCAACGTATTTACCGTCATACTTACCGTTTAAATAGCTGTGTTCACGCGTTGGATTACCGTTTTCATCATAGTGATTACACGCCCCATCGGCGTGTTGACCGTGGATAAACTCACTTTTACTTTCCACGGTTCCATTGCTGTTATAGCTGATAAACGTGCCGTGAATTTTACCGTCAACGTAAACAAAGTGTTGCTTCAATTGACCGGATTCATACCAGTAGTTTGCTTCGCCAGAGAGTATACCCTCGCGGTCATAGAAGACTTTGGACGATGTTTTTCCTGAGCGATAATACGAAACATAGTTAGAAATAAATTTTTGATCGCTAAAGTTTTTATCTGAAGTGAAGGTTTCAAACGCTTTGATTTTACTTTTATTTTCTGGCTCATCTACGCTATTGGCATACCATCCGGTAATTTTCCAGAGCTTCTCTTTTTTATCATAGGGAAATGGTTTTTCAATAAAGAGCGCCGCACTCTTTTTATTTGTTGGCTGTAATTGATTATCAAGCCAAATCACGTTGTCATTAGTAAGGTATTTAGCTGGGCAAATACCTTTCTTACAGGGTCGAATGCGTGTAATGAGATCTGTTGCTTTAGAGTCACAGGGCGTTGTCGTAATGAGAAAATAGGCATCGTTTTTAGCCTGCCCGACTATTTCTTTCAAAAAGCGCTGGTACTTCTCCAGATCCATGCCCAGCGACCGTTCGTTGACTGAAGCCTGAGATTTGCCACAGGAGGACTGGGTAGCAAAGTGGAAGCGTTCGGCGCGTATAAGCTGTTGCTTGGCGTCTAAAGCCGTTTTGTTTACCTGGATGCGCTCTATCTGTGAAATAAACGTCGTTGATGTAGGTTTAGCGGCATAGCTATTTGCCGTGAGTAACATTAATACAGCCGTAAGTAGCTTGATTTTCATTCCTGACTTCCCTTTTATTTTTATTGAAACTATATCCTTGGAAATAATTTCAAAATTATATATTGAGGCATGGTAGGACGTACAGCATGTTTATGCTTTAAGAAAGAGAAGGAATTTTGCGGAATTGAAGAAAAGTTTTTAACTCGTTAAGCCGACAGGCTGCGCTTGATGCGGTAGCTTTCAGTGGCGCACGCCTTACCCTCTGGGCAGTTCTTACAGGCACCGATAGTGCAGTGTTCATCCACTTCGACGCGTTCAATTTGCCCCATGGTTTCGAGCTGCTTGAGCATCGCCTGCATCAGCGCCGGTGGCTGATTAAACTGTCGGCTAAGCTGATGCAGTTCGGCGATGCCGTGCAGAGCGACGGCATCCCGGATGGCGATAAGGCTGGCCACTAGTGGCAGTGCCCTGCCTTGTTGTCGCAGCAGGACTGCGGCGTTTTGATGGGCACGCGCATCATGGCGCGATCCCGCAGGCGGTACAGCGCATAGATAAGCACAGCGTTGAACGCAACGATCAGCGCGATAGTGACGGTACTCTGAGTGGGGTGGGCGCTGAAGTTGGCTACCTGATAGAAGCCTGCCGCTAGGCTGTACGCAACGTCTAGCCCCCAGAAGATGGAGAACATCATCCAGCCTTTGCTGCTTTCACGTGCGATAGCGCCCATTACGGAGACGCAGGGGATATAGAGTAGGACGAAAATCAGATAGCTGTAGGCGGCCGAAATACTGCCGAATTTGCTGCTCATCACGCCCATGGATGTGCCTTCCATTTCCCCGTCGCCCTTGCTGGCTTCGATAGGGTTACTCAGCGCGCTTAAGGAGAAGGTTTCCTTCAGGCTGTCCCAGGTTTCGGTGACGGCGCCTTCCAGCTCGGTCAAAAGGTTGAAGTTCTCATAGTCAAACGGTTCGCTGGTGATGTGCTCTGCGGTATACAGCGTGTTGAGCGTACCTACCACCACTTCTTTTGCCATCGCCCCGGTAATCAGACCAACTGTCGCCTGCCAGTTGTCTTCGCTGACGCCCATTGGCTTAAGCAGAGGGGTAATGACCCGGCTGGTGGAGGCCAGCGCCGAATCGTTGATATTGTTGACCGGCTTACCGGAGAAGGAGAAGCTGTTCAGCCCGCCAATCAGCACGCTGGCGATAATGATGACCGTTCCTGCGCGCAGCACGAACCCTTTCAGGCGCTGCCAGGTTTGCAGCAGCAGGCTTTTAATGTGGGGAACGTGGTAGACCGGCAGTTCCATAATAAACGGCGTTGCTTCGCCGCGCATGATGGTGTACTTGAGCATCAGCCCAGTCAGGATGGCAACGGTAATGCCTAAAATGTAGAGGGAGAAGACAATCAGCGCGCCGTCTTTGCCAAAGAACGCCGCAGAGAAGACCGCAAAAATAGCCAGCCGGGCGCCGCAGGACATAAAGGGCGCCATCAGGATGGTCATTATACGCTCGCGAGGAGCGTCAAGCGTGCGAGCACCCATTACGGAGGGCACGTTGCAGCCAAAGCCGACGATAAGCGGCACGAACGATTTGCCGGGGAGCCCTAAAGCGTACATCAGCTTGTCCATGACAAACGCCGCTCGGGCCATGTAGCCGGAGTCCTCCAAAAAGGCCAAAAACAGGTACATCAGGCCGATTTGAGGAACCAGCGGCAGAACGGTATTGATACCGCCACCAATGCCCTGAGCGAGAAATATCGTCAGCCAATCCGGGAAGCTGAGGGTGTGACCAAGCCACTGAATGCCGGAAATAAAGATAGCGGAAGATCCAACGTCAAACAGCGGCTGTAGCGCGCCGCCGATATTGATGGCTAGCACAAACATCAGATACATAACGAACAGGAAGATCGGTAGCCCCAGCCAGCGGTTGAGGACGACTTTGTCCAACTGTTGAGTTAGCCTGCTCGGCGTGGCCTGGCTGAGATTATGAACGTCATGGCAGACTTCAGCGATCGCCTGATAGCGGGTATCGGCAATAATAAGTCCAGGATCCTCTTGGAACTGCCTTTGCAGGGCGTCACTTGCTTCAGGCAGAAGTGACTCTGCTTCCCCCGCCAGCGAGCGGCTATAGATATCCCCTTCCAGCATTTGTAGCGCCAGCCAGCGCTTTTCCTGAGCAGAAAGCCTATCCGGCATTCTTTCCGCCAGACGTGCGGCCTGTACTTCAACCTCTTCTGGGTAACTGGTTAGGGAAGCGTGGCGATTGGGCTGGCGTAAGTCGATAGCTTCTTTTAGCTCTTTTAAGCCACGGCCTCTCGTTGAAACTAGGGGGATCACCGGGCAGCCAAGTTTGTCGGACAGGGCGTTAATATCGATGTCGATATGCTGATTGCGGGCAATATCGAGCATGTTTAGCGCAACGATACAGGGAATGCCCAGCTCAAGAATTTGCAGGGTTAGATAGAGGCTGCGCTCAAGGTTGGAGGCATCAACAACGTTGAGGATCAGATCGGCTTCACCGCTCAGGATATAGTGACAGGCGATTTGCTCGTCAAGAGAGGCCTGAGCTGAGACAGTGGTCAGAGAATAGGTTCCCGGCAAGTCAACCAGAGAGGCCTGATGTCCTTCGGTTTTAAAATGACCTTCTTTACGCTCAACGGTAACGCCGGCCCAGTTTCCTACGCGCTGGCGCGAGCCGGTTAGCTGATTGAACAGCGTGGTTTTACCTGAGTTTGGGTTACCGATTAACCCGATAGTAAGTTGTTTCATGTGTTAACCAACGGCGAAAAGACGATGATGTTAAATGAGGCCGCAGGGAGCCACGGCCAGAGACTCAGTCCGCAGGGCTGAGCCTGATCAAATTCAAATCTTTTCTGCGAAGCATTAAGCAGACTCGCGGGGTTTCTATCTGGATGGGATCGCCTAACGGGGCGATACGGATCACTTTGAACACGGAGCCAGGGAGCATGCCTAACGAGAGTAGCTTTTGACGATACGCGGGGTTGATGCTTGGCGTAAAACCAACGATTTTGTATGAGTGCTGAGCCTGTAGCGGTGTCATAGCGTATTCTTTAACCTAAACTCATGATTGACGACAATACTCGACTTCACAGAATAAAGTGTGGCAGTAAACGGTAATCCCTCGTCGCTTTCATTAATAAACGGCGAAGTTGTACGCGTTTTATACTCACTGCGTTAATGTTAGTAATAATGATTATCGTACACAATGACACACTGTCGGCTAAGCGTAAATAATTATTACGCCGTTTGTCTAGCACCATCACGGAAGAAAAATCGGTTGTTAAATCAATGTGAACATATTATTGAGCTAGCGAGCCAGCGCGATTTTGGCGTCAGAGAATATCTGCGCTAACGAGAGAATGGTGATAGGGGAAAGAGTGCACGTAACTTGCCGAAATACCGCAGTTTTATTTTTAGCAGCCTAAATAAAAAAACAGGCTTGAAGGGGGGCGTTAATATTCACTTTCCTTGATTATTTTTATATACGGTTGCTGACGTTCCGAAGATGTTAAATAGAAATGGCTCCATATTCTGATATCTATTAAATACAAAATGTAACTAGAAACGTGCAAGAGGAGAGCTGAAGATAGCCGCCTCTTTGCCCGAGTTACGGAAAGGACAAAGAGGCGGTAAGCAAAGCACTAGCGCTTTATTTTTCCAAACGCCGCTGCGAGCGCATCGCCCATTGCGCTGTTGTTACTGGTGGAAGCGGCGGGTTTACCGCGTGAACCCTGCGCCGGGCGCGGCGACTTTTCCCGTTCCGAAGAGGATGTTCTACGACCGCCGCCTTCTCCCGGCTGTTCGTCCAGCCGCATTGACAGCGCGATGCGCTTGCGGGCCAGATCGACTTCCATCACTTTGACTTTGACGATATCGCCGGTTTTCACCACTTTATGCGGATCCTCGACGTATTTGTCTGCCAGAGAAGAAATGTGAACAAGTCCATCTTGATGGACACCGATATCGACAAACGCGCCGAAGTTGGTGACGTTAGTGACGGTGCCTTCCAGAATCATTTCTACTTTCAGGTCGTCAAGGGTTTCGACACCTTCGGCGAAGCTGGCGGTTTTAAACTCAGGACGTGGGTCGCGCCCGGGCTTTTCCAATTCTTTAAGGATATCGTTAACCGTTGGCAGCCCTACGCGCTCATCGATAAAGTCGCGGGCGTTTAAGCCCCGCAGCGCGTCCGGGTTACCCATCAGGTCGCGCAGGGTCTTGTGCGTAGCGGTTAGGATCCGCTCAACGACCGGGTAGCTTTCAGGGTGAACCGTTGAGGCGTCCAGCGGGTTATCGCCGTGGTTAATGCGCAGGAAGCCCGCGCACTGCTCAAAGGCTTTCGGCCCCAGTCGGCTCACTTTGAGCAGCTGCTCGCGGTTGCTGAACTTGCCGTTAGCGTCCCGCCAGTCAACAACGTTTTGTGCAATAGCGCGGCTTAGGCCGGCAACGCGGGTCAGCAGCGGTACCGAAGCGGTGTTCAGGTCAACGCCAACGGCGTTTACACAGTCTTCAACAACGGCATCTAGCTTACGCGCCAGCAGGGTTTGGCTCACGTCGTGCTGGTACTGGCCGACGCCGATAGATTTGGGATCGATTTTCACCAGCTCAGCCAGCGGATCCTGTAGGCGTCGGGCAATGGACACCGCACCGCGCAGAGAAACGTCCAGATTCGGGAACTCAGCGGCAGCCAGCTCAGAAGCCGAATAAACCGATGCCCCCGCTTCGCTGACGATCACCTTCTGGCCTTTAACCTCAGGATACTGGCGCTGAACGTCAAGATAGAAGCGTTCGGTTTCTCTGGACGCGGTACCGTTACCGATAGCTACCAGTTCAACGCCGTGTTTGATACAGAGCGCTGCCACTGCTGCCGCAGCCTTAGCGGTCTGCCCAGTGTGGGGATAGATGGTGTCAGTCGCTACTAGCTTGCCGGTCGCATCGACAACGGCTACCTTCACGCCGGTTCGCAGCCCTGGATCCAGTCCCATCGTGGCGCGCAGGCCTGCGGGTGCGGCCATCATCAGGTCGTGCACGTTGCGGGCGAAAACGTTAATCGCTTCTTCCTCTGCCTTTTCGCGCAGGTTGCCCATCAGCTCAGTTTCCATGTGCATCAGCACTTTGATGCGCCAAGTCCAGCTGACGACGGCTTTACGCCAGCCGTCAGCCGGGGCGTTGTTCAGTCGGAGGTTGAGGTGATCGGCAATGATTTGCTCACAGTGGCTTTCCCGCGGTGGCTCATCGTGATGAGGATCGGCGTTCAACGACAGGTTTAGAATGCCCTCGTTGCGGCCGCGGAACATCGCCAGCGCGCGGTGAGACGGCGT
Source organism: Leminorella richardii (assembly GCF_900478135.1). Classification (NCBI taxonomy): domain Bacteria; kingdom Pseudomonadati; phylum Pseudomonadota; class Gammaproteobacteria; order Enterobacterales; family Budviciaceae; genus Leminorella; species Leminorella richardii. The sequence goes on from NZ_LS483470.1 coordinate 263,583, forward strand.
AGTACTGATGGGTTCCTGATGGGCAAAGTAGTCGCGGAACTTCGCGCCTTCTTCCTCTTTGCCCTCTATCACGCGGGAGGTCAGATAGGCGTTTCTCGACAGGTAGTCACGCACTTTTGCCAGCAGAGTGGCATCTTCTGAGAAGCGCTCCATCAGAATGTAGCGAGCGCCGTCTAGGGCGGCCTTGGTGTCGGCGACGCCTTTCTCTTCGCTGACGTAGGGCAGAGCGGCCTGTTCGGGATCCTGCTGTGGGTCTTGCCAGAGGCCGTCGGCCAGCGGCTCAAGGCCTGCCTCAATGGCGATTTGTCCGCGCGTTCTGCGCTTAGGCTTATAGGGCAGGTAGAGATCTTCCAGCTCGGTTTTATTGAGGGTGCTGTTAATCGCCTGACTGAGTTCTGGCGTCAGTTTGCCCTGTTCTTCAATGGAGCTAAGGATCGTCTGGCGGCGGGCTTCAAGCTCACGCAGATAGACCAGCCGGGTTTCCAGCTGACGGAGCTGGGTATCGTCCAGACCTCCGGTGACTTCCTTACGGTAGCGGGCGATAAAGGGAACGGTGTTGCCTTCATCCAAAAGGTTAATGGTGGATAAAACCTGTTCGGGCCTGACCTGAAGCTCAGCGGCAATCGTGTGACTCAATCGATTATTCATAAAGCCTGTACGCTGTAGTGTGAAAAAATGAGTCCGTTATACGGATTACTGAGTAAAAATTCCAGATATACTCGTCATTCTTCAAGGGGAGGATGCGTTGGTTTTCCCTTTCAGGGGCAGCACCAGCCCTGTTGAGACAAACTATAGGCGTTTTGCTTTATAGTTCGCATTATTTAGCGATAAACCGGATGAAAACGGGCTAAATAGCGATAAGATAGACGGAATTTTATGCCTAGCGCTGCGACGCATCGGGTCAATTTTCAAGAGTTACGCTACAATTTGAAAGAAATTGTCGCGCAGGGAATCCAATGGCAAAAAGTCATTACATTACGCGTCAGGGCTGGATGGCGCTGGACGCTGAGCTTAAGTACCTGTGGCGAGAAGAGCGCCCCAGAGTGACGCAGGCAGTATCAGAGGCCGCTGCGCTCGGCGATCGCTCTGAAAACGCGGAATATATTTACGGTAAGAAGCGGCTGCGTGAAATCGATCGGCGGGTGCGCTTTTTAACCAAGCGACTGGAAGTGCTGAAGATAGTTGACCCTAGCCCTCAGCAGGAAGGGCGCGTGTTTTTTGGTGCCTGGGTGAAGGTTGAAAACGAAGATGGCGACGTTAACGTGTTCCGGCTGGTCGGTCCCGACGAGTTTGAGCCGTTTAAAAAGTGGATCTCTATTGATTCCCCAGTCGCCCGAGCGCTTCTGGGTAAGAGAGTTGATGATGAAATCAGCGTGGAGACGCCGAGCGGCAGGGCAACTTACTGGATTCTGGATATCCGCTATCGGCCGTTTGATGACGCCTCGGAAGGCGAGCCGTCTGACAGTAATTGACGAACTTTATTCTTTGTAACATTTTTTCAGCGTGCGTTATAAAGATTGCGGTGTCTCAGCTAACGTATTCATAACGTTAAGCGATTAAGCGAAAAACTATTGGGGTGAAATGATGCAAGAGAATCACAAGATTCTGGTCGTTGATGACGACATGCGCTTACGCGGTTTACTGGAGCGCTATCTTACGGAGCAGGGTTTTCAGGTGCGCGGCGTAGCGAATGCCGAGCAAATGGATCGCCTGTTGACCCGTGAGTCATTCCATCTGATGGTGCTTGACCTGATGCTGCCGGGGGAAGACGGCCTTTCTATCTGTCGGCGCCTGCGCAGCCAAAGCAACCCTATCCCGATCATTATGGTGACGGCGAAGGGAGAAGAAGTGGATCGCATCGTGGGGTTAGAAATTGGCGCCGACGACTATATTCCCAAGCCGTTTAACCCGAGAGAGCTTTTAGCGCGCATTCGCGCTGTGCTTCGCCGTCAGGCCAGTGAACTGCCCGGCGCGCCGTCTCAGGAAGAGGCGGTGATTGCGTTTGGCAAGTTCAGGCTGAACCTGGGCACGCGGGAAATGTTTAAGGACGACGAGCCGATGCCGCTGACCAGCGGGGAGTTTGCCGTACTGAAGGCGCTAGTTAGCCACCCGCGTGAACCGCTGTCTCGCGATAAGCTGATGAATCTGGCACGAGGCCGTGAGTACAGCGCTATGGAGCGCTCTATTGACGTACAGATCTCTCGCCTGCGCCGCATGGTGGAAGAGGACGCTGCCCATCCCCGCTATATTCAGACCGTATGGGGGTTAGGCTACGTCTTTGTGCCGGACGGTAGCGCGGCATGAGTTTTTGGCGGTTCCCACCCCGAAGTTCGGTTGCACGGACGCTGCTGTTAATCGTCACCCTGCTGTTTATCAGCCTGGTGACGACTTACTTTGTGGTGTTGAACTTCGCCATCCTGCCCAGTATTCAGCAGTTTAACAAGGTGCTGGCCTATGAGGTCCGCATGTTGATGACCGACCGCCTAAAGCTGGAGGACGGTTCCTATCTGGTCATTCCCCCCCAGTTTCAGATGGAAATGTACCGCGAGCTGGGAATTTCGCTACACACGGACGCCTCTGCGGAAGAGAGCGGCCTGCGCTGGGCGCAGCGCTATGACTTCCTGAGCCGCCAGATGAAGCAGCAGCTCGGTAGCCCAACAGAAGTTCGCATTCAGCTAGGGAACCATTCCCCGGTCGTATGGCTGAAAACCGAGCTTTCTCCCGAAATCTGGGTGCGGGTTCCGCTGACCGAAATTCGCCAAGGGGAGTTTGCCCCGCTGTTTCGCTATACGCTCGCCATTATTTTGATGGTAATCGGCGGCGCGTGGCTGTTTATTCGCATTCAAAACCGACCGCTGGCCGATTTGGAGTATGCCGCTCAGCAGGTAGGGACAGGAACCATTCCTCCGCCGCTGCGGGAGTACGGTGCTTCGGAGGTGCGCTCGGTTACTCGAGCGTTTAACCGCATGGCGTCCGGCGTTGAGCAGTTGGATAAAGACCGAGCGCTGCTGATGGCGGGCGTGAGTCACGACCTGCGAACGCCGCTGACGCGCATTCGCTTAGCCACCGAGATGATGGAAGAAAAAGAGGGCTATCTGGCAGAGTCTATCAATAAGGATATTGAAGAGTGCAACGCCATCATTGAGCAGTTTATTGACTACCTTCGCACCGGTCAGGAACAGCAGACTGAGCCCTGTGATATCAACACCATTTTGGCTGAAGTTGTCTCGGCGAGCGGTTTGGAACAGCACATCGAAACGGCGCTGTTTGACGGGGAGCTGATTTCGGACGTTCATCCGCTGTCCATCAAGCGGGCTATCGTTAACCTTATCGTCAACGCCTCTCGCTACGGCAACGGCTGGATTAAGCTCAGCAGTGGCCGAGAGTTTGGTAGAGTCTGGTTTCGCGTTGAGGACGATGGCCCAGGTATTCCCAGAGATCAGCTGGAAACGCTTTTTCGCCCTTTTGTGCGCGGCGACAGCGCCCGCAGCATTAGCGGAACCGGACTAGGGCTGTCTATTTTGAAGCGCATTGTAGACGGCCACGACGGTGAAATCGTGATGGGGAATAGCGAGCGTGGGGGGCTAAGCGTGAAAGTTTTCCTCTATGAGTGGAAAGAGAGCGACGAATAGCTTTTTGACGATTTCTGTTCCATCAAATTCTGTTCCATCAAAAAGAAGAAAGGCGCCGTAGAGGCGCCTTTTTCACGATTTCAGCACACGCTATTTCTTCAGCTGAGGCCCTGCCTTGACCAGCGCCGCACCCGCCGCGGTGTCGGTATACTTATCAAAGTTGTCGACAAACAGCCCGGCCAGCTTCTCGGCCTTTTCCTGCCACTGTTCCAGAGAGGCGTAGGTGTCGCGCGGATCGAGGATTGCAGGATCAACGCCCGGCAGAGCCTTAGGCACGGCCAGATCGAAGATTGGCAGCGTAATCGTCTCGGCGTTCTCGATCTCACCGCTCAGGATGGCGTCGATAATACCGCGGGTATCCTTGATGGAGATTCGCTTTCCGGTACCGTTCCAGCCGGTGTTAACCAAGTAGGCCGTTGCGCCGCTGGCCTGCATTCTTTTCACCAGCACTTCTGCATACTGGGTTGGGTGCAGAGAGAGGAATGCTGCGCCGAAGCAGGCAGAGAAAGTTGGCGTTGGCTCAGTAATGCCGCGCTCGGTGCCCGCCAGCTTGGCAGTAAAGCCGGACAGGAAGTGATACTGAGTCTGATCCGGCGTCAGTTTTGATACAGGTGGCAGAACGCCAAAGGCGTCGGCGGTTAGGAAGATCACCTTTTTGGCGTGGCCCGCTTTAGATACCGGCTTCACAATATTGTGGATATGGTAAATCGGGTAAGACACGCGGGTGTTTTCAGTTTTTGAACCATCGTCAAAATCTACGCTGCCGTCTGCGCGAACGGTGACGTTTTCCAGCAGAGCATCGCGTTTAATGGCGTTATAGATATCCGGCTCGGCCTCTTGAGAGAGCTTGATAGTTTTTGCGTAGCAGCCGCCTTCAAAGTTGAAGACGCCGTCGTCATCCCAGCCGTGTTCGTCATCGCCGATAAGCTGACGCTTTGGATCGGTCGACAGGGTGGTTTTACCGGTACCGGACAGGCCGAAGAAAATTGCTACGTCGCCCTTATCGCCTACGTTGGCAGAGCAGTGCATAGAGGCGATGCCTTTGAGCGGCAGCAGGTAGTTCATCATTGAGAACATGCCTTTTTTCATCTCGCCACCGTACCAGGTGCCGCCGATAAGCTGAACGCCTTCAGTCAGGTTAAACGCCACGAAGTTTTCAGAGTTAAGCCCCTGCGCTTTCCAGTTTGGATTGGTGCACTTGGCGCCGTTCATCACGATAAAGTCAGGTTTAAAGACGGCGAGCTCTTCGTCGCTTGGGCGGATGAACATGTTCTTTACGAAGTGTGCCTGCCAGGCCACTTCGGTAATGAAGCGTACGCTCAGGCGAGAATCTTTGTTAGCGCCGCAGAAGGCGTCAATGATAAACAGACGCTTGCCGGACAGCTGATCGGCAACCCGCTTTTTCAGCGATGACCAGACTTCTTGGGAAATGGGCTTGTTATCGTTTTTGCCTTTTCCCTGATCTGCCCACCAGACGGTGTTGCGAGTGGTATCGTCACGGACGATATATTTATCTTTGGGAGAGCGCCCGGTAAAGATACCGGTATCGACGGCGACCGCGCCAAGAGTGGTTACGGTACCTTTTTCATATCCTTCCAACCCGGGGCGTGTTTCCTCCTGGTACAAATAATCATAGCTCGGGTTGTACACAATCTCAGTGACGTTCTGGATACCATAGGCAGTCAGGTCTTCGGGTGTGATACGGTTTGTGCTCATAACTATTCCTTAAAAAGATAGATACTGCTGATTATTGTAAAGGCTTCCCTAACGCTGACTGAGACAACTATCAAGGATCGGCATATTGTTCTAAATTTTGGTTCAAGATGCGATCTAGGTCGCTGTAATCTGAGACGTGAAGCGATTAAGGAGGGACATAAGCAGCGATAAACATTAAAAAACCGGGAGAATTGGCATATTCCTCCCGGCGGTTTTAGCGGTTTTGTTTTATGAGAGGAAAGAAGGCGTGGCGGCCAATCAGTGCCGCGTATCGTTCTCCATCAGCGGACCGCCGTTGAGGCGAAGCGCATCGATATCCATTTTCTCAAACAGGTAGTGTTTGCCGCAGTAGTCGCAGTGCATATCAATCTGCCCCTCTTCGGCCAGCATGGCATCTGTTTCTTCTTCTGGCAGCGTTATCAGCGCCTGAGCGCAGCGCTCTCTGGAACAGGTGCAGCGGAAAATCACCGGCTGGCCTTCAAACAGCGTTACCTCTTCTTCGTGATACAGGCGGTGCAGCACTTCTTCAACCGGCAGACTGAACAGTTCGTCGGCGGTGATGGTTTCCGTCATCGTTGCCAGATGATCGAACTCGCTGTCGTTGCTCTTGTGTGCAGGCAGCACCTGCAGCAGCATACCGGCCGCCGCCGGGCGTTCCTGATGCGCGCCGGTTTTGATGAACAGGCGGGTTGGCAGCTGTTCTGACTGGCGGAAGTAGGCTTCCAGGCAGCTGGAGACAGTGTCGCCTTCAAGGCCGACAACGCCCTGATAGCGCTCGCCGTCTTTTGGCATGATGGTGATGACTAGATAGCCGTTACCCAGCATTTCTCTGAGGGTTGCATTGTCGGCGATGTCACCCTGCGGGCGAGCAACGCCGCGCATTTCCTGCTGGTTGTTGCCGTTAATCACGGCAAGCTTCAGCGGACCATCGCCCTGTAGCTGTACGGTGATGTCACCGTCAAACTTCAAAATAGCCGTCAGCAGACTGGTGGCGACCAGCATTTCGCCCAGCAGGCGCTGCACCGCGACCGGATAGTTGTGGTTTTCCAGAATGTGGCAGTAAGTATCGCTGAGCGTAACGAGCTCGCCTCGAACGTCGTGCTTTTCGAACAGGTAGCGATGTAGTGAATCTGCTTTCAACATGATTTCTCTCTTATTAAGGGACGATTTACTGCTCTTCGTCGCCGTATTTAAATTTTATCAGGGTGCGCCGCTCTTTTTTGTCAGGGCGGCGATCCGGGTGAGGCATCGTCAGCGCGTTAAGCTTACGCGCCTGAGAGATCGCCTCGCGCTTGGTAATGCTTTCAGCCGTTTCTAGGTAGAGTTCCTGAGCTTCGCTGGCTCCCCGGCGCTGAGTGCTGAGGGCGAGGACAGTCACGGTTTTTTCATCATTACCCTGACGCAGGCGAATTTCGGCGCCGACTTCGACTAGCTTGCTGGGCTTGGTTCTTTGCCCGCTGTAGTGGACCTTTCCGCCGTCAATCATGTCTCTCGCTGCGGCTCGGGTTTTATAAAAGCGCGCTGCCCATAGCCACTTATCGAGCCGAATGCCCTGTTCTTCCTCTGAGCGAACTGCCATAAAGACCTCTCCTGACGAATGTTCCACCGGTGGAGTCACCGGCAGAAAATAGTCAATGCCTGCCTATCAACATATGGGCTGCTGGCAAAAATTCAAGCCGTGAAAGGCATAAGGGCTAGCTGTGCTGTACTTTTTGCCTGAAGCTTTTGGCGAAGCAGCGGTCGTAGTAGCTTTGGATTTGCGGGGTCCGCAGCGCATTTTTTCGCATACGAACAAGCATAAGCACCGAATTGTATAATAGGCTGGCGGCCATGACGATAAACAGCAGGCTGGCACCGAGATAGCGCCAGAAGGAAATCAGGCTGGATTCGCTATGCAGTGTGATTTGCATCGTCTGGTTTTCTATTGGTTCAATGCCGATCACGATGCCGCTGGCGGTGAACGGAACGTTCATAAGCCTGCTGGAAAGGCGCTTAAGTTCGAACCACTGTTTGATAGCGGTATTGTTGTAGAGCGAATCCGGCGGCAGGTCAGGGTTAAGCAGCGATGAGATTTCTTCTTTGCTCAGCATCTGCTTTTGATTGTTATCGCTAAGCAGGTAGAACCCGCCCGTTGGTTTATTGTAGAGCGCCTGAGCAGCCTGGTGAGTCTGGCTATAGAAGAACGTTGAAACTAGCGTGTTCACCTGCGCGCGCAGAGTGTCAGCAATCGCCGGTCGAACGAACAGGTCTAAATGCTGTTCCGGGTGCTGATGCGATTTTTTTACCAGCTCGCGCCACTCTTTTTCATTCGCCAGAGAAAGCAGCGAGGCTTTCAAGCGTCGGCAGTCATCGGGATCTTTACACAGCTTATCCGTTTTTATCACGATATCCGGGAAGTCTTCCATTAGCGTCATACCTGACCGCTCTGCGCTTTTTGCCAGCTCGGGGTGGTTGCGATCTTCCAGATTATTGAGAGGATTAAGCTGGTGGTCAACGGTATACAGCAGCTCTATCGCATTCTCAATCACTTCTGACGACGGCAGCTCTGGCAGATCGCTGGCACCCCAGTACATCTGGGTGCAGTCAAACGGCATAAACGGATAGATAGCTTCACTGCGATAGACTGACGGCAGGCTGCACATGCCGCTGCCCCTAATCGTTAGGTGATCGCCAATTTTAACGTTTGCTGCCTGAAGCTCTTCTGGGGAACTGACACTGAGACTGGCTGGGTTTTTAAACCAGGCTTTGGTTAACTCCAGCGGCAGCTTTAACGGAATAGCTGAAAGCAGGAGTAAAATGACTAGCAGGGAGGAAGCCGCCAAAACCAGATTCTTTCCCCAGTGGTAGAGAGGAAAAAGCGTGGACTCATTGTGCAGCGAAAGAAACTTTCCCTGTTTGACAACGTATCGATTGAGATAAATATCAATGTTGGTTTTGTGGTCCAGATCGTAGCCAACGTAGGGCTGCCAGTACTGAGGATACACTAAATCAATGGTGCCGACGGAAATGTTAGTGAGCAGTCCGCTGTCCGATTCACCAAATAGCCCCCAGCGTTTGGGAACGCCCCGCAGGCAGTGAATATTGTACTGAGGAGGCTTTGGCGTGTGGCGAAACATGTACCACAGGCCGACGCAAAGCGTCAGCACGGCAACGATCACCAGCCACGGCAGAAGCTCAATAGGGCTCACTAGACTACAGAAAAAGAGCCAGCCGGACGCGGCAACAATCAGCGAGGCGAGCAGCTTTTTCTTAGGCCGAAGCGCGGACTCCGCCTCTGTCTCTTTTCTTAGCCTGATAAGCTCGACGTTTTCGTTACCGTCATTTTTTTTGTGAATAGAGTGATGCTCGGAGCCATCATGTTCGCCGGTAGAGCGCTTTAAATGTATAAAATCGACCAGTTCATGGCCATTCAGCGTGAGGATGAACGGCGTTGTCTGCGTTTTTACCAGCTCAATTTGATTAACGCCTTTTATGTAGTCGCTCCATTCCGGCTCAATATATATCTCTATGCCGTGAACGTAGTGGCGGTGCTTGCCGGAGTTTTTTTCATCAGGTAGCGACGTTATAGGCGCTTCAAAAGTGTATACACTATCACTGTAGGGTGTCAGTGAAGCCTTGATGGTTTCGCGAAGGGCATTGTCCGAAACCTGACTTTCCAGATATTCCAGATATTCAGTAAGCGCCGCGCTTTCTTCAGCAGAGAGCTTCCTCGTGCTGTTATGGACAAAGGGCAGATGGTTATCTGTGGCGCGAAGACGAGCCATACGCCGACGCATCGCCCACCGATAAAGGACGATCCCGAACAGCATTATGAGTGCGATCAGCAGTGATAACGTGAAGATGCCGATATCGCTATTGTTCAACATGAAAAGTTCTCATTCGTCATCTTACTGTTTCGATCGCGCATTGTATCGTTTTGTACTGAATACCGTTTCTGCCGCGCCATCCAATGGGCGCTCGTCAAGGCGTTGTGCGTGATGCTGTGTATAGAGAGAAACAAGGAGATTCCTATCCCTGCCAAAGAGTCAGTCTATAGTAAATCTCTATAGCTCAGAATACAAAGATCGTAACGTTTTCTGAAGCGGCTTTATCGCGTTAGTACAAGAGAGAGTGAAGATTATTCGTGAAAAATATAATAAAATGGCAACATATTGATTACAGCGCTCATACGCTTTGAGGTCGACAGAATGGACAAGGCTCAGCAGAAACCCAAAATATTAAACGTTGAAACCGTTGCCAAGTCGCGGCTGTTTCACGTGCAGTCTGTCGAGCTGGCCTTCAGCAATGGTGAAAACAGAGTATATGAACGTCTGCTCCCCAAAGGGCACAAGGCCGTTATGATTGTGCCTGTTAGCGGCAGCGATATTTTACTGATCCGCGAATACGCTGTAGCGATTGAAGACTACGAGCTGGGCTTCCCTAAAGGGCTGGTAGAGCCGGAAGAGGACGTTATTGCCGCCGCCAACCGCGAGCTGATGGAAGAAGTGGGCTTTGGCGCAAAAAAATTAACCGTTCTGGCTGAGCTGACAATGGCGCCAACTTACTTTGCCAGCACTATGTGTATTGTGTTGGCAGAGGATTTATACCCTCAAAAGCTGGAAGGGGATGAGCCCGAGCCGCTGACACTGGTTCCCTGGCCGAAGGCTGACATGATGTCTCTGCTACAGGCAAAAGACTTCAATGAGTCCCGTAACGTTAGCGCCATGTTTCTTGCCAGAGAGTATCTTCAGCAGCGCGACGGGCAACTGTAAGCGCCAAGAGAAAAGGCCGCCAGTTTCGGCGGCCTTTGCGTGTTAACGGTAGGTGCACCTTACCAGCAGACAAAACCTCCATCGACAATCAGATCAACGCCGGTGCAAAACGATGCGGCATCGCTTGCCAGAAAGATCGCCGGGCCTGCCATCTCTTCTACCCTAGCCATGCGCTGCATTGGCGTCTGCTCTTCAAACTCTTTGGTTTGATGAACCATTTCCGGTCGGGTGTTCATCGGCGTGGCGGTGTATCCGGGGCTGATGGCGTTTACGCGAATGTTTTTCTCCACCCACTCCATCGCCAGGCTTTTGGTTAAATGAATGACGCCAGCTTTGGAACAGTTGTAGTGCGCCTGCTCCAATCCGCGATTGATAATCACGCCAGACATTGAGGCGATATTGATAATCGAGCCTCCACCGCATTCCGCCATCAGAGCCGCCTCGGCCTTACAGGAATTCCATACCCCTGTCAGGTTGATGTCGATAACGCGCTGCCACTGTTCGGCCTCCATCTCTAATGCCGGATTGGCGTTGGCGATGCCTGCGGCGTTAACGGCGACGTCAAGACGACCGAACTGGCTTTTTGCCAGCGCAACGCCGTTCTGGAGATCGCTAAACCGGCGGACGTCACCGCTAAATAGAACGGCCTGCCCGCCGATACTCTGTATATTCTTAACGGTTTCGTGCAGACCCTCTTCCTGTAGGTCAAAACACACGACGCTTGCCCCCGCACTGGCTAGGCCGTAGGCGATCGTTTGGCCGATGCCGCTGCCTGCTCCCGTGACAAACGCAACGCGATCTTTCAGGCTAAATAACGTTTGAGAAAAATTTTTTGCGATCATGTTATGGCTTCCCTTAATGCTTTAATGCTGCGCTATAGCTGAATCAAGACTGTGACGCTCTGGCAGATGAGAGCGCTATGACATGATTAATCCGCCATCGACGTTGATCGTTTGTCCTGTAATGTAGCGAGCATCGTTTGATGCAAGGAAAGCGACCAGCCCTGCGACGTCTTCAGGCTGCCCGGCACGCTTTAATGGAATGCCTTCAACCCACTCGGCCATCAGCTCGCCTTTGCCGTAGCGCTTGCTGTCCGTGCTGAGGATTTCACCCCAAACGCGATCGTTATAGTCCCACATTTCACTTTCAATAATGCCTGGACAGAAGGCGTTAACGGTGATGTTCCACGGTGCGAGCTCGTGAGCCAGACTTTGGGTAATGCCAATAACGCCCATTTTGCTGGCAGCGTAGTGAGGGGTATAAATAAAGCCCTGACGACCTTGCCCAGAAGAGGTGTTGATAAGACAGCCGTGATTTTGTTTGACCATATACTTAGCGGCTTCACGGCAGCACAGCCATACGCCGGTGGTGTTGACCGCCAGAACTTTTTCAAAGTCCGCCTTGGGCATACGGTCAAAATAGTCAATGGTGATGACGCCGGCGTTTTGTACTGACACGTCAATGGTTCCGAATCGAGCCGCTGCCTGTTCATACAGACTTTGTACCTGCTGTTCGTCGGTGACGTCAGTCACCAGTGACAGGATGTCTGTACCATAGCGCTGACGCAGCGCCTGTGCCGTTTCGTGGACGCGCTCTGAGTTTGACGTCATCACTAAATTTGCACCGTCGCGGGCAAAGCGTTCAGCAATGCCTGCGCCAATGCCTCGACAGGCTCCCGTGATGACAACCGTTTTTTGATGAAAATCTCGCTGCATTTTTTTCTCCTTTGGCTGCCTTTTCAGGCAAAACGAAGTATTACGATGACTGTGCTACTGGCGATGCGGCCAGCTTCTCTTCATGGCGGCGCATCAGAATTACCCGGCTCTGTAAGCGCTGCTGGAACTGATCCACGATGACGGCAGAGATAATGACCAGACCTTTAATGACCATTTGCCAGAAGTCGCTGACGCCCATCATGACCATACCGTCCGCCAGAAAGACGATGACGAAAGCGCCGATGATTGAGCCTGCAACCCGCCCGCGACCGCCGGCCAGCGCCGTTCCGCCAAGCACCGTGGCGCCGATGGCGTCCATTTCGAACATATTGCCGGTCATGGGGTGGGCGGTTTGAAGCTGTGAGGCTACGATCAGGCCGACCATCGCCGAGCAGAGGCCTGAGAAGGCATAGACAAAAATCTTCACTTTGATAATAGGGACGCCAGCCAGTCGTGCGGCGGATTCATTGCCGCCGATAGCGTAGATATAGCGACCCAGCGGAGTTTTTGTGGTTAACCAGAAGCCGATGAGCAGAAACGCCAGCATAAGCCAAATGGGTATATAGACGCCGAGTAGGGTACCTGAGCCAAGCGTGGCGAAACCAGTATTACCCAGTGCCTCCAGACCGTTGAGGTTGGCATAGGTACTGCCGTTGTTGAACAGCAGAGAAGAACCTCTGGCGACATACATGATGCCCAGCGTGCAAATAAAGGGGGCTACGCCAAAGCGCGTAATGATAGTGCCGTTAACAAAACCTATTAGAATGCCGCAGATAGCAACGAACAGCAGCACTTCAGGCACGTTGAAAAAGATAATGCTGCCGTTCCACAGGGGGATACCGTTTGTCAGCAGCGCCCCCGCGATCATGCCGCAAATCCCGGCAACCGCGCCGACAGAGAGGTCGATGCCGCCCGTCAGTATCACCAGCGTCATGCCAATGGCCAACAGCCCAGTAATGGCAACGTGCTGAGTCATGATGAGCAGGTTTGATAGGGTCAGAAAATTCGGGACCATCAGGCTAAAGAAAGCGATGACGAACAGAAGGGCGATAAACGTTCTGGCCTTCAGTAGGTACATATAGATCATATAGTGTTGGTTCATAATGAGATCCAGCCTGATTAATCTTGTGGAGTGGAAGCAGTAATTAACATTTCACGGGTCGCCTCGCTTCGAGGAAGGTCGGCGGCAATACGCCCATCGGCCATGACCAGAATGCGATCGGCCAGCGCCATGACCTCATCTAGCTCTGATGAGGAAAACATCACCGCAAGCCCCTGATGAGCCATGCGCCCGATCAGGTGGTAGACGTCTGTTTTTGCACCGACATCAATGCCTCGCGTTGGCTCGTCCAGCAAAACGACCTGTGGCTGGGTCATCAACGCCTTACCCAGCACGACCTTTTGCTGGTTACCCCCGCTAAGAGAAGTAATAGGCAGCTCGCTGTCGCTGACTTTAATGGCCAGCTGTTTGATCATGTCATTCACGCTGGTACTTTCTTTACTCGGGTTGAGCCATTTCCAGGCGCGCCGAAAGCCCTGTAGGCTGATATTTGAGAGCGTCATATTCGATTTGATCGACATCATCTGAATCACGCCTTCTCCCTGCCGGTCTTCAGGAACCAGAGCGAGGCCTTTTTTCAGCCGAGTTTGAAAGTCTGCCTTTTCGAGTGGTTCATCATTTAGTCTGACGCTGCCCGTTTGGCAGGGCATCAGGCCGATCAGTCCCTTGAACAGTTCGGTGCGCCCGGCGCCTAAAAGGCCATAAATGCCGATCACTTCACCTTTTTTAAGGCTGAATGAGACGTTGTTGAGCTTATAGCCGCCGCTTTGATGCAGTGCCGTCAGGCCATCGACCTGCAGCACGCTTTTTCCCTGCGGGGCGGGCTGGTACTCAAAATGTTTCTTTTTGTCGCCGACCATCTGCTCGATGATCCAGGGGATGCTGGCATCGCTGACTTCTCGCTCGCAGATAAAGCGCCCGTCGCGAAAGATAGTGATGTGATCCCCTATCTCCATCAGCTCTTCCAGCCGATGGGAAATATAGATAATGGTGACGCCGCGGCGCTTTAGCTGGGCGATGACGTTGAACAGAACCTTGACCTCTGACTGACTCAGAGCGGAAGTGGGTTCATCCATGATCAGCACTCGACTGTCTTTTGACAGCGCGCGGGCGATCTCGACCAGCTGCTGGTGACCAATCCCCAGCTCTCCTAGCGGAGTCATGGGGTCTACGTCCAGATCCAGCCGCTCAAGCAGCGATTTCGCCAGCTCGTACTGGTACGCCTCGTCAATTCTGCCCCGCTGGAAAAACTCGTTGGCAATAAAAATGTTGTCCATCACGTTCATGTTGGGAAACAGGTTTAGTTCTTGGAAGATGATGCTTATACCGTGCTTTTCCGCCTGATGCGTTGAGCCAAGGGTAACGGGCTTGCCATCCAGCAAGATTTGTCCGGACGACGGTGACTCTACACCAGCCAGCATTTTCATCATGGTGGACTTACCCGCACCGTTTTCGCCGATAAGAACGTTGACCTTATTGCGGTAGACGCGGTAATTCACCTGATCCAAGGCGATAACGCCGGGGTAGACACGCGAGACGTCACGCGTTTCAATAATAACGTCCGACTCTGTTCCAGAGGCCTGCGGGCGTTCTTGCTGCGCCATCATTGCTGTTCCTCCAGCCGCGTTAGCTGTACTGGGGTGATTTCAGGTATCGTTTCGGGGATATCCCACGTGGAGAAGACGCCGTAGACTTGCCGAATCTCACCGTTTTGCAGTGCAGCCTTTTGTACCGTTTCAACGGCAAGATCGTTGATTGCGCGGCCATAGTCGCCAAACAGCACCTGATCGTTAAAATCCTGATAGCTGGCGCCTTTAAAGCCATCCCTCAGCTGGGTACCGCGAATCGTTGGCCCAATCTGGATAACGACGTTTGAGCCGCTTTTATCCAAAATAGTCATTTTCCCGTTGCGGGACGTGGTGTCGATTTTTTCAACGCTGCCTGATATTTCTACAAAAAATACGCAGGGATTTTCGTCCTGTGAACGATATCCAAAGGTTTGGCAGGCGGTATCGAAGTCAGGCGCGGCGCGCAGTTTGGCTAATAGTTCAGCGGCAGGATGGGCGTCGCGTATAACCTGTGGAACCAGCTTCTGCTGCCAGACTTGTTCAATATTTGTCATGTGTGGATTAGGCGGTGACTTTAAGTCCGCAAGCTCTTGTTCCGAGACGATGCGGCATCCTCCTAATCCCAAAATGATTAACGTCAGCCATATCTTTTGGGACATAACACTCTCCTTTGCGCCCCCGAAGGGGCGCGGCAGCTCGGTATTAAGGCTGAATATTGAAATCTTGTACTTTGCTGGCGTTGTCCTGATTAATCAGAATGCCGCGGAACATGACACGCTGCTTTGGCGGTTTTTGACCTTTTTGCAGGAAGTTATCGAGGTCGCTAACGCCCTGAGCCGCGATGGCCTGAGCCTGTAGCATTACCGTTGCCTGCAGGGAACCGGCCTTAACCGCATCCCGCTCGTCGTTGCTGCCGTCGATACCGACAACCACAACGTCATTGCGCCCAGCGGCCTTCAGAGCGGCGATAGCGCCCAGTGCGACTGGGCCATTGCCGCAGATAACGCCTTTCACGTCAGGGTGAGCCTGTAAGATGCTGTCCATAATGCGTTTGCCATCGATCAGAGTGCCTTTGGCATCCTGTTTGGCGATACTGACCATGTCTGGATACTGGTCAATGACCTGATGGAAAGACTTGGAACGCGTCACGCAGTTGTTATCGGCGAGGTTACAGGTCAGCTCTGCGTATTTACCCTTCTCGGCCATTTTTTCGACAAACACGTTGGCAACTTCTGAGCCCGCCTGGAAGTTATTGTGGGTTATCTGTACCAGAGCCACGTCATCGACTGGGATTTCGCGGTTAATCAGAACGACTGGGATACCCGCGTCTGAGGCCTTTTTTATCGCCGCGACGCTGGCGGTGGAGTCCGCGTTATCCAAAATGATCCCTTGGACTTTTTTCCCAATGGCGGCGTCGATTAGCTCATTCTGCTTTTTGACATCTTCCCCGTGAGACAGCACCGAGGTCTGATAGCCCAGTTCTTGGGCCTTTTGGCTAGCGCCTTTTGCTTCAGAGGCGTAGTAGGGGTTATCGAGGGAGTTCACCATAATCATAATGGTGCCTTTTTCTGCCGCATGGCCTGCCAGAGACAGGACACTGAGCGTTGCAGCGGCTAACAGGTGTAAACGTAATTTCATGTCGAGGTTCTCTCTATTGTTATGGTCGGATACAGTGAAACAACGTAGGGTGTAACCTACTGTCAGGCTGACGCAGTGCCGCCGACAGTCTTGCCATATCGCTTTTCCTCATTCCCGCGGGAAGCGGCGGAAGTGTGGGGCGATGGGGTAACAGTGAATGTCTTTTTTTGTTTCCGAAGTCTCCTTATTACATTTTTATGCGGTATAACCGGGCCGCAGTGACATAGGGTGAACGTCAAGACATAGATTCTTTATCGGCGTTTACTGGCGCCAGAGCGTTCTTTCAACGGCGTTTCGCCATTCATGCCAGCGCGTTTGCAGACGCTGGTGCCGCTCCATATCGGGGTGAAACTCACCGTGGTCGGCGAGGTAGGCTTTCATGTCATCAAGGGACATGTGCCCAATGGCTTTTCTTGCCAATAGCCCTGCGCCGATGGCGGAGAGTTCTGGAATATCGCTGCGCATAACCGGGCATCCGAGCAGGTCAGCCTGATACTGCATAAGCCAGTCGTTTTTGGTTGGCCCACCGTCTACCATCAGGGCCGTTAGCGTGAAATCGTCATGTTCGCGCATGGCCTCAATGACGTCGGCAATTTGATAGGTGATGGACTCCAGCGCGGCACGGATCAGGTGGGCGCGCTCTACGCCTCGGCTTAAGCCACAGATGACGCCACGGGCATTTTCATCCCACCAGGGAGCCCCTAATCCGGTTAGTGCGGGAACAAAGTAGACTCCCAGCGTCGACTCTACGGAGGCGGGAAGGGCGTTAAGCTCTTGTTCCAGCTCTTTTGAAGGAAGCCCGCTAAGCCCTGTGCAGTCAGCCATCCAGGCGACGGCGTCGCCAGTGTGGGGAATATTTCCCTCCAGCGCGTAAACGGTCTGCTCGCCGTCATGCCAGGCGATAGTGGTAGCGAGGGATGGAATATCGCACTGTGCGGATTTGACCGGAGCCATGACCGAAGATCCTGTCCCGTAAGTGGCTTTCACACAGCCTGCTTCGCCAAGAGCGTGGCCAAACAGCGCGGCATGGGAGTCGCCGATCATTGACATGATGGGGAGTCCGTCAGGAATGCCTTTTAGCCCCTTGGTGTAGCCGAATAGCCCGCTAGAGGGCTTGACGTCAGGCAGTGCCATGCGAGGGATCTGGAAAATATTCAGCATGGTGTCATCCCAGTCACCGTCGTTTAAGTTGAACAGCTGAGTGCGCGCCGCGTTAGAGTAGTCACAGAAGAATGACTCTCCCTGAGTGAAGTTCCACAGCAGCCAGCTGTCGACGGTGCCTAGGCAGATCTCTCCCTGTTCGGCGAGCGCGGGCCCGTTTGGAACTGACTCCAACAGCCAGCGCATTTTTGAACCGGAAAACAGCGGTGCGACGGGAAGCCCAGTGGCAGTTTTGATGGTTTTTTCCAGATCGCTGCGGCGTATTCTTTCGCAAACGTCCGCTGTGCGTGAGCACTGCCAGGTAATCGCTGAATTTAGGGGGGTGCCGCTATTGCGATACCAGCCTACGGCGGTTTCCCGCTGGTTACTGATAGCCAGCGCCGCGACGTTTTCTGCACCGACGTGGGCGATGGCTTTTGCAATCATATCAATGGAGGCGTCGATCAGCGCTTCACCAGACTGTTCTACCCAGCCTGCACGAGGAGTTTGAATCGACAACGGGTGAGAGAATTTCGCTATTACGCGTCCTTTTCCGTCCAGAGCGACGGCTTTTGCGTTGGTTGTACCTTCGTCCAGAGCAATAACGATCTCTTTTGTTGCCGACATAGTTGGCCTCCAGAATGACACATAACCGTTGTGTGGAGCGGAATGGTTTTTTATCAGTGAATATATATTCGATGTTGATTATATATTTAATACCATAACCAGATTATTGACGATGAGCCACTGTCAAAATCGTCATTTGTGCTAACTATCACATTTATCAAAAAGGGGAGGAGCTGAAGATAGGGTTGAGGAGAATCGATGATATATAAATAATATAATGAAAAATAAGAAATTATTTCTTTCGTCATCTATGCGGCACACGCATAGATGACGAAGTGATACATTCGAAAGGAGGTTACTCTTTGACCAACATTCTAGCAGTCGGGTAGTCGGTGATGAGAATATCGATGTATTTTCCGGTTAACGCGCCTTTTATGGCGGCGATCTTTTCGATACCGCCGGCTAGCGCCACAACGTTCGGACACTTTCTGATTTTATCGAGATCCATGCCGATAACGGGATCTTCATCCTCTTGCAGCACTGCCCGACCTTCTTTGTCGTAGTAATGCAGGCAGATATCGCCGACGGCACCGCGCGAAGCCAGAACGTTGAGCATGTCTTCGTGATAGTAGTTGCCGGACGTTTTGAGCAGCTGAGAGGGTTCCAGAATGCCAATTCCAACGATGGCAATATCCACATCGTCAAAGCGTGATATGACGTCCGAGACGTCTTTGCTGGCAATTAGGCGGTTTTTTTCTTCTGTGGAGCCTTCAATGCTTTGTGAGGGGAGCAGCCACGACTCGCAGTTCAGCCGCTGTGCCAAGGTTTGGGTCAAAATTGTGGCCTGAACGTTGCCGTTAGGGCCAACGCCCCCCAGCAGTTGGATCACCCCGCTGGCCTTCAAATTTTGAGTGTGAACTTCATCAACCATCGCACGGATGGTTGTGCTCCAGGATGAAACGCCGACCAAATCTTTTGGCCTCAGGCGAGTTTCCAGATAGTGGGCAGCCGCTGAACCAATGGCTCTCTTGATAGTGTGCTCAGAGGCATCCTCTTCGGTATCGACCACGATTGCCTGTTTTAATCCGTAGCGCTCTTCTAGACCCTTTTCGAGATTCAGGAAGATGTTAGACGGTTGGATAACGCTGATTTTTACCACGCCCTCTTTTTGGCATCGGGAAATAGCCCGAGAGACAAAAGACTGCGAAAGAGAGAGCAGCTGGGCGATATCCGACTGTTTACGCCCTTCTAAGTAGTAGAGATTGGCGATTTTAACCAGTAGTCGTTGTTCATCCTGCTTAGCCATAAACATTCCCAAAGAGTCGATTGCATAGGGTTAATGATACGCGAAAAAGTCGCGAGTTTAAGTGTGATGAGACTAAAACTTTCGTGAATCCTTAAAATCAGCACTGGACAAAAAATGTCATAGCAGTCCATAATTGAATAAAAGTTCAAATATGAATATATATTCTAAAGCATTCCTTCAAATGGACAAAAGGCCATGTAGGTAGAAGGATGTCGAGAATAGAATCGACGAACGGATATGGTACCGAGTATTGGTAGGTAGTGCGCTGGCATTTTGCTCTTTTTTTTACCCTATGGAATAAAAATTCAATCATGAAATAAAATTCAATCATGAGATGGAATTAAGAGGTGTTAAATGAATCCCTACAGTTATGACATTGGCAAGTTGGAACAAAAGGCACGCGCCGTGCGGCGCCATATCATCAAGCTTAACGCCGGGAGTCCGGCTGGTGGGCATACCGGTGCCGACCTCTCTCAGGTTGAGCTGATTACCGCACTGTATTTCAGAATATTAAACGTGTCGCCGGACGGTATTGACGACGGTGAACGAGATATCTATATCCAGTCTAAAGGGCACGCTGTTGGCTGCTATTACTGCGTACTGGCGGAAGCTGGCTTTATCCCTCTTGACTGGCTGCCAACCTATCAGCATGCGAACTCCCACCTTCCCGGTCACCCCGTTCGGCAAAAGACCCCGGGCGTTGAGCTAAATACCGGCGCTTTGGGGCATGGCCTTCCCGTGGCGGTCGGTCTGGCGCTGGCGGCGAAGAAAAACCACAGCAAGCGCCGCATATTTCTTATCACCGGAGACGGTGAACTGGCCGAGGGGAGCAACTGGGAGGCCGCGCTGGCTGCCGCTCATTTCGGTCTGGATAATCTTATTATTATCAACGACAAGAACGGGTTACAGCTCGCCGGGCTGACGAAAGATATCATGAATACCGATCCTCTGGCCGATAAATGGCGGGCTTTTGGTATGCAGGTTACGGAGTGTGAAGGCAACAGCATGGCGTCCGTCGTTGCTGCGTTGGAAGGGCTAAAGCAGGAAGGCCGACCAAACGTCATCATTGCCCATACCACCAAAGGGGCAGGCGTGTCTTTTATACAGGGAAAACCCGAATGGCATCACCGAGTGCCGAAAGGCGAAGAGATTGAACTGGCGATGGAGGAACTGAAAGATGAGTAATGCAGAGCATCTGGCAAACGTAATGGTACAGGCGTTTATTGACGCCGTGGATAGCGGTGTTGATGTGGTTCCCGTCGTTGCTGATTCAACGTCAACCGCCAAAATTGCGCCATTTATGAAGAAGTTCCCCGACAGACTGGTGAACGTCGGCATTGCTGAGCAAAATATGGTCGGGGTAGCGGCCGGCCTGGCACTGGGAGGGAAAGTGGCCGTGACCTGTAACGCCGCGCCATTCCTGATTTCTCGCGCTAATGAACAGATCAAGGTGGACGTTTGCTACAATAATACTAACGTAAAGCTGTTTGGCCTGAATTCTGGTGCAAGCTACGGGCCGCTGGCGAGCACTCACCACTCTATTGACGATATCTCGGTGATGCGGGGATTTGGCAATATTCAGATCTTTGCGCCGTCCTCTCCCCGTGAGTGCAAACAAATTATTGAATACGCGCTGGCCTATGAGGGGCCAGTTTATATCCGGATGGATGGTAAAGCGCTTCCTGAGCTGTATGACGAAAATTATCGGTTTAAACCCGGTGCAATAAACGTGCTGCGCGAAGGTAACGACATTGTTTTGGTGGCGATGGGCTCGACGGTTCACGAAATTGTGGATGCGGCCTCAGCGCTGGCTGATGCCGGTCTCGAAGCCAGAGTGGTTAGCGTGCCGTCTATTCGCCCCTGCGATACAAAGGCATTAGCAAAGGCTCTATCGGGCTGTAAGGCGGTTATTACGGTAGAAGAGCATAACGTCAACGGCGGATTGGGTAGCCTTGTGGCTGAGGTGATTGCGGAAAATGGAATTTCTACCACATTGAAACGGCTGGGTATTTTGGACGGTCAATACGCGGCCGCGGCCGATAGGGCGTTTTTACGCGACTATCACGGCATCGATAGCGAGGCTATCACCCGACAGGCGATAGAGATGGTGAAAAAGTAAATCCTCAAATCTTTCCTGAGGCGCACTCTACGGGCGCTTTGCGCAGCGTTTGTGGCTCAGGAAAGTTACCCCATATCATAACAGTCGGTACGTTAGGCTTAAGCCGTCAGATGGTGCGGCTTAGCGTATTGACGTCAATAACGTCCATTTCGGCAGCGTTTGCTGCAGCAATGCCGAACGTTGAATCCTCAAAGACAAGGCAGCGCGCGGCAGGGACGTTCATCTCTTTCGCGCAGAGCAGAAAGGTATCCGGCGCTGGCTTGTGTCGTTTTACCCTGTCGGCAGAAACGACAGTGTGGAACATCGCCGACAGATTAAATCTATTTAGCAGCACCTCCACCGTTGAACGTTCGCTACCGGTACCGAGCGCAAAAGGTAGCTTTCCACACCACAGCTGTGCAATCTCCATCGCGGGAAGAAGTCTAACCTCTTCGGTTTTTAGCAGACTGTCGACTCGCACCCTTTTCCGCTCAGCCAGATAAAGCGGATCGGCGTTAACCTCCTTGAGAGCAAGGATCTTTCTGGCGACTTCCCACGGAGCGGAACCGTTAAATTGAATGAGCTCTTCTTCCGTCACGCTGATGCTTTCATCTGAGAACGTTTCTAACCACGCTTTACGGTGCAAAGGCTCAGTATCGAACAGGGTTCCATCCATATCAAAAATGAGCGCTGAGTATTTGGTCAACATAGTCAATATAGGCAAGGCCGCGTTATTGAGGGGTAAGACGATACTACTCTCTTAGCACAACAAATTGAATAACAAATCATTTGTGAATTTAAATTCAGGCGAGTGCCATCAAATAAGTACCGTCAAACAAGTGCCATCAAAGAAAAAATAAAGAGAGAAGAGGGAAGTGAGGCAAAGACGGAGAAATGTTTAATGCGCGCTGGGGCAGCAAAATGTGCCCCAGCGCGAGAGTAGACAACTAGAACAGCTCGTGCGAATTACCGCCGCTGTCTGTTACCGTTGTGCCAATTTCGGAGTAGGCGCGGCTAGTTGGTTCAGTCCCTTTAATAAAGTATTCAGACTTCGTCCTTCCGCTGCTGGGAAGCTGACCCGTGGACATATCGATAGTCACGCTGATAACACCGTTTGGCGCAGGCGTTTTCTTTATCGGTAATCCGTCGAGGGCAGCTCTCATAAAGTCAATCCAGGCTGGCTGTGCGCTTTGCGCACCGGCTTCGCCACGGCCAAGGCTGCGGCGGTGATCGTCAAAGCCGATCCAGACAGAGGTGACAGTTGATGGGCCGAAGCCGGAGAACCAGGCGTCTTTCGAGCCGTTGGTTGTACCGGTTTTACCGCCAATGTCAGGACGCTTCAGATCTCTTGCCGCTCTCCAGCCGGTGCCGTTCCAGCCACCGCCAGCTTCACCGGCAATATTGCTTTTTAGCGCGTCCTGCATCAGGAAGGCCAGATCTGAGCTAATAACGTGCGGTGCATAAGGATCGGCTTCGGTTGCCTGAGGCTGACCAAAAGAAGGCGCCTTGAGGTCAATAACCGGAGATATGTCGTTAAGGGCATTTTCTGTCACCTGATCGACTTCTTCCTCGCTCTCTTCTCCAGAGTTAGTGGTTGCCTCAGCGTTTGCGTTAGCTTCCTCTGCGGCTGCCATTTCCTCTTTATGTTTGCTTAAGTCAATGGTGTTGCTAACCAGCGCTTGAGATTTTTCTGTTGTTCCGTAAACCACCGGGATATTGCAGTCGAAACCGCAGGCGACTTTAGGATGCGCTTCAAACAGCAGCTTGCCGTCGTCTGTTTCAATCTTGGCAATAAAGTAAGGATCAATCAGGTATCCGCCGTTGGCGAAGACTGCATATCCGCGAGCCAGCTGCAGTGGCGTGAAAGACGCTGCGCCCAGAGCCAGAGACTCGGTGCGAGAGATGTTCTGCGCCGGGAAGCCAAACCGCTGCAAATAGTCCGCCGTGTAGTCAACGCCGATGGCGCGCATCACGCGAACAATCATTACGTTCTTGGACAGGCCTAGCCCTACGCGTAAGCGAAGAGGGCCGTCATAGCGCGGCGGTGAGTTTTTCGGTGACCAAATCTTGCCGCCGCCAACCGGCATGCTGATCGGCAAGTCGGTTAAAATGGTGGACAGCGTCATGCCGCGATCCAGTGCTGCCGCGTAGACGAATGGCTTAATGTTTGAGCCGACCTGGCGAATGGACTGGGTAACGCGGTTGAACTTGCTCTGGTTAAAGTCAAAGCCGCCGACGACTGCTTTTACCGCACCGTTATGAGGATCTAATGAAACCAGTGCAGAGTTGACGCTTGGCACCTGTGCCAGCACCCAGTTGTCTTTGCTCTTGCGGATCCAGATTTGCTGACCGACCTGAACGGCGTCAGTCACTTTACGCGGGCTGGCTCCCATAGCGCGATCGTTAATAAACGGACGCGCCCAACGCATGCCGGAGAAAGGAACTGCCTGTGTTTCTCCGTTAGCGAGCATAACGATAGCCTGTTGGGCTTCCGTTTGAGTCACGACAGCAGCGGTTAGCGGGCCGTAGTTGGGCAGCTTTTTCAGTGCGGCAACGATCCGATCTTTTTCCCAAGCCGTTTCGTTTGCCTTCCAGAGAACCTCAGCCGGGCCGCGGTAGCCGTGGCGCATGTCATACTGGATGATGTTGTTGCGCAGGGCGTCAGTCGCGGTCGTCTGTAAAACGCGGGTAACCGTCGTGTACACCTTGTAACCGTCGGTATAGGCGTTTTCACCGTACTTATCGAACATCTCTTGGCGCACCATCTCTGCCAGATAGGGCGCCGAGAAGGCGATTTCCGGCTCGTGATAGTTGGCGACCAGCGGCGCATTTTTCGCTTCGCTGTATTCCTGCTGAGTAATGTATTTCTCTTCCAGCATCCGGAACAGTACTGTGTTGCGGCGCATCAACGCTTTGTCAGGGTAGTTGATAGGGTTGTAGCTGGAAGGTGCCTTTGGTAGACCCGCCAGCATAGCCATTTCACTGAGCGTCAGCTGGTTCACGTCTTTACCAAAGTAAACCTGAGCCGCAGCGCCAACGCCATAGGCCCGTGAACCCAAATAGATTTTATTCAGATACAGTTCAAGAATTTCGTCTTTTGTCAGAGAGCGTTCGATACGAATGGCCAGAAATGCCTCTTTCGCCTTTCGAATCACGGTTTTTTCCGGACTGAGGAAGAAGTTTCTTGCCAACTGCTGAGTAATGGTACTCGCGCCCTGCTGAGCAGAACCTGCGCCGAGAGCTACCACGACAGCGCGAGCGATACCGATGGGATCCAGCCCGTGGTGCTCATAGAAGCGGCTGTCTTCGGTCGCCAGAAACGCGTGCAGGAGCTGCGGTGGCATTTGTTTAAGCGTTAACGGGATACGGCGCTTTTCACCGAATTGAGCAATCAAATCTCCCTCTGCGCTGAATACCTGCATGGGCGTCTGCAGGCGAACCTCTTTTAACGTTGAGACGTCCGGTAACTCGGGCTCAAGGTATTTATAGAGGCCAAAAATCGCGCCAATTCCCAAAAAAAAGCAACAGATTGCAATGATGAAAAGATACTTTACGAACTTCACCTGATAATTCCCATAACGATGGCGTTGAGCGGTTTATAAACAATCGCCGGATAGTATAAAGCCAATGAGACGCTGTGGATATGTTCTTTTATTAAGATGAAGTGACGGTGAAGTATCAGGCTGTACTCCCACGCTATTTGTCTGTCTTGCCTGCGACCATTTTGGATCGAGAGACGGCGAGAGCGGAGATAAGAGGTCATTTTAGTTGGTCATCCCAGTAAACGAACGGCAGCGGTCGTTTACGTTTGGCGCGGCGTCGAGATCGCAAAGAAATCGGAATACAGCTGAATAAGGGAGTGTAAGAGTGATGGCCGTTTGGCAAATAGGTATCGACATTCACGCCATGGGGTTTTACGCCGTGGCTCTGTGCTACCAGCGCTATGGCTGGCAAATGAGAGGCTGGTACCAGTGGCGCTCCGCACCTGCCGAAAGTAAAACGTCTGCGGTGGCTTCAGGTATGTTGTTGTCGCCCCCCGTGCTTGAGGCTTTAAGAGTGTGGCGTCGTCAATTGCCCGAGCGGGTCTCTTTTCGCGTGGCGCTGCCCGCAGACGCTGTCTTGCAGCAAACTTTGCCGCTGCCGGAGACTGTTGATACCCCCGCTGCCCGGCAGTGGCTGATTGAAGATGCCGTCACTCGGCTGTTTCCTCTCTCGGCTAAGGAGTTGGCAGTGGACTATCGGGTTGTCTCTCGCCCTTCAGAAGATAATGCAGCAAGCGCTCATGCTGTTGTCAGCGCCGCCCGGCGCAGTGAAATGGCATCTTTTTTATCTGCTCTGTCGCAGGTTGGAATTGTGCCGGATGCTGTGGAAGCGGCTCCCTGCGTTTTGCGTTCTATGGCGATGTTGGCCGGTGTGAACCGGGACTCGCTGCTGCTTCACCGTGGGAATGGGCGGCTGATGTGGGTATCCCCTCTCAGTGACGCGTTCCGCTATCAGCAGCTGCAGGACGACCCAGATACGCCAACCAGCGCTCTTTGGCAGGCGCAGGAAGCCTATCGGCGGCTAAGTGGGTGCACTGAACGAGGTATGCTTCTTAGCGGGGAGGTTGAGGCATCAGCACCACTGAGTGATGCCGCGCTGTGGTCGCCCTTGGTGGCTGTCCATCAGGCGCATCCGCCGCTGCCTCTGGAGCCTCATCGGTTTGTGTTGGCCTGCGGGCTGGCGATGCGTGAGGACGACCGATGACGCTACAGGTGAACTTTCTCCCCTGGCGAGCACAAAAAAGAAAGCGGGCGATAAGGCGGCTTCTAGGGATCGCTATCGGCTATGTGCTTTGTTCCGTTGCGGGCGTTGTCTTGGCGTATGGCCTAGAGCAGAACGACTATCGCAAGAGTGAGCGCGTATTGCAGGCGCTTGAGGCCGCAGACGCGGTGATACAGGCCTATATAGCAAAGGGCATCGCGCTGCAAAAAACGCTGGACGATCTGAATGCCAAGGTGGCGCATCTTGAACGCTATCAACAAGCGGCGGCTGACGTATCAAACTGGCTTTTTGCACTTGAAACCGCACTGCCTGAGGCGCTTTGGCTACGAAGAGTGAGCTTCCAAAACGAGGCGCTTACTGTTTACGGGCAGGGATGGGTAGAAGGGGACGTGGTCGACTTCTTGTCCCGTATTGAGGCGTCGCTTCCGAGTTGGCGATTTAGGCTGGGAGAAGTCGCTTCGGTTCCCGGTGGCGGGCAGGTTGCTTTCATCCTTGAGGGTAAAAGGCGCGAGGTGCGGCAGTAATGAAGTGGGGAAACGACATCGACTGGCGCGATTTGATTACGGCACCAGAGTGGGTACAGCACAGTGCGGCTTTGACCGTAGCATTACTGACAGCCGCCGTTAGTATTTATGCTTTTTTATTTCCCCTACAGGAACGACAGGCGCTTTTGGAAGCGTCACTGTCTGAGGCAAAAACGCGCTATGTCGCACGGCTCCAGCGTCTGGGAGAGCTACCGGCTCTGAGCCTGATTGAGGCGAATATAGCCAGTGGAATATTACGCCTGCGTGAATACGATTCGCTGGCATCAGGTGCCCAAAGCCTGATTGCGGCAGCTCACCGCAGCGAGTGCCGGGTCATTGATATCAAGCATCTTGCCGATGAGGCGATACCACCCTTTCAGTCACAGCGCTGGCAGATCCGCCTGAGGGGGAATTACTTTCAGCTGTTTAACTTTATTCAGCACTTAGGGAAGGGCAGCGCGATAGCCATTGACCAACTGACAATGGAAGAGAGTGACGGCCTGACGCTGATGCTGACGGTGGAGCAATACAGGTTAGGGGAGGAAGTTGAATGACGATGGGGCGTTTTACGTACCGCATCGCGCCTCTTTTTCTGCTGTGCCTGCCGTTTTTGGGGCAATCCGAGCGTCAGGATCCTTTCCAAGTGGAAGAGTCACAGCGCTGTCAGGCTCAGGTGAAGAAAGAGGCGAATGCGCTTTTAACGTGGCGCCTTGCTGGCGTGATCCGCAGTGGTGAAACGGAGCTGGGCTGGGTTCAGGTACCGGAGGGGGCTTGGCTAGCCTTGAATGGGCGAGCGCCACTGCCGCTAACTTACTGGCAGCTGAGGCGGGTTGCTGATGGAACGGCACAGTTTTTGGCCGATCCCTCGCTAAGAAGCCGCTGTCGGCCAAACGCATTGATTGAAATTATATTAGGGAAATAGCTTATGCCGGGATGGATATCGATAACACTCAGAATGCTGTTTACCGCTGTGCTCTTGTCGACTGTCAGCGTCGTATTTGCCGGCAGCCCTAGTGTGGTGAGCGGGGAGCCAGATGAGAGCCCGCCGGTGTCTTTAACGTTTCAGGATGCCCCAGTCAGCGCAGTTTTGCAGGCGCTGGCAGACGTGCGGCGAATGAATTTGGTGGTAGCGGATGGCGTAAACGGGAAAATCAGCCTGCGTCTGGAAGAGGTTCCCTGGGAGCAGGCGATGCAGATTGTGCTTAACGCCGGAAGCCTTGAGGCCGAAAGAGAGGGGAACGTTATCAGCGTGTTTCCTCGTCGCCTTGAACTGCCAGAGGACGTACTGCTTCCTCCCCCTGTACTGACTACCTTTAGCTATCGCGTTCGCCACGCGGATGCTGCCGAACTGGCAAAAGTGCTTAACAGTCAGCGCGGTGTTGGGCTGTCTGACGGCGGCAGCGCCGTTGCAGACGGCAGAAGTAATGCGCTGCTGATAAGAACTGAGGAGAGTACGGTTCCTGCCGTTAAGGTTTTGCTTGATGAGATTGATGTGCCACAGCCACAGGTTTTATTAACAGCGCATATTGTCACCATTAGCAGTGAAAAATTAGACGAGCTGGGCGTGAAGTGGGGATGGGGGGAAACCGGTCTTGCGGACGGAGCAGGAGTTGCCAGTCGGTTTAATATCAATTTGCCTGTAGCCACACCCGCTGCGCAGATAGGATTTCAACTGGCCAGAATTGACGGGCGGCTTCTTGGGTTGGAGCTTTCTGCATTAGAAGCGGAAAACAGTGTGGAGATCATTGCCAGCCCCCGTTTAATGACGATGAGCCAGCAGCCCGCGAGCATCAAGCAGGGAACTGAAATTCCGTATGAGGTTTCCAGCGGTTCAAGCGGGGCAACGTCGATAGAGTTTAAACAGGCGGTGCTGGGGCTCGAGGTTACGCCGCGCATTTTCTCTGACGAGCGGCTGGAGCTCGATTTGCAAATAAGTCAAAACGTGCCGGGGAAGGCGTTGAAAAAAGGCGACGGTGGTGAGGTGTTGACGATTGATACGCAGGAAGTCAAAACGCGGGTTATCGTAGCGAACGGAGAAACGATAGCTCTAGGAGGCATCTTTCAACGCAGCCGGATTTCAAGCAGAGAGCAGGTTCCTCTTTTAGGCGATACCCCAGTGCTGGGTCGGCTGTTTCAGCGAGACTCTGAGAAGCATGTGCGGCGTGAACTGGTGGTATTTATTACGCCAACAATTGTGAATTCGCGGCCGCTTGAGGCGACAAATAGTACGGAATAAAAATAAACAAAAATGAACGCCGATTTGACGATAGCCACTATTTGGCTTACAAGGGTCTCTCTGAAACCCTGAAATGAAAGCGTAAAAAACGCAATTGCGGTGATTTTCTTAAAGTTCTGCTCGATGAATTAAGCGAGCTGGAGCCAAACCGCCTATTGCCAACCATCTGCAGTGTTGAGATAATTTCCAGTCTGATCTCACACATATTGCTCATGAGGTTTCAGGTGAACTCCCGCGGCGACGGCGCGTTGCTGGGCGGGGTGTCATTAACGAATTATCTTTAGTAATACCAAAAAACATGGCAGAGAAACGCAATATCTTTCTGATTGGTCCAATGGGGGCTGGAAAAAGCACTATTGGCCGTCAGCTGGCTCAACAGCTTAATATGGAGTTTGTGGACTCCGATCACGAGATTGAACGCCGTACTGGAGCTGATATAGCCTGGGTATTCGATGTGGAAGGCGAAGAAGGGTTTCGCGATCGTGAAGAAAAAGTGATTAACGAACTGACCGAAAAGCAGGGCATCGTGCTTGCGACCGGCGGTGGCTCTGTGAAGTCCAAAGAGACCCGCAATCGTCTGTCTGCCCGCGGTATCGTTGTCTATCTTGAAACCAACATTGAAAAGCAGCTGGCCCGCACCCAGCGCGATAAGAAGCGTCCGCTGCTTCAGGTTGATACGCCTAGAGACGTGCTGGAAACTCTGGCAAAAGAGCGCAATCCTCTTTATGAAGAGATTGCCGATGTCACGATTCATACCGACGATCAAAGCGCAAAGGTTGTTGCAAACCAAATCATTCAGCTTATTGAGAATCGCTGATTTTACTGACAAATCAGCGGGTCTTAATCTAACCCTATAGACAAAAAGGCGGACGATGGAGAAGGTAACGGTCACTTTAGGCGAGCGCAGCTACCCTATTACGATTGACGCCGGGCTGTTTCAGCAGGCCGATGCTTTTTCTCCCCTTAAAGCCGGGGATAAAGCGCTGATAGTGACTAACGATGCTGTCGCGCCCCTTTATTTAACGGCGGTAACATCGCGCCTAGAGTCAGAGGGCATTGTAATTGACTCTCTTATCCTGCCTGACGGTGAACAGTATAAGACGCTGTCAGTAATGGATCGCGTGTTCACTAAACTGCTTGAAAACAATCACGGTCGCGATACAACGCTGATTGCGCTGGGCGGCGGGGTGATTGGTGATTTGACGGGTTTTGCGGCTGCCAGCTACCAGCGCGGCGTTCGCTTTATTCAGGTACCGACGACACTGCTGTCTCAGGTTGACTCCTCCGTAGGGGGCAAGACAGCGGTGAATCACCCTCTGGGGAAAAACATGATTGGCGCGTTCTATCAGCCCGCGTCGGTGGTGATCGATCTTAACTGCTTAAAAACGCTGCCGCCTCGGGAGCTGTCGTCAGGCATGGCTGAAGTTATCAAGTACGGCATTATTCTGGATGCTGAACTGTTTGAATGGCTGGAAGAGCACGTTGACGACCTTATGGCGCTGGATGAAAGGGCAATGGGATACTGCATTCGCCGCTGCTGTGAAATAAAAGCGCAGGTGGTTGCCGAAGACGAGCGTGAAAGCGGTGCGCGAGCGCTGCTGAATCTGGGCCATACTTTTGGTCATGCCATTGAGGCCGAAATGGGGTATGGTAACTGGTTGCACGGTGAGGCGGTGGCTGCCGGTACCGTTATGGCAGCCCATGCAGCATCAGCGTTGGGCATGTTCCCTGCTCATGACATAGAGCGTATCAAGCGGCTGTTGGCGCGCGCAGGGCTACCGACTAAAGGGCCGGATGCGATGTCGCCAGAAGCGTATATTCCCCACATGCTGCGTGATAAAAAAACGCTGGCGGGGAAACTTCGGCTAGTATTACCTACGGCTATCGGACGTTCTGACGTCGTAAGCGGTATAGCCCACGATGTAGTTTTAGACGCTATCCGCCACTGCCAGCAGGATAACTGATGGGCTGTTTTTATCAGCCTTATACAATGCGGTTTGAGTCGATGTTTGATAAACGTTAGGGGGTAGGCAAGTGCGAAACGAAGACGATGCGCCAGAGAATTTTGAATCTGACGGAATGAGACCTGACGCTGAAGATCGCGGTTCTCGGCGTGAGCGCAGTAAACCCAGCAGGGGTTTTGCCTTATCCAAACAGCATATCAAGCTCGGTATTGGCGTCTTGGTTCTGCTGCTGCTTATTTATCTTGTCAGCTCTGCGCTGAACTCCCCTCCCGGGCAGCAAAACAGCGGGCCGCGCGAGGTTAATCTGGGCGCAGGAACATCACAACCGACACAGTCTCCGACTGACGGCAGTGCTGCCTCCGGCACAGCGACTACGGCAGGGGGAGAGTCATCTTCTACGCCTGTTATGCCTCCACCCGTCGCAGGTACACCAACGCAAACTCCTCCTCCTCAGGAAACGCCTAACCAGCAGCGCGTTGAAATTCCTGGAGAGATTACGGATGCGCTTTCTGCACAGCAAGAGCAGTTAAATCGCCTGAAAGAAACTGAGATGGCGGGAGGCGGCCAGTCGTCAAGTGAAGGCACTCAGTCTTCTCACACGTCAACGCCACCGGTGAAAGCGCCAGAGTCGTCAGCGAACGGCGCTAGCGGTACTTCTGGCCAGTCAAAGCCAAAGTCTGCTGAATCAGCACCGACCAAAACGGCGCCAAAGGCAACGGAAAGCGCACCAAAGGCGCCACCGGTAGCTAAAGGCTCATCAACACCGGGCAGTGCTTCTGCGCTGGCTTCTATTCCGGCAAATCGCGTTACGCTACAGGTTAGCAGTGCTTCGCGCTCTGACACTCTGGTCTCTTTTGCTAAGAAAAACGGCATGAAGGATTACTGGGTATATCAGACACAGCGCAACGGTAAACCTTGGTTCATTCTGGTTACCGGAAACTATGCATCGGCTTCTGAAGCCAGAAGCGCACTCTCGACAATGTCTAAAGACGTACAGGCGAATAAGCCGTGGGTAAGATCGATGCAGCAGGTGCATCAGGATCTCAAACAAAAATAATTATATATGTGCAAATGTGCTGCTTGAAACAGAGTGCAAAACGCCGTTGTGAATTGTATAAGTAGCTAACTCGCAGCATGAAAAAAAAACGTTCTTTTTTAAAATGGGCCGGCGGTAAATATCCGCTGGTCGATGAAATTCGGGAATATTTACCTAAGGGTGAATGTTTGGTTGAGCCGTTCGTCGGCGCCGGATCGGTATTTCTCAATACGGACTATGAGAGATACGTTCTGGCAGACATCAACAGTGATTTAATCAATCTCTACAATATCGTAAAAGAGTGTGTGAATCAGGTCGTAGAGGATTCACGCAAGCTGTTTGATGAAAACAACAATCAGGAGCAGATCTACTACAAGCTTCGGACCGAGTTTAATGAAAGCAAGGATCGCTATCGTCGAGCGTTGCTTTTTCTCTATCTTAATCGCCACTGCTATAACGGCCTGTGCCGCTATAACCTTAGCGGTGAATTTAACGTGCCGTTTGGTCGCTACAAGCAGCCCTATTTTCCTGAAGCGGAGCTGTACTGCTTTGCCGAGAAGGCAAAACGGGCAACGTTTTTTTGCGAAAACTACGAACAGACTATGCGAAAAGCGCAGGCGGGATCAGTCGTATACTGCGATCCTCCCTATGCGCCGCTGTCGGCCACGGCGAACTTTACTGCCTATCATACAAACAGCTTCAACATTTACGATCAGCAGGCGTTGGCGATCCTTGCTCAGGAGGTTGCTGAGCAGCAGGGCATTCCGGTGCTGATTTCTAACCACGACACGGAGCTGACTCGCGAGTGGTATCGTGAAGCGGCGCTGATGGTAGTAAAAGGCCGTCGTACTATCAGTCGAAACGTAACGGGCAGAACCAAAGTTAACGAGCTGCTGGCGCTGTATAGCTAGCATCCACATATTTTTATGGGTGAATAGATAATGAACAACTTTCTGATTGCTCCTTCAATACTGTCCGCAGACTTTGCCCGACTGGGAGAAGATACCGCGAAGGTGTTGGCCGCCGGCGCTGACGTTGTCCATTTTGACGTGATGGACAACCACTACGTGCCGAACCTGACCTTTGGGCCGATGGTGTGTAAGGCGCTGCGCGACTATGGCATCACGGCGCCGATTGACGTGCATTTGATGGTTAAGCCTGTCGATCGCCTCGTGCCAGACTTTGCCAAAGCGGGTGCCAGCTATATCTCTTTTCACCCAGAAGCCTCCGAACACGTTGACCGCACGCTACAGCTGATAAAAGAGCAGGGCTGTAAGGCCGGGCTGGTGTTTAATCCGGCAACGTCGCTTAGCTACCTTGACTATGTGATGGACAAGCTGGACGTGATTCTGCTTATGTCAGTGAACCCAGGTTTTGGCGGGCAGTCCTTTATTCCTTCAACCCTCGAAAAGCTGCGTCAGGTGCGTCGTCGCATTGACGAAAGCGGTCTGGACATTCGCCTTGAAGTTGACGGCGGCGTGAAGGCTGAGAACATCGGTGAAATCGCAGCGGCCGGAGCCGATATGTTTGTAGCCGGTTCGGCGATTTTTAGCCAGCCAGACTATAAAACGGTGATCGATAGCATGCGCCGCGAGCTGGCCGGAGTTGTGCGATGAGCATGTTCACCGGTATTAAGGGGCTGGGGTTCGATCTTGACGGGACGCTGGTCAATAGCCTGCCGGGATTAGCCAGCGCTGTGGATGCAACGCTGAAAGCGCTGGGCTTTGCACCTGCCGGTGAGGAGAGGGTTGCACACTGGATTGGCAACGGCGCTAACGTGCTGGTGATGCGTGCGCTCGACTGGGCCGGTGGTGAAAACGGTAAGGCTCATCTGGAAAATGCCCGTATTTTGTTCGATCGATTTTACAGTGAATGCGTTGAATCAGGGACTAGCCTATATCCGAACGTCGTATCGACGCTGTCGGCTCTGGCGAAAGACGGGATGAAAATGGCGCTGGTCACCAATAAGCCGACGCAGTTTGTTCGTCCGCTTCTGAGCTCACTGGGCATTCAGGACTATTTTGGCGTTATCATCGGTGGTGATGATGTGGTGGAAAAGAAGCCTCATCCTGCACCGCTGTATCTGGTTTTAGGAAAGCTTGGGCTTAGGTCTGACGAACTGGTGTTCGTTGGTGATTCCCGTAATGACATTCTGGCCGGAAAGGCGGCGGGCTGCCCTACGATCGGCCTGTCCTACGGCTATAACTATGGTGAACCTATCGCGCTGAGTCAGCCTGACCGCGTTTTGCATTCGTTTGCCGATCTTTTGCCTGCCATTGGGCAGTTGACTACCAAAGTGAATTAGGACGATATCATGAGTAAACCCATTGTATTTAGTGGCGCACAGCCATCCGGCGAACTGACTATCGGTAACTACATGGGAGCTCTGCGTCAATGGGTTCACATGCAGGATGAGTATGAGTGCATTTACTGCATTGTCGACCTGCACGCCATTACGGTACGCCAGGATCCGGAAAAGCTGCGTAAAGCAACGTTGGACACGCTGGCACTGTATCTGGCCTGCGGTATTGACCCAGAGAAAAGCACCATTTTTATCCAGTCCCACGTGCCAGAGCACGTACAGCTTAGCTGGGTGCTGAACTGCTACACCTACTTCGGCGAACTGAGCCGAATGACACAGTTTAAGGACAAGTCCA
Organism: Leminorella richardii; assembly: GCF_900478135.1. NCBI lineage: Bacteria > Pseudomonadati > Pseudomonadota > Gammaproteobacteria > Enterobacterales > Budviciaceae > Leminorella > Leminorella richardii. The sequence continues at coordinate 297,955 of NZ_LS483470.1, forward strand.
GCCGCTACGCAGAAAATATTAACGCGGGTCTGTTTGACTACCCAGTGCTGATGGCGGCAGACATTCTGCTGTATCAGACCAATCAGGTACCGGTTGGTGAAGACCAAAAGCAACACCTTGAACTGAGCCGCGACGTTGCTCAGCGCTTTAACGCGTTGTATGGTGATATTTTTAAAGTACCAGAGCCGTTTATTCCCAAGTCTGGCGCGCGCGTTATGTCACTGCTGGAGCCAACCAAGAAGATGTCTAAGTCCGATGAGAATCGGAACAATGTGATTGGCCTGCTGGAAGATCCTAAATCAGTAACGAAGAAGCTTAAGCGTGCAGTAACCGACTCTGACGAGCCGCCTGTTGTTCGCTACGATATTGAAAACAAAGCGGGTGTCTCTAACCTGCTGGATATTCTTGCCGGTGTGACCGGTAAGAATATCGCTGAACTGGAACAGCATTTTGAAGGCAAAATGTATGGCCACCTAAAGACAGAAACGGCCGAGGCGGTTGCCGGTATGCTGACTGAACTGCAGGAACGCTACCATCGTTTCCGTAACGATGAGGCCTACCTTCGGCGCGTGATGAAAGAGGGGGCGGAGAAGGCCAGCGCTCGCGCCAGAGAGACGATGGCCAAGGTTAGCCAGGCCGTTGGGTTTGTGCCAGCACCTTAAGAACCCGCTGTTTTAGTCGATAAAATAAAGCGCCCTGCGATGTAACTACCGCAGGGCGCTTGGCGTTTAGAGGTCTGCTATTTTGCTTTCTGGTCAGATTTGGTCTCGCCGATAACCTGACGGCGAATGCTATCAACGTCAACCTTCTCAATGTATTGGATAATGTTGTAATAGGCCCACTGGTGATAGCCAAACTCGGGCTGTTTCAGCTCTTGAATAGCGTCCTCTTTGCTCCAGTTTTGAAAGACTAGGCGGTACATTGCGACTGTTAGGCCAGTTCTGTCGCTGCCGTGCCAGCAGTGAACCAGCACAGGCTTAGGAGCGCGATGAATGACCTTCAGCGCCTCAATAACCTGAAGTTCAGTAAACCTACCCGCTTCCATTGGTACGTGGTACAGAGCAAGAGAGGTGCCCTTAGCTTCATCATTGTCGGTATGAAAATTTCGGAGATTAAGCACCGACTTAACGCCGCGCTTTTCCAATTCTTTCATTTGCGCTACGCCGGGTTGCCCTGAGCGGTAGAGGCTATCGTCGATCTGATAAAAATTTTCTAACGTTGTTGCCTCAACCTTTTGAGCTAGAGAGGTACGACTTTCACCGCTGTCAGCAAGGGCGGAAAACGAGCTAAATGGCCCTGAGAAAACGAGTGTTAAAAAAATAGCTGAAGACCACTGAACGCGTTTCATTAAATGTCCGTTAGCATTAAAAAAATTACTTTATATTTCATCATTATGGCATGTCCTATGAAAAAAACATAGACGAAAACGATTGCTTTCTTCTGTGGAGTGTATATCATGCGGCGAATTTTTTGGCCCGGATCTAAGGAGATATTGTGTCGCAAGATAACAATTATAGTCAGGGGCCCGTCCCCCTGGCGGCGCGGAAAGGCGTAATCTCGTTGACGTTTGTAATGTTGGGATTAACGTTTTTTTCAGCCAGTATGTGGACCGGCGGCACGCTCGGTACCGGTCTTTCCTATAACGATTTCTTTTTAGCAGTTCTCTTCGGTAATCTCCTTCTCGGTATTTATACAGCATTTCTTGGTTACATCGGCGCAAAAACCGGACTCTCTACCCACCTTCTGGCTCGTTACTCCTTCGGTATTAAAGGCTCATGGCTTCCCTCTCTGCTGTTAGGCGGTACTCAGGTCGGCTGGTTTGGCGTAGGCGTTGCCATGTTTGCCATACCGGTCAGCAAGGCAACGGGGATTGACGCTAACATACTGATTGCCATCTCCGGTCTGCTGATGACTGTGACGATATTCTTCGGTATCTCGGCTCTGACTATTCTGTCAGTGATTGCCGTTCCGGCCATCGCTATTCTCGGCAGCTACTCGGTCTGGCTGGCAGTGAATGACGTCGGCGGTCTTGACCATCTGAAGTCT